>VXYV01000036.1 GCA_009845835.1 Gammaproteobacteria bacterium | reverse complement strand
ATTAATAAATAATATTCTAATATATACTTCTAATACAGAAATATATACAAATAACGACAGTTTTGACAAAATAAATTCACAAACCTGCAAGAAAATCGCAATAATTTAACTTTCGATTTTTGGTGAGCTGGATGAGTGATGAGGAGTGTGTGAGAGCCCGTACGTCACGTAGACACACAACGCGTGCAGTTTTGAGCTACGTAGCTCAGTTTGTAAACGAGTAGTTATTCCCTTTGTAGTTAGTTGATTTTATCCTCGACTTTGGATAACCATTGTTCGATCATAGCACTGATGCGCGCACACGCACCGCGATTGTTCTCTAATACCCTTCGTACACCCTCTGAGATCTGCTGGTATAGGTGATCGTTCGTAAACAAATTATTAACTTGTTTCGCTAAATCGGTAGCGTCGGAAACTTTAAGCAGACAGTTTTGATCTTCGAAACGCCGACAAATCTCGGCGAAGTTGTAACGATACGGTCCCATGAGAATCGGGATTCCATAGTACGCTGGTTCAATTGGGTTATGTCCACCCACTCCATGTAAGCTACCACCAACGTATGCAACGCGTGCATATCGATAAACTTGGAACAAGAGCCCCATCTGATCCAGGACAAGAATATGACTAGTGGCTTTTGGAGCGCTCAAAGTAGATACCTGAAGGTTCAGTTTATGACATTGTTTGATTACTTCGTGGCATCGTTGCATGTGCCGAGGCACCAATATTAGTTTCGCATTGTTGTAGTCCTGCATTACTTTACAGTGTGCAGCTAATACGACCGGTTCCTCGGAAGAATGGGTACTTCCTGCTATCCACACCGAAGAATTTGATTGCACAAACTGCTCAAGCGCCGACTTCTGCTCTTTCGACATCGAATCATCCGGTACGGAATCAAATTTGGCGTTTCCCGTGAGAAATAACCGCTCTCTTTCAACTCCTAATTCACGGAGTCTGCGTAAGGTATCGTCGTATTGGCACGCGATTCCTTGAATCTTGTTCAACATGGAACTGGTAAGGTCACCTAACCGGCGATAACCTTTTTGCGACCGTTCCGAGAGTCTAGCATTGATCAAATATATGGGGGCACCGTGTTCGTGAGTGTACTGAATCAGGTTTGGCCACAATTCAGTCTCGATCAAAAATAAGCACTGCGGCTGAATTTTTGTCAGAAAGGATTTCACACAGATGGGAATATCGTAAGGTAGGTAACAGTGAGCGACTCTAGATCCCAGCTTGGATCGAACTGTCTGCGAACCCGTCGGTGTTGTTGTTGTGACTAATACTTTTCTCGTTGGTGCGTTCGCAAGCACATCTTCAATAATTGGAATCGCCGCGAGCGCTTCACCAGCTGATACTGCATGAAACCAGATATACCCTGACTCAATGTCGGCAGGTAGTTTGCCCAGACGTTCTGATCTGCGGAGTCGGTAGGCTGGTTCTTTAATACCTCTAAATACTAGATACAGTAGTACCAAAGGTAAGCTAATTCGCGAAAGTAGCGAATAAAGAATCCCAACCATTATGTATTGAACGGCCGCGCGACAGTCGCAGCGATTAAGCGTATTGACTGGTCATACTCGAACCAAAAGGCTCGAGGTGACTCTAGCCAGTGCGTTTTTCTCTTGTCTTACAGTCCGTCTGGTCCGCAGTCGTCTTTCAAAAAGTCAAGCATCGCTGAGTAAAAAGTCTCTCGGTGCCGGTAATTCAATGTGTTGTAGAAATGGTCGGCGCTAGGTAATTCAACATACTTGTACTCTTTTTCGAGTTCATCCAGTTTACGGCGATACTTAATGATATGATCGACAGACACTCGCTGATCGGCATCGCCGTGTACAAGTAGCATCGGTACATTGATTTTTTCGACCTCATCAATTGGCATTACTGCAGTCATCCAAGTCCCCATTTGTTCTTCCTTTTGGGCACCTGTCAAACTGTATCGATAATTGTTCAATTGCATGATCGGATCTGTAACAGCTGCGCCAGCCACGACACATTGGTAGATTTGTTCATCTCGCGCAGCGGCGATCAAGGCGGCATATCCACCATAAGACCATCCAACCATAGCCATACGCTCTGGGTCCACCATTCCTTGTTCCACAAGATACAACGCACCTGCATCCTTGTCGGCTTGCATCAAGCGCCCAGCTTGACTCTCTTCACCTTCAAAACTCGCTTTATAAAACTCAATTCCATAATTGTGTGAACCACGATACTGCGGTTGTAGGACTAAGTAACCGTGATTGGCTAGCATTTGACCCCACGGATCATACAAAACAGTTTCGGAGACATGAGGTCCACCGTGCGGGAGTACCACAAGTGGAAAAGGTGGTTCACCATTCGGTACTGTTATGTAACCAGAAATGGTTAAACCATCTGTCGATGGATACGTAATATACTCTACGTCTGCAAGTCTGTCGCTATCGAGTGCATCATTGAAACTTCCGATAACCTGTAAACGCCCTTTGTTGTAAAGATAGTACGTACCAGGATCGCGCGGTGCGGAGTTGTGAGCGATAAACGTATTACCATCCACGGACCGACTAATAATGTTAATGCTTCCAGCATTCGGTATCAGTTGTTCTAGCTGATCATTGATGGCTTTTTCTTGAGCGTCTAAATATACCCTATGTGGTTTCTCCCAGAAGTACTCAACTCCTGTTACCTCACGGAAATGTTTCCATTCGTTCGTATGGTAGAGGGGGGACAGAGAGTCGACCTTTGCATGTTGAAACACTTTCTCAACGAACTTTTTGTTGGCCATATCGTACGACCACAAAGCCGCTCTATCCTCTCCGTTGTGTGCAATGACGAATATCCTGTAATCGGCAATAGGATCTCCCCCAACTACTTGGAAGGTCTCAAACGACTCGAACGACCAACGATAGTATTCAATCCAGTCCTTCGAACCAGCCGGTCTGTAGTAATACACAATCTCTTCCGTTCCTTGATCAATTCCACGCGCTCGAATAGGAACTCCATCAGTGTCAAATGCGATACCCGATTGTGCAATCTTGGTTCGATGAACCAGTTCTCTCGACCCAGTATTCAAGTCTAACTTGTAGAATGCGGTAGGTCGAAATGCACCAGCGATTCTTGTACCTTGGGCGCGAGCTCCTTCTTGAACCGCAGTCAAAATCTTATCGGGTTCATTGGGTAAGATATGGGAGATCCCACCAGACCCTTCACCGAACCCTTTCATTTTCTTTTCTACAACATCGACTAGTGCGAGCCGCGAAGAAAATATACCACGGTTAAATCCTTGGGTCTGTCGTCGGACTTGTTGCCGGACGGACATGACAAAAGTTTGTGGTCCAACCCAGTCGTACCCTTGAATCTGCATAGGGTCGGCACTTTGTCGATGGATCGGTTTAAGCTCACCGTCTTCAGTATTAATTTCAAAAACCAATATGACGGGTCCACCCGTACTTGTAGGATCATCCCACCTAATCCAACTCAAATAATCGCCATTAGGTGAAACTCTAGCACTAGACATTGTTGGGTTCGCTGCCCAAACTTCCGCGGGATACGATCCCGATTCGTCAGTCTCAGCTTCCGATTCTTCGACGTCCGTATTCTCTTGTGCAAACACAACAATGCTTGTTAACAAACCACACAGAGAAAGTACGAACAGTTTTTTTATCAGTTTTTGCGTCATAAGTTAGTCTCTCGAATCAAATATTCAGTGGGATTGCCATTGAAAATTGGAACAATTTACACCATATTGCTATCGATTATAAATTGTACACATCAATTCTGCGAAGTTTGACCTCACGTTTACGTGTGTGGCTACGAAAGCTTTATAAAAAAACGGTTCCAGCGAAATACTCGCCGAAACCGTTTCTGATTAAAAACTATCTTTAGCGATCAAAGAACTATAGCCCACCACCTAAACGATAAGTAAGGCTCATAAACATAGAACGACCTAAGATGTCATAGCCCGCACCGATCGGTACATTGCTTCGCGAGAACACATCGCTACCGTTCACCGCTGGCGGTTGTTCGTCCATCACGTTGGAAATACCAGCCGTGAAGTAAAAGTCGCGACGTGCCATAGCAAATGACAATGAGTGTACCCAGTAAAAGTCTGCCGAATCGATGTCTCGACACAATACGTCATCATAGTCAGGACCTAAACAGGTGTCAGCATTAAAGGTGGGTACTGAACCCCATACATCTTCGAACTCATCGTTTTGTTCTTGACGACCTAGAACCCTGATACCCCAACTAATCCGCATCTGACTGAATTGTGCACGTAGAGTCATTCGATGACGATATCTTGGGAAGTACCATTCTGACACATCTTCATTGCGTTCCTCATCTTCGGTTATAGTAATGGAGGAACGTTCTAACAATTTATGGGTTATCAAATCGAACCCAAAAGCGATTGGTCGGTCAAATATTGTGAAGGTGTCAGCAAATGTCAGATTAAAGTCGATTCCACGAACTGATTCGTTATCACGATTGATAAAACCCTGATGAATGTAACTAAAACGGCCATCGGGCCCACGGGTGATTCGTTGACAAAACGGGCTGTCGCCAGTTTCACTGTAATAACAGTCGCGAATAATAAAACCAGCTGAAGGTTCAACAATCGTATCGTCGATGCTCACGTTGTATACGGAGCCACCAAACGCCAACGAAAATGCATTGGTAAATGGTTGTTCAAAGCTGAACCCCCAAGTCTCGGAGGTTGAGGTTTCCGCTAATAGATCTAACGCACCACCGGAGGCCACTTCCACGCTAGAACTTGAGAATCCAAATAATGCAGTGGGATCGACACCGTTATCGCGACAATTCCTCAATACGTGCTCTTCCCGACGATCTTCGTCAGGTACATACTCGCCCGAAATTGGGTCAATAGCAGCTGTAGGAACGACACAAGGATCAAAGAGGTTTGAGAACCCAGTTTGGGCTAGAAGGAATGATTCTCGCAAATTTGGCGCGCGGAACGAAGTACCCTTGGTCCCTCGAATCAGGAACGACGACACGGGTCTGTAAGCCATTTTTGCCGAATAAGTCCATGCATTTCCAGCAAACTCTTCTTCCGTATTACGCGCCGACAAGTTTACAGTTAATTCGTTAGCAAATGGTAAATTCCCGAAGATTGGAAATTCGATTTCGCCAAACCACTCGTAGACTGATTTCTTACCCACGGCACCTTGATCAGCACTAAAACCAAAAAACTTACCTTGCGCTGCGATTTCATTTGGTATGGAGTCGATCTCATCTTGGCGCCATTCGACGCCGAAACCAGCCGCAACTGTCCCCCCTTGCATGCTATAGAGGTTCCCAGTCATGAAATATGAGACTATCAGTTGCCTAATATCCGTGTCAAATTCACGGGAGACAAATAAGTAGTCACGTTCTTGTTGGGTTGCGAAATGTCCTTGATGGGTTTCGATATTCATCACACTGGGTGCAAAGAGATTGACTGGCACACACCCCGCTTGATCTTCTTCAGAGATATCCCCAGGTGTAACTGGACCTATACTACAGGGGATACCGTAATCGGACATATTCCCTAAGGAAAATTGAAGCCGATCTTCATGGATTCCTTCTCTGTAGGTTTCGCCCGTAGAGTCTGAAAACGATACGAAAAACTCGGCTTGCCAGCCACTGCGCGAACCATAGTTAGACAGAAATGGCATATCGAACCGCGCTCCTGCTACGAAGCGAGTTTGCGCAACGTCAACAGTAGTAATATTTCGATCCCCTTCAATCACAACTACAGGTTGTACCGGAATGGGGCCGCGTGGACGTTGCGAAAAATCACAAGAACCACCAGGTCCAGGATCACAGCCGAATGTATTAAGAAACTGTTGGCGTACTGACGGTTGTGCAAAGAAGCCGTTCACTGCTGTACCACAATCTACCCCTTGACCGAAAGGATTACAAGGATTAAACGGATTTAGTGGGTGTACGACAGGAAACAGTTGGTACCCACCACCGTTTTGGGTCGATGAACGACTACCGTATCCAAGTTCAAAGAAAGTCGTCAAATTCATCTCTCCCGGGAAAGTGTACTCACCATATGCCATGACATTTTGGCGGCTAGTTTCGGGATAGAGAGTCGCGAACATCTGATTCTTATCACGAGCGTAATCTTGCCAGCTTACGTCATTAAAACCGTCACCGTCCATGTCTGAATAAAACCAAACACCACCTACGCGCAATCTAGAAATCGAATAATTGTTCCAACCACCATTGGAAGTACCAGCCGTATAAAACAGTGGTCCGTAAGGAACGCTTGTTACCCAGCCACCAAGTAACCCCGAGTAACCACAGCCTTCATCCCATTCCATACCATACCAGTACGAAAACCACTGACTGGTGTTACGAATTTCCCCGTCTTGGGTGATTTCAGCAGCACCGGTGCAACCTTGATAACTTCTAGCATCGCCACGAGTGAATTCGGGTTGATCATTGAATGTCATACCAATACCATAAAATCCGCGATCATAGTTTTGGCCCCATTTCAGAGACAACGATTGTGAAGTTAAACCACTGTATTCATCGTAGTCGAAATAGCTATCAATCTCAAGACCGTCGAAGTCTTTAGCAAGAATGACATTGACCACTCCACCGATGGCGTCAGAACCATAAACGGAGGACGCACCGTCAAGCAATAGTTCGTATTGTTGAACCAAAGCGCCCGGAATTAGATTAAGGTCTGGATTACTTGGAGCACCTTCAACTCCGGCTGGTGCCATACGTCGACCATTCACTAAGACGAGCGATCTTGAAGCGCCCAAGCCGCGTAATGATATAGTAGATGAACCGGGGCCGTCGTCCAACACGTACCCAGTATAAGTGAGGTCAATTTGCTGCCCTTGCGCTTGCGTGGTTTGCTGTAAGATGTCCGCAGCTTCAATGAGTCCGGCCTCGCGTTCGACCTCGGAGTCGATAATCTGTAGCGGCGAGATATTGCTGTAGGTATCCCGGATCAATCGCGAACCGGTTACGGTCATCTCCTCCATCGGCTCAGTAGACGCATCAGACTCCTCATCGTCATCGTCTTCTGCTTCTTCCGTGGCAGCATCTGCATCGTCTTCGTCGTCCTCTTGCGCTTGTAATGAAGCTGCTAGTGTGAACGAGAAAAGAAGCAATAGCACTAACCACAAAGTAGAGGGTAATGTTCTTAGTCGTTGAAACATAGTTCTTTGTTCCTCATATTGCAAAATTGCATTTTTGGTTTAGGTAAGTTTCTATGAGAATATTACGAAGCTTGCACCTACACCGTAAATTTCCGCTCAGATTTCTTAGCGAAATTTTTGACATGAGCCCATACAAATCCGTATTAAAATCCAAATGGCATCATAGTTAGAGTGCATACGAAACGTGTAATCTTGTTATTCTCTCCTCATAAAGTTATTCACAAGATTTATAATCTCATAGTGTTGTAAGCCTTTACAATCCAAATTTCGATAACCCCTTGTGGCGAGTATTTTTGACTATTCCAAGCCGTCAAGACATTACGAATGGCTTTTATTTTATCTGAAAATGCAAAAAGTAAAAGTTTACGCTTTTAGTCAATGTTGCATCGTAATGTTCACTATCAAATATTTCGATTAGTTAGTTATGAATGACAGGATAGGTTCAAAAATCAATTCCATCCATGCCGTACTAATCGTAAACTACTCGAAATCCGATACTGCGCGATCGATGACCGAGTGTGACTTTACGACCAAACACCGTTTGTGCTGTTTTTAGTCCGGGAAGAATCCAGTTTCCACCGTGTACCCACATGGTCAGTGCACCGCGTTCATGACTAATGGATCGTGTCCATTCTGACACGTTACCCCCAAGGTGTCGTACCCCTTCTACGGTAACGTCTAAAGTAGTTTCGTGACAAGGAACTAAAGTCCCTTCTGCATCGTCGCCTACAGCTGCACCATTTGGCTCATAAATATCACCCCATGGATAGATTCTTCCTTCGCCACCGGCAGCGATGGCGCGCCATTCCTCAGCGGTGGGTAATCGACCTCGAGACCAACGTGCAAAAGCATCTGCTGACCACCAGGTCACTCCAGTAACAGGTAATTCGGGGTCTTTCTGTTGTTCGGCCCAATCAAGTGGTATATGTGAATGCCGCGAGGGTTCATTGTCATTGGCATACAGTCCTGCTTGTACCAGCGGATCTTGTAAAAATTGAGCGTACTCACCGCGAGTCACTTCACAGCGATCAACTTGTAAGCGGTCCGGAATTTGATCCATCGAACGCGCTAACTCGCGTAATGGAATGTTGGCATCATTGGGAATTTTCGTCATGAAAGCCGTGATGCGGGCATCTGGTGAAATTCCAATTTGGTATTCACCGCCTTCGACATGCACAGTCTCGCCACGAAATTCATCCCACGGGAGGATCGGTCGCGGTGGGGTGTCATACACACAACGAAAACCTAAATGGTGACTTTGTACGTTACCTTGAACGGCATACCAAGCCGCGCTGAGTGCGTAGAGTTCGCGTGCACGGTTACGAACCGGTGGTGTCCCCATTACCGGTATAAGATCAGGCGACTGAAGCAGCTCAGGGCTCATCGTCCCAATAGTCCATTCCATGACATTGTTCGCTAAGTCGTGTATCCCATCAGGTGTAGAACTCAGCAAATGTGTTCCGCAAGCTTGTTGGGCATTTCGATCTGGTTCCATAAACGGCCAAGCTGATCCTTCGAAATCATTACCCCACGGGTATAGTCGCCCCTCAATACCGCTAGCCGCTACCTCAAGTTCTTCAATTTGCGGAAGTCGTCCGCCTACCATTTCGCAGTACATCACTGCTCCAGCTTGAGTTACGCCGCTAGCCGGCGAACTGATAATGCCAGCAGTACGATGTTTAGTTGACAGCGAACGCAACCACTCGGGTATGGTTGGTTGATTTGTTTCATCCCCGCGTTTTTCAAGCCACTCTAAGAAACTTTCATATTCACCTTGCGACACCTCACAAGTGTCGACATGAAAATCGTTGATGTATACAGAGCGGAGTGGCTTTTGTAGCCGAATTCGTAGTTCGGGACTTAAAGAACCGGTTTCGATGGCGTGTAAAACGGCGTCGTCGACAGCTTTAGATGCGGCGTCAGTAGCCTGTGGAATTTCGAGATTAATCTCGATCGCATCTATATCGGTTCGCCCAAGATTCAATAGTGTAATTCCCACTCCACCAATGAGAAACAACACGAGAACTATGATGGGACCGCGCCATTTTCTCACGTGTTTTTAAGACCCGGGCGCCAGAATAAGAAAAACAGGAACAACAGTAAACCGAATACGATGTACATGGTCATAAGCCACGCTTTAGCCCCAAAGAACGCGGTGATTGGTGATGGGGTTATTTCTTGGTAGTCTAAGCGAACTCTATTACTGTCGGAATATATCGAAAAGTAACCTTCTTCGTCTAGTCGACCGTAAAGAAAACCGACAATCATATCGTCTAAGGTCGAAGACAAATACGCAACTGCATACCAGGAGGGTTCATCCGCCGCTGGATTTTTAGGCGACATTAACAGTACCGAACCTTGCGTTAACGTAACTTGTAATCCTTGCCAAACATCAGGAAACATATTGATCAATAACCGCGGTGAAGCCATTTCATCTAGGTCAGAATTAGCTGGATCGGTTACGGCGACCGCGTCAAGCAGGACTCGGTTTGGCAAAATGTTAAGAAATCCGTACTCTAAATTTTCCTCAAATTCAGTTGTAATCGCTAGTGGTTCCCATGCCGCTGCATTAGGAGATTGAAGCCGTAACTGCATACTCGCATACAAGTCGTCGACAATGTTTCGTTCATCAATGGGTAGTGCGTCTAATACCTGCAGATTCAAAGATAGTTGATCGGTGAAGTTGTCCAATAATTCGGTCGGAGGACGATCGTTATTGAGCATTTCCTGAATAGCATTCAAGTACAACATTAAGGCTCTTAAAACCTGCTGCGGTTCGGGCATTTCCATCGCAATACCTTCGATAACTCTATCTTGAGCCGAGGGGTCAGCGAGTCTGATAGTGAAACTATTTCCCTGTTCGTTACCACTGCTACCGTCGCCGGGTCCAAGGTTTTGAGAGGAGCCGCTTGAGTTCGACGGCGGTCGTGCATCGGGAAAACTTTCTAGAGCACCTTCGGGTAAATTCGGATTTCCACCACGACCGAGACTTGATCCTTCAGGAACCACAGCAGTACCATGTACTTGATCATCCAATTGACCGTCTGGTTGTTGTTGTGTGGGGTCATCTGCCGGTGGCCAGGACGCGCCAGGTTCATCTTGGGTTTGGTCTGCATCGTCGCTCGCGAACCCACTGAGTACTCCGAGATCATCCTGCTGCGCGAGGTAATTAGCGCGTCCATCAGCACCTAACTGAAGACAGTCTTCATAACTAACTCCAGGCGGACAATCGGCGGCAGAGCCAGCTGTGTCGGCGCCGCCGACACCACCGATAAAGTGCCAATGCCAAATTCGAATATTGTGATCTCGTAAAATCGACATTACAAGGTAATAGGTTCCGACATCATAAATATCTCCGCGGACGTGAGTTCGCGAATATTCGCCGAGATCCATCAAAAAAGAATCGAGACCGTTGGGAGACTGTAATAGTTCGTTCCGACTCCACACGGCACCCGAGTATGGATCGCGCACGAATGAACTATGAAACTCGATTACGGGCATGATGATGGGATCCCAGTTTTGATCCATTTCGGAGGTCTCATAATCATGGAGTTGGGCTGGAGGACTTGCTGCCAAACGATTTAGTACTAGAGAGGTGCTAAATTCTCGCGTCATGACTGCTGATACTTCCTGAACTTTTTCCGAATAACGTTCTTCTTTCTCCGCGCGCGCTGCGATACTGAGCACGATCACAATGATCAGTACGGCAACACCATTAGCCAAAATGTCGACTAAAGCGACACCGGAGAAATTGGGAATTCGAGCAGCAGAAGAAGTCACGGGATGGTATCCGCGTGTTCTTTAATGTATTCAGGAATATCGTCCAACATTACTGATTTCAAGAATTCGTTATCGGCAATGACCCAACCGATTGATACTTGTTGTGGCCACATGAGTTCTCGTATACAGTTACGTGCTTCAGCCATCGTCGAAACACTTTCTTCGAGAATAAAAAACAAGAGTTGATCGTTCGAGTCGCGATATATTCTTTCAACGTACTCGCGAAACGCACTACCTTGATCACAGATCGCACCACGCCCAATACCCTGTGCTGTTTCGACAATTCTGATAGCTTCTGGAAAGACGATGATTGAATAACCAAACCCTCCATCCTCCCGTTGAATCCGGTACGATCCATCATCTGCACTGTCTTTTAAGCGTTCTCTAACAGCGGCTTCAGAGACAGCGTTAATGACGACGAGAAAGACTAGCATCAACGCAAACATTCCCCCGAAGACAGCCATCATTGGAGCACTGTTGTCCTCTTGTTGGCGCGGTCGTGGATTGTCTTCCAGACTACGCGAGTTGTTACTGCCGGTGTCAGTGAACACGGAGACGCTCTTTCATATGTCGTTCAAGTACGGTTAAGGTTCTTTCTTCGCCGCGTTGTACTAGAGCGAGTAACAGAGTTAAAGCAATGCTTAGCGAAAGCGCGATTAGCGTTGTGTCAAATGCGATTCCAAGCGGAGCGATCGCGGAGCCTAATTCGTTCGATAACCCACTGAGACCAGAGTCGGTTCCAATAATCTTTCGAATGCCGTCGGCCGCTAATGAAATACCTAACACAGTACCGATAAAACCAAGTACTGGTGTCGCGAACGAAATGTACCTTGGTACTAGATACGACTCGTCATGGCGACGCCACAGAAAACGCATTTGATCTTCGAACATATTCGCATCGTTCATGACATTGCGGAC
The DNA here is from genome assembly GCA_009845835.1 of Gammaproteobacteria bacterium. GTDB lineage: Bacteria > Pseudomonadota > Gammaproteobacteria > Pseudomonadales > Azotimanducaceae > Bin55. Next base: position 48,922 of record VXYV01000036.1, on the reverse strand, counting down.
ACGATCTAAATTCGAACGTTCGTTGATTGGTACTCCACTTTCCCAACGGTTGATCGAGAGACGAAGATAGAACGTATTCCACCACTTGCTTAATAACAACAGGATACCCCAGAAGAATAGAAATAACGTCAGTGGTGGGATAATTCCGCGTGCGAGAAATCGGGGAGTGATCGTCAAGGCCCACTCTTGTACTTCTTGTAACCATTCCATAGCAAGTAACGTAGCTGAGCACAGGATTAAAGCACTCACCATGGTTAGATACAGACTTGGGCCACCTAAGAATTTTGCTAACCATTCAAGCGAGTCTGCTTGGTCCCAGGTTGTTGCGCGGATCCATAGACCACACACGTAGAGTCCGATCGACGAGAAAAAAATTTGCGTCAAGTTAGCTGTCCAATTACTGCTACTATCAGAAAAAATGATTTCGTACGCTGGAAAAGCTAGCGTGATAGCGACCGCTGTTAGAGCGATCATTCCGACGTATCCAAGGGCGGTTAGCATTACTCGGCGAGTACTTTTCCACATGTAGACTCCTCCCACACTTAAGATCACAAGAACAAAGGGAATCGCAGCCCAAAACACGGACCATTCAAAAGCTTGCATCACATTAACTAATACAAGCAGAATCAGAATGAAGTAGAGAGCAACGGCAATGATCACATGGGTTCCTTAATTGAATAAGTCGAAAAAATGACGGAGAGATTCTAAAAAATGTTTACTAGATCAATGGAATGTCTATCATACATACGAAACGTAATATGACAGCCTGTCCTAAAATTTTAGTAATTTAGTAATTTCGACTAACCGTGCTCTATCCAAAACAGCCTGATGCCTATCCTAAGGTGTATCGCAAGGAGACAGATACCTTGCTACCTGAGCGACCGGATAATCGGTTGCGCTACATGTATTTCAAGACCATTACAAAAGGCGGAACTTGCATTATCAGTTCATGTAAGGATTTGCATTTACGCCGGACGATTTGCCATAAGATGCTGAAGCCAGAATTGGCGAAGAACCCAGTGGAATGCGCACGCTTTCTGCGCGAAGCGCGAGTTACCGCAATGCTGCAGCATCCTAACACGATCCCCACCTACGAGCTAGGTAGAGATGTGAAAGGTAATTACTACTTCACGATGAAACTTGTACACGGGTCGACTTTACGCGAAATCATTGACCGTTGTCGAAAACACAATTCCCATGAGGTCGAAGGATTTGATTTGTTTCGTTTGATCGATGTGATTTCGGAAGCATGTCACGCCCTACATTACGCACATATTCACGGTGTCGTACACCGAGATATGAAACCGGAGAACATTTTGGTTGGTGAATTCGGTGAAGTAATGGTGCTAGATTGGGGTATGGCGAAAGTTTGGGATAACGATGAGATGTTAGCTGAGATTGATCAAGCTCAACAAGATTTTTCATATAAATCTTTCAACATAAACGACGAAAACCTACCATTAACCCAGCGTTCACCGTTGCAGGGTACACCACCTTACATGTCTTTGGAACAACTCACACATCCGAGTTACGTCGATTATCGTACAGACATTTATAGTATTGGAACATTACTATTTGAAGTTCTGGCTTTAGAACGAATGATCGAAGGGAACGATGTTTTGACGGTAATCGAAAATATCAAGAAGAGTGTTCAGATTAGTCCTTCGAGTCGCACACCGCAACTAGATATTCCGGAAGAATTAGAAGAAGTGTGTTTACGGTGTACACACTCCGACCGTGAGAAACGTTATGACAGTATGGAAGACGTTATTCATGCGCTTGAGGCGTGGATGAATCCAATTCGGATTGACCGCCCCCTCGAAGTCTAGTGGGAGATTACGAAATCTTTAGTAGTGTGGAACTGAGATACAGTTGTAGAGCATAAACTCGAACCTAGACGATGTCTATAGAAAAGATCGAAGTTTGCCCAATCTGAACAACGTTCGTTAAACTTAAAATATAACTTCTTCCATTTGACTAGAGCTGAAAAAAAGTGCACGTTCGAATCCTATATTGCTCCGCGTGAGACTATAAACCCAAAGCGGTTAGTTTAGCTGCTAAGTTCAAAACCCACTTCGGTGTCGACACCGAGATCGAAGCGGGTGGTGCAGGTATATTTGACGTCTATATCGATGGCAAATTAATCTACTCCAAACATAAGACCGGGGAGTTCCCAGACGAAGATCAACTCATCTCAGAGTTGAAATAACTCAATTTTGTTGGCGATTCTGCCAGAACGGTAAGTCCACATTCGGGGTGGAAGGGTTAGCTGTACCACTTTCTGCCATGGGCCCGGCAAGGTATGCTGTACGACCAGCAAGTGTCGCATACTTCATAGCCTCAGCCATTTGAGCCGGATCATCAGCGGTGGCGATCGCGGTATTCAGTAGAACTCCGTCAAATCCTAATTCCATCGCTTGTGCTACATGTGACGGTTGCCCGACACCAGCATCAAGCACTAGACTGACTTCGGGTAAACGGTTGCGCAAAGTCTCTAATGCATACTGGTTCAGAATGCCTTTGCCAGTACCAATTGGTGCACCCCAAGGCATGATAACCTCGCAACCTACATCGCGTAACCGAGAACACAGCACGAGGTCTTCAGTGGTGTAAGCGAACACTTTAAAGCCTAATTTGACGAGTTGATCTGCGGCGACTACCAGTTCGAAGGGGTCAGGCTGCAAGTTGTACTCATCGCCGGTTACTTCAAGCTTAATCCAATCCGTTTGAAATATTTCACGCGACATTTGCGCTAGTGTCGTCGCTTCGTTGGCAGTATGGCACCCCGCTGTATTCGGGAGCACCCAACAATCAAGTTGCTGTAACTTATTCCAAAAAGATTTCCCACCTTTCTGCGAAGGGTTTTGGCGGCGAAGACTAGTTGTTACTACCTCCGTTCCCGATTTTTTGATTGCAGCTTGCAGGACTGCTAACGAAGGATACCGAGCAGTACCTAAGAACAAACGACTAGTTAACTTAGTATCATAAACCGACCATTTGTCGTCCATCGTTAGCCTCCCACCATGGGTGCTAAAACATCTAAGGTATCGTTAGGATGAATGTTCCGATCATTCCATTGAACCTTAGGTACAAATTCACTGTTTACGGCGACGACAGAATCGTCTTCATCGTATCCGAGTTCTTCTAATATCGCTCGAAGTGTGATCGACTCGACTGTCTGCTCTTGTCCGTTAACGTTAATTTGCACAGGCTTGTATTTGTTCCATCGCCTGTCCGACGATGGCTGGTCCAATCGAATAACCGTGGCGATAAAGGCCATTGACTTCAAGGACGCTACTGTGCCATTGCACTCGTGGAAGATTATCGTCGAAAGCAGCACGTAATCCCGTGGCAATCTCTGTAATTTCGGCATCTTGAAAACCGGGATTTACACTATATGCTGCAGACAGCAATTCTAGTGCTCCTTGCACTGTAACACCACACTCAATACTGCTTTCTATTTGTGTCGCACCAACAACGTATTGATGGTTGGATCGAGGTGCAATATAAACTCGATACTTTGGATGTAACAACCGAATAGGATGAGTAAAGTTGACCTCTGGCGCAAACAATCGAATGATCTCGCCGCGAATCGCGCGTATCTCGGGATTAGTACTTCCAGCACCGCGACAATCTATCACGCAATCTGCTGATAAATCTTCGGGTTCTACTGAATGTTCGTAAAGAATGTTTCCGCACCGCGACTCAAGTGCTTCAAGTAAGGCACGATTATCAAGCCAACCTTCGGTTTCAAGCAGAATACCGTTACGAAAATGAGATGCTAGAGCTGGTTCAACTTCTTGTAGTTCCGGGCCGCCCAACTTAACGAATTCGGGAATTCGATGCCGTCGCAACGTAGTTTCAAATTTTTCCAGCAGCGAGACGTCAACCGGATGGGCGACTACGAGTGTGCCATCAAAAGCATAAGGAACACTCAATTCATCGCACCAAGCGCGCCAAACATCTCGACTCGAACGCGCCATCGCCATGTAGGCATCGTCCGATTCTGGACGTTCACTGGTCGATGCAAGTAAGGAGGCAGCGACATGAGCCGCACTTTGAGGAGTGTTTCGACTCGCTTTTTCGTAGAGCGTGACTTGGTGTTGCTTTTTCACACACTGCCAACCGATCAGGCGCCCCATTAACCCCGCGCCGACAATCGCAATATTCAGTGTTTATACCTTCAGATAGATTTCGCTGCCCTGGTCCTTGAATTCCTTTGCCTTAGCAGCGAGTTCTGCCTCGACATCGATCATTCGGACCGTATCGTGTTCACTTTGCACTTGAGCAATATCGCGAATCTCTTGACTGATTTTCATCGAACAAAATTTCGGACCACACATCGAGCAGAAATGCGCTACTTTCGCGGAATCTTTCGGTAACGTCTCATCGTGATAGGATTGAGCACGTTCCGGATCCAATCCAAGGTTGAATTGATCTTGCCATCGAAACTCAAACCGCGCTTTCGACAACACATTGTCTCGTAGTTGTGCGCCTGGATGTCCTTTAGCTAAGTCAGCAGCATGTGCTGCAATCTTATAGGCAATGATTCCTTCACGAACGTCATTTTTGTCGGGTAATCCTAAATGTTCTTTCGGAGTAACGTAACACAACATCGCGCAACCATACCAACCAATCATAGCCGCTCCAATCGCTGATGTGATGTGATCATAACCCGGTGCGATATCGGTAGTGAGTGGTCCCAGTGTATAAAACGGTGCTTCACCACATGAACTCAGTTGTTTTTCCATATTTTCACGAATGAGTTGCATCGGGACGTGTCCAGGGCCTTCGATCATGGTCTGTACATCGTGTTTCCATGCTAGTTGGGTGAGCTCACCCAAAGTTCTGAGTTCGGCAAACTGAGCCTCATCGTTAGCGTCAGCGATCGAACCTGGACGTAGTCCATCTCCGAGTGAAAAAGAGACATCGTACGTTTTCATGATTTCACAGATGTCTTCGAAATGTTCGTAAAGAAAGTTTTCGCGATGATGCGCTAGACACCACTTAGCCATGATTGAACCACCGCGGCTAACGATACCAGTAGTGCGTTTCGCGGTAAGTGGAATAAATGGTAGACGTACCCCGGCGTGAATGGTAAAGTAATCCACCCCTTGTTCAGCTTGTTCGATTAACGTATCGCGATAGAGCTCCCACGTAAGATCTTCGGCAATCCCATTTGTCTTTTCGAGGGCTTGATAAATAGGTACCGTTCCTATCGGTACGGGCGAATTTCGAATGATCCATTCGCGTGTTTCGTGAATATTCTTGCCTGTCGAGAGATCCATCACGGTATCGGCCCCCCAGCGTGTCGCCCAAACCATTTTTTCAACTTCTTCTTTAATGCTCGACGTTACTGCTGAGTTACCGATATTGGCATTAATCTTGACTAAAAAGTTGCGTCCGATGATCATAGGCTCGGACTCGGGGTGATTGATATTGTTGGGGAGAATCGCCCGCCCGCGAGCGACTTCATCGCGGACGAATTCGGGAGTGATTTCTTGCTGCATTAATGCGCCAAATGATTCCCCCGGATGCTGTGTGTCTTCGTAATGACTGTTTAAGCGCACTAGGTTCTCCCGAATCGCCACATATTCCATTTCTTGTGTAACGATTCCCTTTTTGGCGTAGTGCATTTGTGTAACGTTTTGGTTACTTTGTGCCGCGCGCGGATTACGATTGTGTCGAAAACGAGTAGAACTGAACGTTGGATCTTGTAACCGCTTACGCGTGAAAGAAGAACTTTTCTCGGTCAGTATTTGTGTGTCTTGCCTAGACTCAATCCAGTCTTTCCGAAAAGCGGGAAGACCTTCGTAAAGATCAATATTTACATCAGGATCCGTATAGGGTCCCGAGGTGTCGTAAACGCGCAACGCTGGATTACGTTCCCACGCTGGCGAAACGTTTTCTTGCTGACCTTGAATTGGTGTTGGCGTTAACGAAATCTCGCGCACAGCTACACGAATATCTCTGGTACCCTCGACAAAGGTTTTGCGTGAACCTTGTAACGGTTGTAACAACTCAGTATCAAGAACGTCTATATCGGTATGAAAAGCCTGTTTACTCATCGGTCTGTTGGATCAAACGTTATGTCCGAAGCTACCTTGAAGGCACGTTCGAACTTTATATTTTGGATTGAACAATGTCGTAGTGATTAATCTGACGACAAAGTAACTAGTATACCAATATTGGCTAAGTCGTTTTCGCGTGTTAGCCGTGCTTTAGTTTTGGTAACGGAATCTTATAGTCGACCAAAGTCGATTCCATAGTCGGTTTTTGCAAGCGTATCCGTTCGTTACGCAACAAGATTGAGACCAGAAATCCTAAACTTAGGAACAATACACCAATCAGGAAACAATAAATGACGGTTTTGTTAGGATAGTTGTCTTTCAGGTACCCAACATACAGCGGTCCGAAGATTCCCGCAAAGGACCAAGCTGTAAGGATGAGTCCATATAGGGTGGACATTTTTTTTGCTCCGAACACATCGAGGACGAACGATGGCATAACCGCGAATCCTCCACCAAAACAAAGCAAAATGTAACAAACGAGAACCGAAAAAATCCACGGATTGCGCTCGGTCATCAAAATCCCAAACACGATGATTTGACTGGCCAACAAAAATCGGAACACAAAAACTCGTCCTAAATGATCGGACAAAAGTCCAAACAGTAGGCGACCTAAACCATTACAGACCGAGCTTGCAGCGATGAGATTCGCCCCATAGATTGCGAGTTTTTCCGGATCCACATTACCGTTGGTGAACTGCCAGACATCCTGTAATAGTGGCGATTGAAAACTGATCACAGAAATCCCAGCAGCGATGTTGCAGAAAAAAATGAACCACATCACAATGAATTCACGTGATCGCAAACACCTCGAAACATACTTCGGGTGATCTTCTTCAGTTTGTTGAAGTGGGTCGATACCAGTACGAACTGGTTTTTTTGGATTGGTTACAAAGAAACTCGCTGGTATTAAGATCACCGAGAAAAATACCGCGAGCCAAAAGAATGTATCGACCAAGCTTTGTTGCGTTGTGATCAACAAAAACGGCGCTAAAATCTTGCTAAGGAATAACGCGCCTAAACCAAAACCCATCACGACTAGACCTGTCGAAAGTCCCTTCGCGGTTGGAAACCATTTGGCGATCGTAGCCACTGGTACGACATAGCCGAAGCCTAAGCCAGTACCGCCAATAAAGCTATACCCAAATAGAAATACGGCAAAGTTGTCATTTGCAAGTGCCCAAGACCCGATGAAGTATCCTGCACAAAACATGATGCAGCCAGCGACAGCTAGTTTACGAGGACCCAGTTTTGGAAGCATTGCCCCAGCCCAGGCCGCCGATATCCCTAAGGAAAAAATCGTGATACCAAACGATAAGGATGTATCGGTGAATGACCAGCCAAGGTAATCAACCAACAACACTTGGAAGAAACTCCATGCGTAAACGGTACCAAAACACAAATGCAGGACGATGCATAGAATTCCCCGAACAAAACCGGGAATCGAGGACGTAAAACTGGAGAATCTCACTTTCTACCCTTGTTTATTCTTCCTTCTTTCCCGGTAGTCTACCGGTTTTATCGGGATCTCGAACTGAAGCGAAGTATTGGAACAAACGTGCTAGATCACCAGTCTCATCTTTTCGTTCTAACAGCGTTTGAATCTTGGGGTCTTCCATACTCTCTCCGCGGGCTAGACCGGTAGCATAATTCAATGTTTCGCGAATCGGGTTGTAGGTCAGATTTACCAAAATCAGCACGAGAAAAAAACCAACGGTAAGGATAATCGCCATCCAAATAACTTGCTGTCCAATAGCGTTTTGAATCTTGAGTGATATGTTATCTTGATCCATCAAGATTTGAACTCGACCGGCTTCGCTACGCAAAATGGGAAAGCTAACCTCCAGAAAGTCCCCAATCCCACTTAAATTGAGTGGTCTATGGACCGGACTACTTGGATCTATTTGAAACAGTTCTTCAATTCCTTGCAATACCTCATCGGGTACGAATGGAACGAACGTGTGAGCAAGAATTTCACGGTTCTCGTTAGTGATATAGATGTAACTAATGCCTTGTATATCCAAAGACTTATCGATTAATGCTTGTAACGTTGAGAGATCACGGTTGAGCAATATGTCGACACTAGAATCGGCGATGGATCTGGCTAATCCTTCGCTGTTTTCAGTGTATTCTTTCGACAATTGTGAATCCACGGCTGAGATACACACCAAAGAAGTCGCAAATGCGACCAAAAAGAACAAGCTAATGATCCCGAAAAAAGGTTTTTGAAAAAGACGAAGTAGTCTCATGCGATCAGAACACCTTCGACCATTCTCCCTCACGGAGTGGGACAAAGACATTTTTATCGCGATCTACGATGGTGTAATACACCTTATCCAATCCTTGTCTCCGCGCTTCGTTGAAAGACACCATTTCCCCGATTCCTAGATCAAGATTGTCGATTGTGAAAACCGCTTCTTCAATCTTTCCTCGCGTCGGTTCCGGTCCTATTCGTTGAAGAATTTCAGTCATTAGTCTAGCATTGATAAAACCCTCTAAACTCACGAAACTTCGATCAAAAGTTTTATAGTCACTATCGGCCCATTGTGGGGGTAAACCGGGGTTAAATTTTTGCATAAAGTCATCATATTGTGCTATACCGGCGAGAGATAGGTCTTCGTAACTAGGAACTACCTGGGAATTAACAAGATATCGACTATATTCACCGGGATCTTCTTGCGAGTCCACAATTAACTTTAATAAATTTTCACTACCAACGAAGGAGAGATTAGCGATCGGGACTTTTAAATCACCGTCCACGGCATCTCGCAAAAAACCAGCACAGGCAGCGTAGGCGCCAATACAGATAACCGCCTCTGGTTTATCTCGGTTTAATCGTTCTACTTGAGCTTCGTAGGAATTAGTGAACTTTTCCCCACGTTTATAGGTAACTTCGCCAACAATCTTAAGGTGGTGTTTTGAAAGTGCTTCACGAACCCCAGCCCAGCCACTTCGTCCGTATGCATCGGCTTGATAGAACACCCCAATTTTCTTTCGACCAATACCGACAAAATTATCTACTAATCCGGCCGTTTCTTGACGGTAGGACGCCCGTAGATTGAAAGCGAACGGTCCGTACGGCGGTTGTCGTTGTGGTTGGGCACCGGTAAACGGAAAGAACAAAACGAACTCCTGTTCTTGAAATTTTTTCAAAAGTGGTAGTACGCGAGTTACGGTAGGTGTACCCACATATCCAAACAACGCGAACACTTGATCTTCCAGCATTAGTTTCATCGTATTTTCGACAGCTGGGTCGGCGTTGTAGGTGTCGTCGTAAAGTTTAAGTACGATTTTTCGTCCATGAACTCCACCGTTTTCGTTGACATGTTGGAAATAAGCCATCGCTCCGCGATACAACTCGATCCCTAAACCGCGGGATGGACCTGTAAAAGCGGCAGAGGTACCTAGAACGATTTCGTTATCGCTGATACCTTGGGTGTGGCTAGCAGAGGTGAGTGGAGAAGAGTTTGACATTTGAGAATCCTGTGCGCGGAGATGTACTAAACCAAAAGGGGTCAGCAGAGAACCTGCTAACACTCCTTTCATGACGGTACGACGAGAGGCGCGTGTAAGCGATGGTTGGTTTTTATTCGTCTTCATACAACTGACACCTCTTGTCTGTGAAAAAGACTACGAAGTAAATTTGTACTCATTGTAATCCTAAAAGAACGAGAAAGATTTTAACCTTAATCTATGATTCATACGTACGTCGTATTAAACTACTATCGATAGTGTACAAGAATTGCGCAATCGTTTCGTTCGGCGACATTGAATCTAGTACGCCAGATAGCGAAGCGATTCCGTACGCGCCACTAGCAATACAGTCCGATACCATTTGTAAACAGATACCTCCTAGAGCAAACACCGGAACCTCGCAAGTGCGACAGAATACTCGTAGTTGTTCTAAACCTAAGGGGGAAGTTCTTTTCCAGTGAGGTGAAAAAATTGGTGAAACAAGATTACACGTCACGGGTGTAGAGTCGATTGCGTTGAGATCGGCTAAATTGTGAGATACCGTTGACAACCACTTGAAGTCAACCGGAGTCTGTTTCAGATTAGTCAGTTGTGGGAGATGTACCCCGTCATAAAGTAATTTTCGTGCGAGGTGAATATCGCCATTCAGGACGGTTATCACTGTTTCTCCCAGTATCGATCGAGCGAGTGCAGCGAGTCGTAGGAAATTTTCGTTGGTTTGATTCTTGATTCGAACTTGCACAGCGATCTTGCGTTCCCAGTCAACGGAACCGATTTGTTCAAGCACGGTTTGCCAGCGAAGTTCATTTTCGCAGTATTCGAAGTCGCCGATAACCATGAATCGAGGTAAGTGACTGTTTGACACTTATGGTCCTCGCGAACTCAGAATCTGTTTAAATTGAGCAGTTTTTTCTGCTGGATCCTTTGCTAAGACGATATTAGAGAGTACCGCGACTCCGGCGACTCCAGTGTCAAGTACTTTTTCAAGGTTGTCTAGTTGAATACCACCAATGGCGATAATGGGAATCGGACTATTTTGAACAATGCGTCTAAGTGTAGCTAGACCCAAGGTCGAAGCTGCGTTGGTTTTCGATTTTGTACCAAACACTGGTCCAACTCCGAAGTAGTTGGCCGGCACGTCTGTTTGTGAGTCTAGTTCTTCTAGTGTATTAATGGTTCGCCCAATGACCATTTGTTTGCCAAGAATTTTTCGGGCCGATTCGATATCCATGTCCTGTGAGCCGAGATGGACTCCAAAGGCATCGATAGTTCGAGCTAAATTGACGTCGTCATTGATGATTAATTTACAAGTTTGGGTCGACTCACATAGCGCATGCATTGCTCCCGCAACGGCGAAACGTTGTTGTAGAGACATTGCACGTTTTTCTCGAAACTGAATGAAGTCAGCACCGCCTTCACTACACAGACGCGTTAGGTCCTGATGGGTAAAACGAGACTGCAATATTTCATCGGTAATTACATGGAGACAAAGTTGTTGCATGGCTTAAGCTTCTCCTAGTCCTCGATTAAATGTAGACTCAATTACCGTAGGTTTCATTTAGGACGATAGTTCGAGTAGATTCTCATCCTACGTCTAAGGTCCTAGTAACCAACCGTTTCCAGGAACAAGCAGTGCCTGTTCAATCGCTCGTTGTATAAATTGCTTAGCACGTTGTACGGAATCGACCAACGAATTCCCTTCAGCTAGACCACAAGCAATGGCCGTAGCATAGGCACATCCCGTCCCCCTGACACTCCGGTCTTGAACGGCGGTTCCCTCAATAATAATTACCGTGTCTGGTTGTTCTTGGAGTAACAACAAATCAGTTCCTAGGCTTTCTGTTAAGTGGCCCCCTTTAATCAACACTGCACGGCACCCAGTTTGCAAAAGTGATCGAGCGGCCTGGTGCTGTTGCTCGACATTCTCGATTTTGTGACCGGTGAGAACTTCTGCTTCTATTACATTAGGAGTAATTACAGTCGCGATTGGAAAAAGCTGATCCACGAGCGCTTCTTTACCATTGATGTCAATAAGGTTCGCACCGGAACTTGTTCGTAATACAGGATCCAATACATATGCAAAAGCCCGTTCACTTGTGTTAAGAACAGACGCGATTGCTTTGACCGCCGTTGCTGAAGGGATCATGCCGGATTTCACACAGCTGACGTCAAAATTCTCGACGTTACTCTTTAGTTGTGACTGTATACTCGCGCTCGACATTGGTGAAATCATCTCGACTTCGTCAACGCTCTGAGAAGTAACCGCAGTCACTGCAAACAGTGTATGGAGTCCGTGGGTGTGGGTAACCCTTTGGTCGGCCTGTATTCCCGCAAACCCTGAGGAATCAGATCCCCCAATGCACAAAATATTTTTCATGGCAATACCATAGATACGTTTATTTTTTTGTTCTAAACACTAGCGTAATTCGATACTTACAAGTTTTCCAGATTACAATCCAAATCTAATCGTTTTTATCTTCAGGTTTCAATTCTATGAGTGACTCGACATCCCTGCCATATTCTGAAGACTCTTTGGAGTACCGAGATCTTCGATCCATCCTACATCCAGCAACGAATTTAGCAACACTTCCGGTTGAAGGACCGACGGTTCGTGCGCGTGCTCAAGGAGTGCATGTTTGGGATTCACAAGGGAAGCAATACCTTGAAGCTATGGCTGGTTTATGGTGTACCGCCTTGGGGTATGGCGTCGAAGAGTTAGCAAAGACAGCCCACAAACAAATCGAAACACTATCTTACTCCCCACTTTTCGCAGGTATTTCCAACGAACCTAGCATTATCTTAGCCGAAAAACTTTTGTCAATGACCCCTATAAAAAATGGGAAAGTATTCTTTGGCTTGTCCGGGTCCGACGCAAACGATACCCAAATCAAACTCATTTGGCTCTACCACAATCTTATTGGTAAACCGGAGAAAAAGAAAATCATTTCCCGTTGGGGTGGTTATCACGGTTCAACCGTCGCTGCTGGTAGTTTAACAGGACTTCCGCCATTCCACTACCAGTTTGACCTACCAATACCTGGAATCCTTCACACGACCAATCCAAATTTTTACCGATCTGGACAAGAAGGCGAAGACGAAGAAACTTTTAGTACACGCCTAGCACATGAACTTGAAGAACTGATCTTATTTGAAGGACCTGAAACTATTGCTGCATTCATCGCCGAACCGGTGATGGGTGCCGGTGGCGTGATTGTACCTCCCGCCGGTTACTTTGAGAAAGTTCAACAGATTCTTGACTATTACGACATCATGTTTATCGACGACGAGGTCATTTGTGGTTTTGGTAGAACGGGGCAGCCTTTTGGGTTTGAGACATTCGACCTTAAACCGACAACCATTAGTCTTGCTAAAGCGTTAACCAGTGCTTATCTTCCGTTAAGCGCTGTTTTAGTACCTGATTCCATTTATGACGTCGTGGCAGATGGGACTCGCCAATCCGGTGTATTCGGACATGGGTTCACTTATACGGGACATCCGGTTTGCACCGCTGTAGCGTTAAGAAACATTGAACTCATTGAAGAACTAGAACTGTACCAGAAGATTAAGACAAAAAGCAAACTGTTCCAAGAACGGCTACGAGAATTTGAAGAGTATCAATACGTCGGTGATGTACGGGGCGTCGGACTGATTGGTGCGATCGAGCTGGTACAAGATGTCGCGACGAAACGGTCGTTCCCGAAGGAAATGGGCGCCGGTCAGAAGTGTTTGCACCACTGTGTCGAACAGGGTTTAATCGTACGTGCGTTAGGCGACGTGATTTGTTTCTGTCCACCCTTAGTGATTAGTGATTCCCAAATTGATGAATTGTTCGATAAATTTGCGCGCGCCCTACGCGCCACAACAGACGAACTTACCCAAATCAGGTAAGGTCTCCGACGACAAGAAAAAACAGGCTCGGATGAGCCTGTTTTAACTATGAAATAATTTTTAACGCTGTCTAAGCAGCTTCGTCGTCTTCATCATACATGTCATGATCCGGAATCTGCACAAACTCTGGATACGCTTCAATTTTGAGTTCGGCGACATCTTGACCCAATTCTTCAACCTGTCGAGAGATTCGCAAGCCTATGGTTTGCTGAATGATCCACCAAACTAGTAAAGACACGCTAAACACAAACACGCCCACAATAACTATCGAGATGAGTTGGTTTAAGAATGACACATCATGGTGGGTAAAGGAAACAGCTAAGGTTCCCCAGATCCCCGCGGCCAAATGTGCGGGTATAGCAGACACGACGTCGTCTAACTTAAGCATGTCAAACAGTCGGATACAAAGCAGACAGATAATGCCTCCAATTGCACCAATTAGTGCGGCTAGCCAAATCATGTTGTGAAAATCCGGTCCCGCGGTGATGGCGACTAAACCAGCAATTGCACCGTTCAGGACCGCCAAAATACTCATGTTGCCTAGGATCATTTTTGAGAAAAACAGCACCGCGATTACACCTGCTGCACCAGCGATTACTGTATTCGCGATTACATTACTCATATTCGTCGCGTTGAACGGTCCATCTAAAGCCAATACTGACCCAACATTAAATCCTAGCCATCCGAACCATAGAATGAAAACACCCAAGGTTACGATGGGAACGTTTGAGGGTGGTGTCATATGTACCGAGCCGTCTTTACGAAACTTACCTATCCTAGGTCCGAGCAACAAGATACCGGCGAGTGCTGCCCAACCTCCAGTCGAGTGCACGATCGTGGAGCCAGCGAAGTCGAAAAACTGAAACTGAGTGGTTAGGAAGCCACCACCCCAAGTCATCGCACCAACCACTGGATATATAAAGATTACTAGCACTAGGATGAACGCGAAAAACGACCATAATCGGACTCGTTCAGCAAGTGCCCCCGAGACTATGGATGCCGTTGTTGCGACGAAGACCATTTGGAAAAACCAATCAGACATCGTCGCATGACCTTGGTCGGCGGGGGCCGATGCAGCGGTATCGCCCGACCCTAACATGGCAACCTCGGCATCGGAGGGTGTATAGCCAAATTTCGCAAAGTCAGGTACTCCAATTAAACCTAAACCGCCTTCACCAACGTTGTACATCAAGTCATAGCCAACAACGTAGTAACTGATGCAGGCGATTGAAAATAGGCCGATATTTTTAATACAAATGACGGAGGCGTTTTTCGTCCGCACGGAGCCAGCCTCTAGCATGGTAAAGCCGGCACACATCCACATCACTAAAGCACCCCAGATTAAGAAAGCAAAACTGTTCAACACATACTGTGTGTCGCCAGCCATCGAGGCAGTCAGCGGTAATGCAAGTAAGCAGGCTACCACTAGGACAGTAATGACAGTTCGGTTAGTCTGATGAGATGATATCCCCATTAATTTTTGCATGGTGTATGTTTTTCTCCTCTACAAAGAATGAACGCGAACACGTTCAAAACGATAATGATAAAAGAAATGAAACAGAATTACTCAAAAGTTATCAAACTACCCCTTGAAAACTTGCACAACGACCTCATATTTGTCGTTGGAAAGTAAGAATAAAGTAATGATTTTGATTAGCACTCTTGAAGGCAGACTGCTAAATACGTATAATATTAGGTACTGAAAACAACAACTTGAGTATGAGTACAACTTTAGTTTCAACAGCTAGTTTATCGCCAGGAAGCGATATTCAGTCGTATATCAATACGGTTCACTCGTTTCGAATTCTGTCGACAGAAGAAGAACAAAAACTCGCCCGCCGCTTTTATGACGAACAAGACGTCGAAGCAGCCCGAGAGCTCATCATTTGTCATTTGCGATTTGTCGTGCATATCGCCAGGACCTATCGCGGCTACGGTTTATCAGATGCCGACTTAATCCAGGAAGGAAATATCGGCCTAATGAAAGCCGTGAAACGATTTGATCCGAATGTCGGCGTTCGCTTAGTGTCGTTCGCCGTCCACTGGATTCGCGCGGAAATTCACGATTTCATCATTCGCAACTGGCGTATCGTTAAGATCGCTACGACCAAAGCACAGCGCAAACTATTTTTTAAGTTACGGGAAGCCAAAAAACGGTTAGGATGGCTGACCAAGGCAGAGACTGAAAACATCGCTGAAGAGTTAGGTGTACGTCCGAAAGACGTGTCCTTGATGGAAAGTCGTTTGGCATACAACGATATGCCTATCGACATACCCGATAATCCAGACGATGAAAATTCATTTGCACCGATCGATACCTTAGTCGATGACTCGCCGACGGCCGAGGCTGCACTAGAGCAAGAAGATTGGGATAACCAACAGAATCAACGTTTATATACAGCACTGCAGAGTCTAGACGAACGCAGTCGCACCATTTTGCAATCTCGGTGGCTTTCGGAACAAAAAGCGACCCTGCACGAACTAGCTGATCAGTTTAGCGTTTCAGCCGAACGTATACGACAGCTAGAAAGTGCAGCAATGGATAAGATTCGAGGACATTTACTCGTCGCGTAAGTCAGCGTTTTCTTAACTAGGAACCCGGGGTAAACACCTCTCCACCACGCATTACCCACCCCCGTCAGTTATACGTCCGCCGGAACAACCGTATGTCCGCCGGTCAAGCCAGGGGCTATGCCAAACGTGAACATTACTCTATCGAATTAGAAGACTTATGTTCCCTTGCAGGGCAGGCGTCCAATCTATTTGTCGAAATTGGCTTTGGAGATGGTAAAGTTCTTGCTTCACTTGCGCATGAGAGGTCAGATTGGACTTGTATTGGGATTGATGTATATCGTCCCGGTATTGGGGCGCTGATTCAAGAATGTGAGAACACAACACTCGACAATGTACACATTCTCGAAACCGATGCGATCAGCGCATTGGAACACTTACCAGACCGTAGTATCAATTTACTCTATGTTTTGTTTCCGGATCCATGGCCCAAACGCCGCCATCATTTTCGCCGCTTAATCAATGAGGAATTCGTCGGACTTCTGAAGGACAAACTCGCCACCAGTGGTGAGATCTATGTCTCAACGGATTGGGAGGATTACGCTAATCAGATCGAAATGGTTATGACTAGTTTTTTTGCTGGTACTAGCCTGGAATCGACAGATTACCGTTCCAAGACTCGGTACGAAATCAAAGCTGAACAAGCGGGACATCAAATCTGGAATTATTTGTTTCGCCGTTGTTCCTAAACCGCGAATCTATTCCGTAGCAGTCGTTCGAGATAACCGAATGAGGGAAAAATTCTTCCAGAGCAAATAGAGCGCGGGCAGAATAACAATCGTCAACAACGTTGCACTGATCATGCCGCCAAACATTGGTGTTGCTATCCGCTGCATCATTTCGGAACCTGTACCGTGATCAAGCATTATCGGCAATAACCCTAGGATCACAGTTAAGGTGGTCATAACGATAGGACGTATACGGCGTAACGCACCATCGCGAATAGCACCGATAATATCTTCTCGCGTGAGTTCGCGACTTTCCTCTCGTGCTAGTTTGAAACGATTTTCCAGAGCCCGGTTCATATAAGTGAGCATGACCACTCCGAGTTCGACCGCGACTCCAGCAAGCGCAATGAAACCAACTCCAACAGCCACCGAAACGTCAAAATCAAGAAGATAAAGTAGTAGAACACCGCCGATCAATGCAAAAGGTAACGTAATAATGATTAGCAACACATCAGAAAATCTTCTGAAAGCGAAAAAGAGTAGAACTATTACGATACCCAACGTGAGGGGACCAATCACACTCAACCTTTGCTGCGCCCGTAAGAGATATTCATACTGTCCAGTCCAATTCAACGCATAACCAGGCGGTAAATCAACGGTTTGTTTCACAACTTCTCTAGCTTCGGCTACGTAAGAACCCAAGTCTCTGCCGACGATGTCGACAAACAGCCAACCGCTAGGTCGAGCATTTTCGCTCTTAATCACCGGTGGACCGTCGACAACCTGAACCGTCGCTACATCCGCTAATGCAATGCGAGCACCCTGGGCCGTTACGATGGGTAGTTCTCGTAGATTTTCGAGTGAATTACGATAATATTGAGGATAGCGAACACTGATCGGGTATCGTTCCAAACCTTCAACTGTTTGTGACACGTTCATACCACCAATCGCAGTACGAACGATTTCTTGGAGGTCGTCAACGTTAAGCCCATACCGGGCGGCTTTATCCCGATCAATATCGACGTCGACGTAACGACCACCGGTTACTCGTTCAGCGAATACCGATGCCGTACCGTCTACGTCTGCGAGGGCATCTTCGATCGCTGTACCTACCTCTTCTATTACACCCAGATCTGGACCGGAAACCTTGATTCCAACCGGCGTTTTTATGCCCGTTGCTAGCATATCGATCCGAGTACGAATCGGCATCACCCAGGCGTTATTGACGCCTGGAATGTTCACACGCCGATTGAGCTCGTCGCGAATGTCATCAGAGGTTACGCCTTCGCGCCATTCTGCCTGTGGTTTTAACTGAATCGTAGTCTCGATCATGGTAAGTGGTGCTGGATCAGTAGCGGTCTCAGCTCGACCGACTTTACCAAACACGTTTTCAACTTCCGGTACACCACGGATCAATTTATCCGTCTGCTGTAACAACTCTCGCGCTTTGTCGATCGAAATCCCTGGATGAGTCGAAGGCATGTACATCAGATCTCCTTCATCCAGCGGAGGCATAAACTCCGAACCTAATTTAGTCACGGGCCACATACCAGCCACAAAGACCAAGACACAGAGGAATAGTGTCGTTTTTGGGAATCGCAATACGCCATTGAGTATGGGGCGATAGCCATATTCAAGCACTCGGTTGACTGGATTAGTCGAAGAAGCAAAAGTACGACCGCGAATAAAGTACCCCATTAACACAGGGACTAATGTAATAGCCAAGATAGCGGCGGCCGCCATTGAATAGGTTTTCGTGAACGCTAACGGTGAAAAGAGTCGTCCTTCCTGCGCTTCTAAAGCAAAAACTGGTAAAAAACTCAAGGTAATAATCAGTAGCGAAAAGAAAATTGGTGGGCCGAGTTCTACCGCAGCTTCCTTGATAGCTAACCACCGTGTAGCTTGATCGATATTTTTGTTCTCGCGACCATAAGTCTCTAGCTTTTTATGCGCGTTTTCCACCATCACAATCGCGCCGTCTACCATCGCACCTACGGCTATCGCGATTCCACCTAATGACATGATGTTTGCATTAATTCCTTGAACTCGCATGATGGCAAAAGCCCCAAGAATGGCGATTGGTAGGCTAAGAATTACGACCAACGAAGATCGTAAGTGAAAAAGGAATAGTGCACAAACTAGCGCGACAATAAAGAACTCTTCAAGGAGTGTAATGCTTAAATTATTGACTGAACGGCGAATGAGTTTTGAGCGGTCATAAGTCGGAACGATTTCGACTCCTTCAGGTAAACTCGATTCTAGTTCACTCAAACGTTGTTTCACCCCACTTATCGTTGATAACGCGTTTTCGCCAACACGCATGACCACGATTCCACCAACTACCTCCCCTTCACCGTCAAGTTCAGCGATACCGCGGCGCATTTGTGGTCCGATACGAATTTCAGCAACATCTTCTAGCTGCAAAGGGGTACCGGCAGCACTCACACCCAAGGGAATTTTTTGCAGGTCAGTCGTATTTGACAGATAGCCTTTCGCACGTACCATATATTCAGCTTCTCCCATCTCAATAACCGAACCACCGGTTTCTGAGTTGTTGCGTTGTATCGCTTGGCTGATTTGTTTTAGAGTGATCCCGTAGGCAATGAGTCGATTCGGATCGACGACAACTTGATACTGCCGAACCATACCACCGACAGTTGCTACTTCAGCCACCCCTTCGACGGCCTGCAGTTCGTATTTCAAGAACCAATCTTGAATGCTGCGTAGTTGACTGAGATCGTGTGCGCCAGTAGTGTCCTGCAATGCGTATTCGTAGACCCATCCGACCCCGGTTGCATCTGGACCAAGTGCCGGCGTGACTTCCGGTGGTAACAGATTGGAAACTTGGTTTAAATACTCTAAGACGCGCGACCGAGCCCAATAGATATCAGTACCTTCCTCAAAAATGACATAAACATACGAATCGCCGAAAAACGAATAACCGCGGACCGCAGTCGTTTTGGGAACTGACAGCATCGCCACCGAAAGCGGATAGGTTACTTGTTCTTCAATGACACGAGGTGCTTGACCCTGGTAAGTTGTCTTGACAATGACCTGGATATCAGACAGGTCCGGTATTGCATCAACCGGCGTCCGGAGCATGCTATAAATACCACCGACAACGAGCAAGCAGGTTCCGATGAGTACGATGGTACGATTTTTAATCGACCAGTCGATTATCGCAGCAATCATAAAACTAGCGCACTAACCCCGACGTACCTTTCAGAACTGTGTTGATCATCGTCAGAAGTCTCTATTTATTTTTGGCTCTTTTTGAGTCTCGCAGCAAATGCCACAAAACGACCGCGAAAAATTGTGTACCCCGAGGCTGCAGACTTCGTCGTAATCGAAGCGTGGGAACAGGCGTAAACGTGTTAAATGGTTTCTGATTTTTTAGTTCCACTAACCGAAACTTTCGCATCGTACAGTTACTCAGCATTGGGTTGGATATCGACAATGATGTACCCGCCTTTTTCACGTTTTTCAATCTCCATAATGATCTCGTCTCCAGCTTCAAGATTGTCGAGTAAGTCCACACTCTCTACCTTTAGATTCATGGTCATGCTGTGCCACTTCCATTCTGGGACCGCATCATGTTTCACACGTACTTTAGATTCGTCAGGTATGGTTTTCCGAACGACGCCAGCAACCGATACACGTTGTGAGGGTTCCGATTTTGAATGCTCCTCTGAAAAGCGTGCTAAGGCTGATTCAATGTTGGATTCAGAGTCAATTAAGAATTGACCTGAAGTAACCACTAGGTCATCTTCTTTCAATCCACGAACGATCTCGATTCGATCATTCCATTGCATGCCGAGTTCTACCGGAGTTGAGCGAAACTTCCCGTCTCCAAGGGCTAACACCACTCGATCCGCTAATCCACCGCGAATCACCGCAGTTAACGGGATATTTAACACAGCCTTCTGATTGTCAATGGCGATAGAAACACTCGCATAAGTGTTAGGGCGTACGACATGGGAATCACGATCGAAAGTTATACGGAGTTTCACGCTCCGAGTGGTTATGTCGAGTTCAGGGTAGATGTAGTTTACGGTCCCTTTAAAGGTGGTACCTGGAAGTGAATCCAGTTCAAACTCGACCGATTGTCCGACTTCTAAAAAGTTGGACTCTCGTTCCATTACCTCGGCGACTATCCATACCTTATCGGGCGAAGCCACTGACATAGTGTGCGTCGCTGGAGTTACGAACATACCTTCTCGAATGCCGAGTTTTGCCACTACCCCGTTAGCTTCCGCAAATATGCGGACACGGTCGTCTGAGGCTTCCTCAGTGTCTATAGCGTCGATTTGCATGCTAGTCAATCCCAGCGCTTGGAGACGTTCCTTCGAGGCATCGATAAGGTCCTCATTCTCGCGTGACAGTGCCATCCGGTACTCACTTTGCGCGTTAACCAATTCAGGCGAGTAAATTTCAAAGAGTACTTGACCTTTTTCGATGGGATCACCGTTCGCTTTTACGTTTAAAGTTTCGATCCAACCTTCGACTCTGGTGTGTACATGTTGCAGCGCATTCTCGTCGTACTCAACGTATCCCACAGCTTGGATCTGATGTTGGAAAGTTCCTTTAGAAACGGTTGCAGTACGAATCCCTAAATTTTGGACGACATGCGGTTCAATGCTGACAACAACATCCGATTGTGTCGAGTCGTCGGCGTAAACTGGAACTAGATCCATACCCATGGGTGATTTACCAGGTCCGTCTCTCCGATAATTTGGATCCATTGGTGCGACCCAGTATAAAATTTCTGGTTCTGCTTTACCCGAACTACCCGCCGCACTATCATCCCTTATCTCAAATAGGTAGTACGCACCGCCGAATCCAAAGCCTATCCCTATAACGGCAACTCCGACGAATGCGAGAATTTTTTTCATTGTGCCTTACCCTCCGTGAGCCAGTCAATTTTCGCCCAAGTTTTCAGGCGATCAACCTGTAGTTTTTGAATCGCAAGAAGATGTTCAATTTCTTCAATATACCGCGCAATGGCTTCGGTTAACTCCGTTGTCTTATTCTGATAACTAGTGAGGGTCGCTTTAGCTAGTTCGCGAATCTGTTGATTTATGTGCTCAGTGTATAGTCCTAAACGTTCTGAAAGTGTGTTCCACCTGGAGAATGCCACATCAAGTTGGTATTCCATGTCCCGCAACAACAAGGTGCGATCCTCTAAGGCAGCTGATCTGAGCAAACTTGCTGATTGCAACCGATGGTTTCGCCCCTCGTTCCGCAATATCGGTAGGCTGAACGAAATAGATAAACTAATCACGTCAGATCGCGGTTTGACGGTATTGGTACTTCCATCTCGCAGTCCATACCCCAAATCGATCGCCCATGTCGGATTTTTACTGCTAGAGACGAGATCCATGTTAGCTTCGTATTGAGTCGAACGAGAGAACACCGCAAGAGTCTCGGAGTGATTTAGCAACTGTACTTTAAGCTCTTCAATGGGAGTTTCAATAGCCCAGTTGGGTAATTCTTCTCCCACCTGAAAGTTGGCTTTAGTATTGAGTAAGTATCCCAATTTAGCATAAGCTTCCTCTTGTTGTTGCCGCGTCTGCAGTAACCGGTCGTCCATACGTAAGAGATTTACTTGCGCGAGCAATACATCTTCTTGTTTATGCGTGCCGACTGAATACAGAGACTGGGAAATCGAGACCAAATCTTCGAAGTGTTCATAGGTTTCTTGTAGATGATCTACTGCATGATCTTGGTAGTACGCTTCGAGCCACGCTTCTCGTACTGCCAATTTAACGTCGTTTTGTCGTGCCTTGATTAGATGCTCTTTCTCGAGGGCGTGAGCGCGATAAATTTCTTGCATAGCACTTCGTTGGCCACGAGGCGGAATCATTTGCCGAACCCCGAAAGCAAACTGTGTCATGGCTTCGGTCGAAAAACTACCTTCTTCGAAAGGGAAGTTGAGCAATCCAAGTCGTACCTGCGTGTCTGGTAAGTCCGTACTAGCCTCTACAAGTTCCCGTATCGCGGACACTTCCGCATTAATAGCTTTTACTTTCGGATCGTTAGTGATCGCAATAGATTCAGCAGTACTTAAAGATAATGGTGATTCGAACGCTAACGTTGAAATATACATCAACGACGCAATTGAGAGGGTTATAAATCGTCCAGACACTCAAGCCTCCGAGTTGCTCTTCGGTCAAGAATAAATCAAATTCTACGAATAAAACGAACTCGACTGAAGGTGTTATTGATTGTGTGGTGGAAATGGAGGTGTTCCCCATTCGATTTCTGGGTGCGTTAATATGATTTCGATAAAACACGGAATCAACTTGCTCAAAATCACAGCCCCGGTTTGTACTTGTTCTCGATTCAAAGAACCAAAGTAAGTCGAGGAACCGTGGAACAGTTGGTTACGCAGAGAGTATAGCAGGTCAAAGATACGGTGCAACACCACCGTCGGATTACTTTGTCTTCCTTGAGAAATTGCTCGAGTTATCTGTTGAACATTCCTGTTTCGAAACTCTTCCCACGTATGGTTCACCTGTTTCCGTTCAGTGTCGTCGAAATCATTTTTCCAGTAAGTCGAGTAGACAAATTTATTTCCTAACAGTGGATTCACAGTCCCGCCGTACATTGGGCGAAGGATCGAATTTATCGTATCTTGAGTGTCAAGTTTAGCGATATTGGTTAAGAAGGTTTTGTATTGAGTAACATCGCTAGACTCTTCCTCTTCGAAATTCGGCAATGCGTACATCGAGTTAAACGAAATCCAGTGAAATACAAACGAAGAATCGAAGTCGAATGACTGGGAATGGCGATGCGCATTTTCTAGCCAACTAACACAGCGGCGGAGACGAAGTTGATTGTCGGCGCTATGCTCAGATTGCCATTCATCAATGAGAGCACGAAGATCACTGACTGGAATTGGTTGAACAGATTCGTCGAGTTCCATCACTGAGTTTGAGCCTTAGAAGAGTCTTGTCGAGTCGATACTTGAGAAAAATGACTGGTTGAAACCATTTGGATATTCTAGACTCGTATAGCATTAAAGAGAAACTCCGGTAAAGTTCAAAAAAATTTCTAGTATAGAATGAAATCTTCACAAATTCATAACCACCCAATTCAATCTTTTGTGAATCAAATAACTCAAGGTACGACGTAAATAAAGTGTATTTGAAAGACTCTTTAACGGCCACAAAGCGCGGAAATCTACAAAATCAAAGTAAACGTTCGCGAGGTGAGTACTACACTGAAGGTAATCCGTTCACTTTAAAACCTTTTTTAGATTGGAGTAAGCGAGTTGACTTAACCAATCAAATCGTCCTAGAACCATTTGCCGGAGCAAACAACATCATTAAGTCTCTAAGCGCGATTAATTTATGCAACGAGTTTGCAGCCTTCGATGTCTGTCCAACAAACAACTCTGTTCTGTATCGAGACACGCTCGAAGACTTTCCACAAGGATATAACGTTTGTGTAACTAATCCACCGTGGTTGGCTCGCAACTCAGCCACTCGCCGGGGTCTACAGTTTCCAACAACTACATACGATGATCTATACAAACAATGCTTGGACCTATGCTTACAACACTGTCCTGCCGTCGCAGCACTAATACCTGCAAGTTTTCTTCACTCAAAACTCTTTCTCGACCGTCTAGAAACGTACGTATTGCTGCACGATAGAAGTTTGTTCAACGATACCGATAATCCGGTGTGTCTTGCGTTATTCAACTCCGAGTCCACAGACGAAGTCAACATTTATTACGATAACGAATACGTCGGTGAGTTAACTGCGTTAGAACGCATGATTCCCGTTCCAAAATCTCAGAAGCTTATAAGATTTAACGACGTCCGCGGGGAACTAGGATTTATTGCCTTTGACAACACGCTAGAACCGACTATACGATTTTGTCAAGCCGCAGACATTGCTCAGTACCCCGTCAAAGTATCGTCGCGTTTTTTCACCCGTATATACGTTGCGAATAATGACTATTCCATTGAGAGTCTAAATTCGGCTGTCGGGGAGGTTCGCGAGAGTACTAGAGATCTGTTCTTAACACCATTCAAGGGGCTTAGAAAAGATGGCAGATATCGGAGACGCATGAGTTTTGCAGACGCAAAAATTTTGATAAATGCCACCTGATTCTTAACAAAACCATTGCATGAACCTTTATGCTATCACTGTCCGAGTAAGTGTTTTTTAGTCGAACATTAACAACACTCAGAAACATAAAAATTCGTCGGAACACTCAATCTCTTAAGTTTACAATAAAATAATCGTTGGTGTGACCCGTTCACACCCTATCAAACACTTGTTACAAACTAGTTAGGAACAAAGTAATGATTCGCAAATTTTGTGTAATGTTGGCGTTAATCTTGGTCTCTGGTACCGTGCTCGCGCAAGGACAGATGGTTGTTGGGACGTTGGGTACCCAAACACTCGATTTCACCGAATATTTCGAACAGCAAGATGGAACATTTGACGGTATCCGTGTTACGGAGGAGTGGCCTTTATATGGAGGAGAGTACCATAATTTTCAGGTTCGTGAAAAAATGTATTTAGGCGCTTCCTTTGAAATAGGAGAAGGTACCGCGGAGTTTTGTGTAGAAGCTGGGTGTGTTGAAGAAGATCTGAACACCTGGACTGTGACTGGTTCAATTGGTCGTTATGCTGGTTCCGTATTACCGTTCATCAGCATTAGCGCCAGCACCATTGAAATAGATCAAGACGAAGCTGCTGCCGAAATCTTGGATTTAAACACTATCGCTGATCGTGGTAATGTTGAATGGGATGTGGATTTAGGTATGTGGATGGGGTCGCCAGATAGGAAGTTCAGAATTACCTTAGATCGACTGTTGAGTGATAACGATGTTCATCGGACCGTCAGTTTAGGAACATTCTTCTCAGTTATGAATGAGTACGTAGGTGGCATTGAATTTTCGTATCCAATCAGTACTGAATCTGGAGAGGAATCGGTCCGTTTGGCATTTTCATTTGGCATGTCCTTTTAACGACTAGATAATTTTTCTCCCCTCACTTAAGAATAAGTAACGTTTCGCGTGAGAACGTTACTTCAGGATGCTCGCGCTTCAACCGTACTGATTGAAACGGGGACAGACCTCGCCCTGAAGTCGAGGTATACGACATGGTTATTGACGGGTAGCTGAAGTTGGAATCATCTCCAACGAACTTCGATCACACGCTGAAAAAGGATTCTGCTGATTCGGATGATTGGCAATACCAGATTCGTATTCAAGTCACAAACACAAATTTTGCTAGGATAGTGGCAAACAAAGTTCTCATCCTTGCCACACACCCCCTTTTTGACATATTGGATGATCACAACGCCACTGCTATATGCCAGTTAACTGCGTTTGAAAATTATTGTGACGATTGCGAAGCTAAGGGATTAACCGATAGTGCACTTTATAAATGGACTAAAGCAACAGTCTCTTTACCTGAAAAACAAGCGAAGTACATCAAGATTTTTACGATATACGTCGACGGACAAGAAGTTTACGATAAAAGTATAGCCGACGAACTAGAAGCCAAACTACAAACTCTCGTCGGCGATGAATTGGTGGAAAAGGTATCGAAATACGACACCAATCCGGCTAGTAATCCCCAACCGCCAAAGCAGTTTCGTTCTTAACCGAACGCGAGCCGTTCAAAAACTCTGCAACTACACCGTTAAGTTGCGAAAATCCTCTGTTCGTAAGTTGTAGTTTGTTCGTTTGTAAGAGGCCCCACGATCGGAGACGCGCTACGGTTTCTTGAATTGTTTCGATAGGTAGACCGGTTCGTTCTACGAACAGCTCCTCGTCAACGCCATCCGTTAATCGCAGCGCGTTCATCATGAATTCGACCGGGAGATCTTCTGATAGAACCTTGAATTCGTTCCCTAGTTTACCAGCCAAGTAACTCTTTGGCGTGCGAACGTTCGATGTACGGAAGACTCCGGCGGGAGTTGTTTTCTTTCCGTGTGCTCCGGCACCTACTCCGAGGTAATCGCCGAAAGTCCAATAATTTTTATTGTGATTGCAAGTTTTACGTGATTTAGCAAACGCCGAAACCTCGTAGCGTTTGTAATCTAAATCAGCAAGATATGAACAGCCCAGTTCACTCATTTGTGCTTGCTGATTGGGTGAGGGTAAAACCGGCGGATATTTCGCAAATCTCGTATTGGGTTCGATTGTGAGCTCGTACCAGGAAACGTGAGCTGGTTGAAACTGTTCCAGAACTTGCAAGTCGGCAAGTGCCTCATTGATGTTTTGATGGGGCAAGCCGTACATCAGATCGACGTTGACCACATCGAAATCGGACGTTAAAGCGTTGGTTAACGCCTCCCTAGCTTCAGCCGAATCGTGTATCCGACCTAGCCTTTGTAAGTGTTTTTCATTGAAGGATTGAATCCCTAGCGATATCCGTGTGATACCAATGTCCCGATACTCCTTCAAGTTAGTGTGTTCAGTCGTACCGGGGTTCACTTCCATGGTAATTTCAGAGACAACGGAGAGATCAAGGTGTTCCAAGATACGCTGAAATGATTTTGGTTGGAACAGACTCGGCGTCCCACCGCCAAAATAGACAGTTTCGATCGGAGACATCCACGTGGCAAGTTTTTGTTCAAGTTCCTGTAGTAGTCGATTGACATAGGCGGGTTCGTCAAACCCCTGAGAGATTTCATGTGAATTGAAATCGCAGTACGGACATTTTCGAACGCACCATGGAATGTGAATGTACAATCCGCTCATTTTTATCCGAATCGAGATAGTAGTTGTTGATTGAGATCTGCTACAGCTCGACCTCGGTGGCTAATTTGACTTTTTAGTTCAGGAGCAAGTTCGGCTGCTGTCTTACTCGATCCAAGTGGTTGGAAGATCGGATCGTAACCAAACCCACCGTTCCCTCGTGGGGCATCGACGATATGTCCAAACCATGTTCCTGACGCAACAATTGGATTAAGATCACTTGATGATTGCATAAACACTAGGACACAGTGAAAACTTGCCGAGATAGGCGAGTTATTGACTCGATTGTCTTTTAATCGTTTGAGTAAGAGCTGAACATTTTCAGTATCAGTTGCAGACTCGCCAGCATATCGCGCTGAACGAACACCCGGTTCACCTTCCAGTATGTCTACAGCGAGCCCAGAATCATCGGCAATTGCTGGAAGGTTTGTGTGTTTTGTTGCGTACTCGGCTTTCAACAGTGCATTTTCGCGAAACGTGCTACCGGTTTCCTCAACCGACGGAATGGAAAACTCTTTAAGTGAAACTAGCTGAAACGAATTCGTTCGCAGTAAAGTCGTGAGTTCGCGTACTTTGTTGTCATTGTGGGTTGCTACCACTACGGTCTGCATGTTTCACACTGATTGCATCAGGTTCGGAATCACAAATCGTAATAAAAAGATACAGATGAACATTGCAAGCATAGGCGAAAAATCAAAACCTTCGATCGTCGGCAGAAATCGCCGTAAAGGTCTAAGGAAAAAATCACTAATCTGGCGTGTAAATTCGTTGATAGGTGAGTAAGTGCTCGGAGCAATCCAACTCATAATTACGGAACAAGCTAAAGTTATGATGAACACCCAGATTGCGACTTTGAAGGCTTCTAAGACACCATTCAAAAGGGTAGCACCAATCGCCACTTCGGTAAATAACTGTGGAATGAGTTTAATCGCGATACTGATCACAAAGACCGTCGCGAGTGAGGCAAAATCCCACCGTTCGTACGATGGAAGTAGCTTCCGGACCGGTCGGAGTATTGGATTTGTTAACTTCACAATCGCGTTAGCGATCGGGTTATAAAAATTCACGCCTGTTAGTTGCACCAGAAAGCGCAACAACACGACCAACATAACGCATCCAAATAAGAAACTCAAAATTTCTGTCATACTAGTTAAAAACTCTCTGCCAATTCGATTGATCGTTGGTGGGCACTTTTTGTTCCTTCTTGAATACCACGGTCGACTGCTAACTCATCGAATACTTGAATTGCCCGTTCGGTCGTACCACGTGGCGATGTAATTCTATGCCGTAATTGTTGTAAGTCCTCGTCAGATTGGGCTGCTAGCGTCGCGGTCCCCAATGCAGTTTGAACCACAATTGCGCGACTCGTGCTGGGTGTAAACCCCAGTTCGATGCCTTGTTTTATCATTGCCTCCATCATATAGATGAAGTAAGCAGGACCACTACCCGATAACGCAGTGATTGTATGAAGTTCATTTTCATTTTTAACCCACAAAAGGTCGCCAGTGGACTGTAGCAACCGGGCTACGATTTCGCGATCGACTGCAGTCGCATTTGCGTTGGTAAATAGCCCGGTTACACCCATTCCGACTAGCGTGGGAGTATTCGGCATACAACGAATCAATGCAATATGTGAACCAAGCCACTCTTGATATTTTGCGATAGGAATTCCAGCCGCAACCGTTACTACAATCTTTTCGCCGATATAGGGGCGCAACGGTTTGACGACTGATTCCATAACTTGTGGTTTTAAAGCAAGAATCACAACCTCTGAAGGTTCAATTGCTTTACGATTGTCGGTTAAGACTCGAACGTCAATAGGAAATTCGTTGAGAAGAACCTCAGCTCTTGGATCTGCAACCGTAACATTCGCATCAAGACTAGGGTCGCGTAAGATCCCGCGTGACAATGCTTGACCCATATTTCCACCACCAATAATAGCGACTTGTAAAGTCATTTTCGTGGTCCAAATAAAGCAGTGCCAAGTCGAATCATGGTCGCACCTTCAGTAATCGCGATGTGATAATCTGCAGACATACCCATCGATAAGGTGTCCCATCGAGGACTATCCAGAGTTCCACAAGTTACAAAAAGTTCATACAAGCGCCGGAACGCCTGTCGTGTCTCTTTTACATCGCTCGAAGCGTTGGGTATTGCCATCAGACCACGTAGTTGTAACGATTTGAACTGTTTCAGTGATTTCACAAAGTTATGCACTTCTGTTGTTTGTATTCCCGATTTTGATGGTTCATTGTCCACATTCACTTCGATACATACGTTTAGCGGCTCTTTGTCTTGTAGTAGTGATCGAGTTTGGTTTAAGCGTTCGGCTATACGCAATCGATCGACCGATTGAACCCAATCAAAATGTGTTGCGATCAATTGAGTTTTGTTCGACTGAACTTTACCAATGTAGTGCCACTTAATTTTAGTGTCTGCCGTACTGGAAATTTTAGGTAGTGCATCTTGCACGTAGTTTTCTCCAAAATGGGTGATTCCTAACTCGTAGAGTTGCCTGATCGCGTCGACGCTTTGTTGTTTACTCGCCCCTAAGATCACAACTTTTTTCATCGTAGAAAGATGTTTCGTAGAACAACTTTCGATACATTTTTGGATTAAGTGGTATCGTTGTTGAAGGGACTGATCCAATCGAATTCCTTGAATGGCAGGATTAGATCGTTGAAACCGAATAAGTTATCGTCGTACTCTCACGATTTCGTGTAACCACGATTCACCGATCACGACAGCAGCTAAAGCATGGTCAGGTTCGTCTTCCTCGGAACGTCGAGCAGCTTCGTCCGAACTTAACCGTTCATCTACATAGTGTACCGGTAGATCAAACCGTTTCTCCAGAAATGTACCGAACTTTTGCGCTGCTCTTGACATCGTCGATGGTCGCGCATCCATGTGGAGTGGTAATCCCACCACTAAATCGGTCGGCTTCCACGTTTGGACGATGAAATCCAATTGTGGTAGATTCGGACGACCATTATTAGCTTTCACAATCCCTTTCGGATTGATCGTGCGTGAAGAAACCTCGATACTGGCTACACCAATATGCTTTTTCCCAAAATCAAAGGAGAGTGCTAAGCGACGAACAGACATCGTAAGATCAAGCTGAGCCACTAGTAGGTCCCATTCGGTCGAAGTCAATTCCAATATCGGACACAATCTGTTGAAACCTTGATTCGTATGGTTCGTTAAACAGAATTTGTAGATCGGCAGGACAGGTGATCCAAGAATTGGTTTCGAGTTCATCTTCGAGTTGTTGGGGTGCCCATCCAGCATAGCCCAAGAAAAACAAATAATGAGTTGGCCCCTTGCCTTCAGCTAAAGCCCGGAGAAAATGCATGATATCACCGTCTCGCAGTTCCGAGGTACAAGAAAGGTCATTGGCAATTTCAAAGGTACCTTCTGTATTAAAGTCATCGGTATGAATAATCGTCGGTGAGGTTCGGCTCACTGGCCCACCTTCTAAAATTACCGCATCTGATTCAGTATTTGGTGTCAGTTCCGCTTGAATCAAAACATCATCGATTCGCACTGGTGTAGGTCGATTGATGACGAAACCCATCGAACCTTCGTCGCCGTGATGAACCAAAAAAGTCACTGTATCTTCGAAATAAGTATTGACTTGCACGGGTAAAGCTACTAGAAACTGATTGATAAGATTAAGTTCGGTCAAAATTCATGCCCAGTAAGTTGATTTCAAAGTTGTCGTTCAGCAGCTTTTATTAAACTCAAACCAATATCGGTATCGCAATGGGTATCGATTTCGCGTATACCAGTTGGACAAGTCACATTAATTTCAGTGAGGTAGTCTCCAATAATATCGATACCGACGAATAGCAGACCACGTTTTTGAAAATCTTTGCCGATAGCATTACAGATTTCTTGGTCGCGTGCTGACAAAGGTTGGGTAACACCTTTAGCGCCGGTCGCAAGATTGGCGCGAAACTCACCGAGTTGAGGGATACGCGCCAAAGCGAAAGGTATGGCTTTACCGGCGATCAAGATAACTCGTTTGTCGCCCTCAGTGATCTCTGGGATATACTTTTGCGCCATGATAGGGATACGTTCGCGCGCCGTTAGGGTTTCGAGAACAACATTGAGGTTCGAATCGTCTTTATCAATACGAAAGATCCCTTTCCCACCCATTCCATCCAATGGTTTAAATACGACATCTTTGTGCTTCTGATGAAAGGCACTGAGATGTGTTAGATTTTGGGAAACTAAGGTCGGGGGGGTGAACTCCGGGAATTCTGCAACGTAAAACTTTTCGTTACAGTCACGTAGGCTACTCGGTTTGTTCACGACTAAAGAACCATCCGATTCCGCGAGGTCTAGAAAGTACGTCGTGTAGATGTACTGCATGTCGAAAGGTGGTTCCTTCCGCATGAAAATAACCGGGAACGAGTTTAGGGGGCGAAGGGTCCATTCGGAGAGTTGATACCAAGGAGAACTGTAGTTCTTAGACGAGTCAAAGGCGCTCAGTACTTCTTCGTCAATTGTTATTTTTGAACAATTAACGTGTGCCTTTCCATCACTACAGTAAAGATATTTGGGTTCGGTTACTGAAACCGACCAACCGTGTCGCGCGGCCGCACAAATCATCGCGGTTGAAGAATCTTTCTTGAGGTTCAAAGACGGTAAAGGATCGACGATGAATAGTACCTCAATCATAGTGAAATTATAGACTCACAATCTGGGTCTTGATGGAATCAATCGTTGTTTAAACAGAAGGCAATTGCACAAACGGAGACTTGACTCTAACGACTAAAATCTCGCGCTGTCAATCAATTTATAATTGACGTATTGTCCTACTTTTCACAATGAGAACGCATATGCATAGCCGTTTTTGGCCAACGGAGTTTAGTCTAGCGAATATTCGTTGTTTTCGTGGTTTAGAAACCGGTCAAGTACGACCAATTACACTTCTAGTCGGCGAAAACAGCACAGGAAAAACTACTTTTCTAGCGTGTTATTCATTGCTCCACCATATGTTTCACGGAGAGCCTTTCCCGTATCGAATTGACAACTTCGATTTCAACGAAGAGCCTTTCAGTTTGGGTTCGTTCAAAGACATCGTTCGTAGTGAGTACCAGGAGGACAAGAAACTTGAAAAATTTTGTTTACGTTTGGGATATGATCAACAAGAATCGGCGCGAAAAGTTGCTAACATTTGTTTCGGCGAGGTAAGCGGGCAACCGGTGGTAGTGTCCGTAAAGTTGGAGATTGAAGACTCATTTCTTGAATTTGTACCATTGACAAACGAATCTTTTACGGTCAATATTGACGGAGAGATTAAGAAAATTGAGCGAAGAATAGAGGTTATGCTACTTGTACTCTATGATTTTGGATTAGACCCAGAATCCTCGGAAAATACAAAAGCCAACAGTCCGTGGTCTGAGAAATTGGATGAGTTTCGAAAACGCTGGTTTGAAACAGATATACATGGTGATCGGTTTTTTCGACCACCGTTCGCGCTTGCTCCTTTAGCACCTTTAAGGGCCTCTCTCCAACGAACTTACGATCCTACCAAAGTAGTTCTATCTCCGGAAGGTGATCATGTACCTATGCTGCTAATGAGATTGACACGAGCAGAGACCGATCGTTGGAATTCATTACGAGAACAGTTAGTAGCCTTTGGTAAAGAATCAGGATTATTTCAAGATATACACGTGAAAAATCTTGGTCAGGATATGAGTGAACCATTTCAGTTGCAAGTTCAGGTTAGGTCTAATTCGTTAGCAAATCTCATGGATGTGGGTTATGGTGTGAGTCAATGTTTACCGATCTTAGTCGATGTTTTATGTTCTGAACATACAAAATTCATCTTACAACAACCAGAGGTACATTTACACCCACGTGCTCAAGCTGAGCTAGCAACATTTTTGCTAAAGTCAGTCAGAGAATCTCACAACCGATTTATGATCGAGACTCATAGTGACTATATCATCGATCGAGTTAGAATCGGCGTGCGCGAACAACTTCTCAAACCAGAAGATGTTTCGATTCTCTACTTCGACCCGAACCAGGATTCTGTTAAGATTCACAATCTAACTTTGGATAAGTATGGAAATTTGGAAAGTCGCCCTGAAGGATATCGTGACTTCTTCCGTCGAGAAACCGACCGTCTGTTATTTTTCTGAGAACCAAAACGTTATTGTTATGTAGTTTCGGATGTGCATCGTCATCGATACTAATCGTTTACCGGAGTTTCTGAAAAACCCAGAACATGAAGATATGCAACCGTTACATCGCTGGTTAGCACGTGTAGGTAGGATAGTTTATTCTATGGGCGATAAATTTTCGACAGAGTTGTCTGAGAACGCGAAGCAGAAACTTGAAGAGTTTTCTCGAAGTGGGCAAGCAATCGCGATAGCCGATGAAGAGGTAGTTAACGAAGCGCGCAAATTACGTGAGGGTGATTTAAGCATTAAATCGAAAGACCATCATGTCCTGGCTTTGGCGCGTTTGTCAAATACTCGTTTGTTGTTTACGCAAGATAAAAAATTACATCAAGACTTTAAAAATCGCGAGATTATTCCTTTTCAGGGTAGCATCTATCAGAACAAGAGTCATGGGCATTTGCTGACTAGAACGATCTGTTTGGTGGACTGACAAACGCTCGAGAATTAGTCTCGACAGGAATTACTGCAAACCTCTTTTCACAGAACCAAATTGGATAATTCGTACAGCAACGAATCCGACGCTACTGTGTATCAACGATCGTCACCTATGGTGATTGTTGGCTATCTGATCCGTGGATTTGCGGTTGCTAGTACTGGAAAGTTATTCGGATTGTTGCTGAAAGGTGGTGGTGGTGCGGTACTCGCACTCTACGCGCTAGGAACACTCAAAATGTTTGGTGTTCATTGGTCTTTCCGGTTACTGGTGCTGTGTCTTGGAGTCTTAATTGTTCAACTGGCTATATCCGTCTTCAAATTTTGGACTTTGCGGTTTCGTTGGGACGACAAGAAAATTTCTACCAAGACCGGGCTTGGGTCGCAAAAAATACTAGACTTCGATTGGTTTAACGTACGCTCGATCTTGTTGACCCAATCCCCGCTCCAACGGTTACTTAAGGTAGCTGATATTTCTTTGGTTACCGCCGGATCTTCAGACAACACAATAGAAATACCTTATATTCCGTATGCATTGGCACTAGAGTGGGAGAACCGAGTCAAAAGTCAGACGGTAGAGCAAGTACCTTCACAGCCAGACTCTGACTCATCTATGGTTGACAGCAAAGTTGAGTCTGCCGAACAACCGGGTGAACTCATACATAAGTTGAGTTTTCGTGATTTACTGCGCGCGACATTCGCGAACGGCAATGTATTGGTAGATGCAATCTTCGGCTTTGTAGTGCTTGGTGTCGCATACGTTGTGTACCGGTTTGTTTATCAGGTTCTCGTGCATGCACCGAGTGTCTTCGAATTGGACGAAGGCCCCTTTGCAATCCTCCGTGAGCAAGTTGGTGCAACCATGAGCGACCTCCCGGCAAATTTTGCCGCGGATACTACTTCGCTTGTTGAAGTAGTTCTGCCATTTACTGGGCTTGCAATTACCCAGCATCCCCATGGGCAGCTGTTCCTCTTTATATCGTTAGCTCTGATAACGTCAATCGTGTTCTATTTGATTAGACGAATCTTGTATGTGTTCAGTTACCACAACTTTGCTCTAACCCAACAGGGGATACACATGCGATCCGAGTTCGGATTACGAACAAAAAATCGCTTGACTATTCGTCGTGACCGCGTTCAATCGACTTCATTCAGTACGAATTTTGTCGAACGTTCGCTCAACCGCGGCAATGTAGAACTAGACAGCGTTAGTAAGCACAAAAATCTCAGAAGTCATATTCCCTATGTGACTAACGACTGTGCCGACCGTGTACTTCATTTGGTGAATGAGGAGGCGCCTACTCCAATAACGATGTCCCCTTTCACTCAACGATTTACACCACTTCATGTCTTGAATTTAGTCCATGACTTGGTTATAAGTGTAGTACTTGTGTTGTCAGTAACACTAGTGCTTATCGCTACTTTCATTCCTTTTACCCGAGGATTGATTTGGCCTTACTCACTCTTTTTGGTTGGATATGCCATCGTTGCCACTTGGATCGGTTGGAAGCAGGACGGGTACATCATAGACAATGGTTTCTTGTTACAAAAGAGAGGTGGTATTGGTTCGTGGTCGGTCAAAGTTGTACCCTTACAGAAAATCCAACGAGTGTCGATTAAGCAGAGTTGGATTCAACGAAGAAGTAACCGCTCGACTATTCGTTTTCATTCTGCATCTGAGACTCTGTCTATTCGCTATTTGAATCTTCCCAAAGCAGAAGAGATGAAAAGTGTGGTCGAACGCCGGATTAGTGGCGACGACGTTACCGTGATTGAAGAAGCGCACGAAACTACAACAGATTGGCACTCATTGCCCAAGAGAGCGGTTGTTCGGCGCGCCATTGGGAAACTATTGACATCGATAATCTTTTTTATACCCTTGTTGTTTGGTCTTGCGTTTGCGGTTCATTCTTGGTTCTCCGTTTCGTACGAAGTGTTGAAGCTCCCTATGGTGATCGCCTGGTGTGGTTTGGCGCTCTGGAGGATTGTTGTCGTGTGTCTCAAAATTCCGAAGTATCGCTACGGGTACAGCGATGTCGACTTCACTGTGAAAGAGTCTTTCCTCGCGCGTGAAACTGAGACTGTGCGGTATAGCCGGTTGCAATCGGTGTCAACACTTAACACCTTTATCGATTGGTTGTTTCGGTTGAGTACTTTATATCTTTACACCGCAGAAGGTTCGATTACCATAGATGATTTGGACCAGCGAGAAGCCGTGAGACTCCGAGAATATATTTCGGCGCGATTACTTGAAGTATCAAGCACCGGGAGTGATTCCTTAACCATGACGGAACAGGGTACAAACTCATTGGATTCACATTCGATCATGACACTTGCAGTCGGTAATGAGGTTCAAGCGACCTCCGAAAATGAGAATGAACAAATCGAATGGAGAAAGTTCGCAGGTTGGGGGCGCGAAATCACGACGGCAGTATTATTGGTACTGTTTGGGTTGCCGTTAGCGCTCGCCATGTTTGGCTTACCGATATTGACGTTTCTAACTCTATTGATACTTGCGCCGTGGTTGCCGGAACTGGCAGCAAGTATCGACAACCACCTAAATGACGGGGAGCAGTTATGGACGATTTTTTGGATCATGTTCTCTATTTGGGCAGTACTTGCATTACGGATTGGTTCGGGACCGTTTCTAGATATTCCATTCAAGGGGTATTCCATAACCCCAACAGTACTTCGATATAAAAATGGATGGCTCGCACAGGAACACCAATTCGTACCGCGCAATCGGATTCAGAGCGTGAATGTTTCTTCTACGTTTTTAGATCGTCTATTTAAAGTAAGGACTGTCGAAGTCGAGACATCGAATGAATCGATAACCCTTAAATACTTGAGTGAAGCAGACGCCGAAGCATTGCATAAAGAACTATCGGACGATTGAGCTGGAGTCCACCAAGCAACAACTAAATTAATGCTTCTCGACACTTTCAGACTCCATGTCTTATGTCCATTCCCTAACTTTATGTAGAGTGTCAACTTCATAACTTACTGAACACATCCATTGACTGGGTTGATTAGTACTTGCCAATTATTAATTCACGATGTGAAACCGTGATTTAAACAACAGGAACTCAATACCTATCGGAATATGCAGAATCATAAATTATTATCAGCTATGTTCTTTTGACGCTGTGAGGATTACATTGGGGGTGACCAATGGGCTCGTTCAATATCAAACTCAAAAAGTCTACATATGAGCGAATAGAAAAGTTAAGGTCCAGACACGAGAACCACAATGCGGTAATCAATCGCGCGATAGATGCACTAGATTCCATCGCTAAAGCTAGCCAATCACTCGACGAACTTTTCTCTAGTTCACAAGAGATCTATGACGTTGATCTGACTAACATTGCACAATTAAATTTGACGCACTCCAAGAGTGTATGCGCTTTCGTCGACGAACGCGAGGTTAACAGTCGGCATTGGCGTCAGTTGCTAGAAACAATGTTCGATGTTGCAATAGAGAAGTCTGGAGGAAAATCAGGTGTTTTAGTATCCGGAGATCAGTCAAATTTGGAATTAGGCCAAGTGAAAACTCGTGGTTTTAAACCCATCGATAAACTCAATATTTCCGCGCGATATAAATCGGCTAACAAATCGTGTGATGCTTTGGTTGCGATAGCGAGATCGTTCGGGATAGAACTTGATGTCACATTTAGTTGGCCCTGCAGTGAAAAGTGTAAGTATTCTGGAAAAACCGCTCGGTTTCGCGTACCTGGAGAACCCCCTTGACTGTGTTATTTAGCTTGAGACGTTTGACGTTAATTCTTGCTGATTACTCGAATCGGAGTTATTACACATAACCCTTTCCACCGTTCTAGATTCTGCTCCAAGCGAACATTTTCTGTGGGTTATTGAGGACAGCTTCGTCACACTATGTTCTTGATATTTTCGCATAACTTCAGCTGTCAGAACTGCTATTGTACATCGAACATTTCTATTAGGTCAATCGGTTCAGTACCAGTCTATAACATTCCATAAGCGCGATACATCCGGTCGGCTTAACAACTAGATTTTTACTGGATTGGAAGCCGCATTATGAAGTGCTTCCCTAGCGTTGAGTTCCTACCGGATGTTGCGGTTGATGACAATCTAACGATCTATCCGATGCTGTCTTGAGACACATTTATCAAGCTATCAGATTCTTGTTCTGATATTTATGTACCACCGATCTATTGTCTACAAGTTTTCTTGATTTGCGTTAAAAGGGAATAAGACGGTTGTTAATTAGAACGATCCCAGTACTTCGTCGAATCAAGCGCTGGAAAGTACTCTTATCGTAGTGCTCAATCTTTCTTCGTAACCTAATCCACGAGATCTCATTCATGTTGCATGGCTTCTATTCGATTAGTCTTCTCTTCTAACCAAGTTCCTTCAAAACCTGTGGGCTTTGCTAGTCGATTTCTCGACGGGCTACTCTAAGAATCTATATTTCCTAGTCGTTTTGTATAAGTGAAATTTTTACCTATTGACTAAGTTTGCAATACATTTTCGTAATCGTTCTCGTCTTGCAGTATAGAAATTTTCAAATTCTTGTATACTGCTTGGTAAGTCTTGGAGAAGATGGCGTTCGATGTACTCCTGACGAGTCTCAGCGTTCTTGAATTCACCCTCCAGCCATTCACCAGGAAGTTTATCCTGTTTTTCGAGATTTTGCTCACCGGATAACAACTGGAGGTTTCCTATTCGATTAACTAAAATTCCTAACACTTCTATTTTTTCGTCGTCGATTCCTTCTTTTCGCAACTTTTTTGTTTCAAATCTACTCTTTGGGAATATGTGGTCGACATGAAAAAAGTTGCGTTTACAGTCAACAAACGGAAAGACTAATGTCAGAAGTGCAAAGATCTGTTTATTACTATACTCCATATCGGCAAGATCTTCAATCTCCTCGTCGTTGAAATGCAAAGATTTTCCTTGCTTCCCCATTTCACGATGTATAAGAGCTACTGGAAACCCCCTGCTTGAATCATCTTCGACTGACTCTCGAATCACTTTTCGGAGAGCAGTTAGCAATGTATCAAGACCACTGCCCCATATTCCTAACTTTAAGCTAGAACGAATCAACCATAATTTGATGGCAAGTTCATCCTCGTCAACATCAATACCTTTTACTTTATCTGTTTTGTAAAAATAATATGCTATAGGCAAAAGCGCGCTTACCGCTCGAAAGTTAGCTCGGTCAAATCCAAATCCTGCCACAAGATTGCAGGTCTTCTGCAATATCTGTTTAATGTTTTTCCAATTTTTTTCGATAGTCTCCATGTTGTCGTGTTTAAAATTTCTAACCTGAAATTTCACGCTAGAAATGTCTGAAAGCATCAAGCCTGCTTTCAACACGAAATCCTTGGTTAGATTCAAGCCAGTCCGATTAAGATCTTCGACGAGTTGGTGAACTTCTTTTCGAGCATCAAGATTCTTCCATTGCGACGTCGCAATACTGAGGAGGAGGTCCGAATAAGATAACTGAGTTCCTCCACTATTCCGTCGAATGAAAATTCTCAAAACATGCTCGATATCCTGTCGAGGTTCCTCGTAATATGATATCGTGGGTTCACTGTGGATTACCTTGTGTAAACGCAATACAGTTCTCATTGCTTGCTTTCGTTTTGCGTTTTCAAGATCTTGATCGTTAATCCAGTCCAGTATTGGACCAATATCCTCAGCGTTGAAGATATCACCAACTCTGTACCATAATTGATTTCCTTGTAGGCCAGTTTTGTTCAGTTCAATGAAGTCGAACAAGTACTTATTTCCTTCGTCAGATTCCACAGTTTCGGTTAGTAAGTCTAGTGCAAGCACTTTAATTGGGAACGCATCAGGATTATTCCACCATAAGTTTCGGAGTTTAACTGCCATCGAACCCCGTAAACCTATATTGAATGCGGTCAACCTTTGTTGTCCATCCAGTACTGCGACAACCTGTTGCTGTGGAAACGGACCGTGATCCTCACAATGAGGTTTGTCTCGTTGGTGGTACTCGCACATGAACCTGAAATATCTATAGTCATTTGAGTTTTGATGATGGATATTCCAAAAGAGAAAGTCACCAAACGGATATCCCTGCATGACGCTATCGAACAGACTACAAATTTGATTTGGCCGCCACACAAATTCTCTTTGGATTGCCGGAAGAACTAACTCTTCCTTTGCGATTTTGTCAACTGCTTTCTTAATAGTTAGACCTTGTTGATACATAATGCATCTTGGCTCGTTACAAAATATAGTATTGTAGACCATCAAAACTTCGGTTTGTGTTCAACCGGTACTCGCAGTCTTGAGCAGTAATTATCCGTCGACGTTATTGACTTGTGGGAATTGAAACTAACGGGTTACGTGATACTTTGTAGACAAAAGCTATCTCCCCAAACAAAGAGGTCTTCCATCAGCTCAGAGATCTTGCGAGGAAAATTGATGAGCATGCTAACATCATCTATGGGTCAGTATGTTTGAACATTACTCGAATTTCAATTCATTAGTTGCCTTATGTGGAATTGGGAACACTCCCACGATTGTAAACGGGTTCGATGCCCAATATTGATGAAGTAATGTGGTTCCGACAAAGAAATGAATGTCTGTCTCAATGAATTTGGACCAGTATTTTTTCTTAACTTTCTTCAGCGCTAGATCGTGATCTCCCGACTCCGCCCTGAGGCAGTTCCAAAAAAAGCATACCCGCTTCCCAGTCGTGAATTTTGAGATTGCTCCGTTTTCCAGTTTCATCAAGAAACTCGTAGAAAAAGTCGTATGGAATTTTGGCTGGAAGTGAGTACGTTTTCCGCCATTCGTTATCATCGAACAGATCATATTCACGAAGAACTGCTTGCGTTTTACGTATCTTTTCAGTACTCCACATCTCTGCTGGTTTGGCATAAAAATTTAGAAGTTCTGTAGGTTTAAAGATCGCGAGAGAAGTTAGGTTCTTTTTTGCTTCTTGTATAAGGGGTTCAAATTTTCGGTAGACTCGCGCTTTATCTAATATCTTCATACGACGTTCGAGCCAGTTTTGTCTTGTATCGATGTGTCCCACCGTCTCGATCTCGTGTACATTCGTGGGAGAGAACGATTCAGGACGTGGATCGTCTTTCCTTTCATACAACACGCATTCAATCCATTCATACTTTTTGAACTGTTGTTCTTCCGGTAGCAAGCGAAACGGTATTGGATAAAGTCTTACCCAGGATCCGTCTTCACGTAATCCAGCAGTACACACCGTTTCTTGATACTTGGTGGATAAGACAGGGTACGTCTTAACGGTTATCAGCAACTTTTCTTTTTTCATCACTTTTTTTGTTTACATTGGTGCACGGCGCCGGTGTAAACTCGTTTTTAGCTTATATGTGGTAAACTTTACACTCACTCAAATTATCCTTAATATAATCGGACAAAATCGAACGATGACATTGCTCGTGGTTGCGCTCAAAACAGGTGAGAGCAATTCGGTTTCCTTTAAGTAATTGTTTGTTGATCACTTGAATTTTGTCTTGCCTTTCAGGGAGCGTGAAGTTCCGATAGTGCTCGAAGACCGCATCGTAGGTTTGTTTTTCGTGAATACCGTCTCGTAAGTGAGTCTCAATTCCTAATTCCCGCAGATGTTGGTACTCTATTCCTAGCCTTGAACACACATTGTTAAGGACCTTTTTTGAGAATCCGTACCTTCTAGAAACGGGGTTTTGACGCACATCAAATAACAGCTTTATGTTGTTCTTAATTAATCGATTCACGTACTCTTCTAAGCTACGTTCTTGGTATCCAATAGTGAACAACCCGCCACCTGACAGTGTCGGAGTGACTTCCCGTACCCGTCGTCTAGTGACAGGATCATTATGGAGAACTCGGCCAATGATTGTGGAATTGATCGCTGAAAATGGATGCTTTTGATAAGTTTTGGCAATGAGTTTGTCGCCTCTAAGCCGTTCATAACGTTGGCTAAACTCTTTTATTCGGTTAGTTACAAATGTACTGGCTAAATTGCGTCCGAAAGTTGTTAATTGCCAATCTTCGCCTTGAATCTCGATGATTCGTTTAATTTGAAGTCGCCCCAGATCATGCAAACTAGTGAACGAAAACGCACCGTATTTGTATGGTACGAAATCGTAAGTTGCAGAATTAGTCCGTCTTTCTGCCATATCGGGTTCTTGCCGACAGAAGAGAAACAGCAACTTTTGCAAGTCAGTTCGAGAAACAGCTTTACCGAGCACATACATTAGCGCGATCAACTTTTTTTCACGTTGAAACAAAAACAATTCGTTGGAAGAAGTCATTCTGCTATCCTGTATAGTTATCTCTGAGATACACGCTTACTAAAGGAACCGCAGATATTCTACTGTCGGAAGTAGTGAGCATTGCACTAAAACAGAGGATAAAAAACAGGTGTTTCATGAATTGAACTCTTTATTTGCCACTTATTAATGTCCGACAACTATAATTATATACACCATTGCATTAGAGCAATAATAAGATGAATCAACGCGAAAAACACGATTGTCTATTTTGGATGGAATAATTTGGTACTGAAAAGAATATTGGAAGCGGTTAGTGCAACTCGATGCTCACCGTTCTTGACATGCTCGTACTATTGCCTTTAAGCAGTATCGTATGCTGCGTTGTTGTCAATGTGAGTGTCACGCCTCGTCCATTGTCAGCACGTTGATTGAAGATACTCGTCTGCTATTTATAAGATGTTCGCATCTATCTTCTGATGACCTTTTTAAAGCTAAAGAAGTTGTGTATGAGAACAATGGTAACAAAAACCAACCCCACAGTTAGGAGGATAATTACCACGTTGGAATGCTTTTCATCAGTACTTATCTTGACAGTATCGGAATTAGAACAATATGAGGGTAAATTTTATTACCCATCAAAATTTGGATACTACATACTGTCGAACAAATCCAGATACCTGAATAAAACATACCGTTTATTTCGCGAGTATCCGGTGTATTCCCGAAGTAATCTGTTGTCGATCATGCGATCTACAAGTAACTTCGCCGATGCAAATGAGATTCCTGTCAATGCTTTGACTTCATTGATACTAGTGGAAGGAAACTCGTACAAGCTGTCTAGTAGGAGGTGGCCATTGGCAGCAGTTCGAGCGAAATTCTCATTGATTGTATTACGATCGTTTTCTCTCATGGCAAGAATACGCTGGGCAGTTGTGGCAGCATGATTACTGACTTCTTCTATGCCGCGTAAGCAGAACATCAACCAATCCTCCCACGAACCGTCGTCGCGTACAGACTGCAATTTTTCGTAGTATGTCGTACGATGACGATTGAAAAACCACGAGAGATATAACGCGGGGTGTTCTAGCACTTTAGCTTTACACAATATTAAGGTCATAAGCAATCTACCGATACGTCCATTACCGTCGCGAAACGGATGAATCGTCTCAAATTGAGAGTGAACTAACGCGACTTTCACTAGTAAAGGAAATTCGTCATTTTGGTCGATAAAGTCACTTAGTTTTCTCATATGCAACTCAATTTGATTGGGAGGGGGAGGAATGAATTCAGCTTCCTGAATACGGCAGTCTGCCGGTCCTATCCATACCCGGTTTGTTCTGAATTGACCAGGAGTCAGATGAGATCCCCTCGTGTTTTGTAGTAGTTCGTGGTGTATCTCTTGAATTAATTGGGTTGTGATTGGATTGCGTTCGATCTGTTTGAGTCCGAGCCGCGTAGCCGTAATATAGTTGACAATTTCATAGGCACCACTGTAGCGTTCATTCCCGAACAACTGGGCTTCAGCTTCCAACAATTCCTGTAAAGAACTTTGAGTCCCTTCAATCCGATTTGAAAGCAAAGCTTCCTGTCGAACATACATCGATACGAACAGTTGGGGTTCCGGAAGCGTTCGGATGGCGCCGTTTAGATTACCTAGGGCTTGATCAGCTCGCGAAAGAACTGATAGTAACTTACCGTCGAACTTTATAGGAGGGTCAGGTGGTAAAGAAGCGGGAACAAAAGCACGATATCCTTCTGTTTGATATTCATACCTACCAGAGCGAATTTCGTATTGACTAACCATTTTTTTCAAGGTTTGGACAGTTTATACAGATTTGTTCCATATTATTGTTACACTGAGATATGAACAAAAAACGATTTTATATTATATATTTTCGGCATTAAAACATAACACAATCCTCATATAAGACACCGTACTAAATTCTCATGGAAATGAACTAGGACAAGAAATCTCACTTTGTTTTGGGCGGGAACTTGACGAGTATGAGTAGTTTAAAGCATCACGACCACTAAGAATCAAGTTAGAGTTCTGTCATCCGGAAGCTAACGAAAGCCTAGTCTTGATCGACTACGGTTTATGGGAGATATTTCTTGCGATGTGAAACAATACGAACTTTATGTTTCAATACTGTCACTCAAGGAATCTTACCAAAATCTCGGTAAAGAATATTGCTTTTCACGCCAAATCTACCGAATAAATCATGAACTTTAACCGTGTGATTTGAACCGCAAACTAGAAGGGCAGGCCAGATGTTCTTTTTTCGAATACGAGACACCCAAACTCGTTCTCTAATCTCATCTACAAGAAGCTCACAATCACAGTCCGTGGTAGTTTTGCGAGGATCTTTAGGACAAACAGATTCACTTTGTTCTTGGTTGTCAAAAAACGCTTTCAAATGCATCTGTATATTGATGCACTCTCGGGAACAACCTATTCTGGCTCG
The DNA here is from genome assembly GCA_009845835.1 of Gammaproteobacteria bacterium. Taxonomy (GTDB): domain Bacteria; phylum Pseudomonadota; class Gammaproteobacteria; order Pseudomonadales; family Azotimanducaceae; genus Bin55. Next base: position 4,198 of record VXYV01000036.1, on the reverse strand, counting down.
ATCCTCACGGCTAAGATCGATGTGATGCGGAGCGAATTCCGTGTCTGAATACCAGGTTTGCAATAGTGTATTGTTGTAACTAGTTTGTTCTCTGACTGTTGGGTGCCATTCTTCAAAGATAATCCGTATTTTCTTGGATTCGATTACAGATTGAATTGCATCTTGGTACTGCTGAATGTGAATTGAACTAATCCGCTGACGACGCACATCTCCACATTGCAGGTCATGGTCTGTACCGAAAACATAGACGATCGCATTGTCTAACATTTGTAAATCTCAATCAAAAATACACCTACGCAGAATATTAAGAAATGATAAAATATCAGTATAATATTAAGTATAAGTATCGAGGTAAATTGCAACAGATATCATGCTACAAGAAAAAATGAGTACATATAAGTGTACCAGTATTTTTTGAGTTGTTCCCAGTTTGTTTCGTTTGTCTCTTTTGATTAAATCACCAAAAATCCACACTAAAACAACCGACACAAGTTGAAGAACTAACAATACGGATCCTACCCATCGATACAGTATTGAGTAAGTTCCGACGACAATTGTTATCGAACTTGTTATATTCAGTGCATTGAATACTTCTACTAAACCAATTGGATGTAGTACAACAAGAAAGTACAGGATTATTGGAACAATAAATGTAATACACGTTTGTAGAATCGACTTAATCTTCGATTCTGATCCTGATTCAATTGAAACATACATGGTGTTAGTTTCTACATGTGAACTATTGTCGGTTATCAAGTCAGGGGTGCTCGCATCAACAAATTGTTTTCTATGCTTGAACCATCTAATAACCGTATGCGCAAACTCCTTTGCAAAAACACTCAAGAAGTCTTTAATTAGGTATATGAGCAATCCCACTAACGGTAACCACCAAACATAACCGAGGAGATCTAATATACTCACAATTTTCGGACAATCATGGTAGTAACAGTACTTCGACAGTGAATCTTCGTGTTTAGGTTAGTATCGGAGTTTACTTATTGAAACTCAAATGAAAAGTTTGAAAAACAATTTAGCAATCTGCGGTTGAATAGAAATTTATGGTATCTACAATTTGATAAAATACCATACGGAAATGGAGGCAACCTGAATGCTCTTGGTTGACCTTTTGACACATCAACACACACCACTATTACTTTTGGTTTTGGTAAATGCAGATAGTGGAACAGTTGCTTGGTAACGTTCACAAACTTTATCAAGCATAAGTATTTTCTGACAAGAGCTCCGTGAACGTGTCTTATGATGGAGCATCATGTATTCGGTATTCTCGCAAAATCCTAGCATAAATAACATTCTTGTGTTGTCTACCTGATCTGGAATAAGATTTAGCATGTATCTCGTTATTTTGTCAATCCGGGCACACTCAATACCTTCAATCTTGGTCATAGCACCGTTTTTCCGCATACGATCAAGTACGCCGTCAGATCGGTATGGCAAACGAAGCAACACAACAGCGCAAACTAGCAACTCTTGTAGAGGCATAATCAACTCCATATTTTTTAACCCACGGCTTTTTTGTGTTTCGCACGATAGTGGTTCGTTTAATCTTATCCCGCGATATAGTACACGGCTCTTGAAATCATTATTCATCGTTAATCCAGGCTTTACATATTTCACGGAACTTTTCGCGTGGTAGGATATTTAGACTCTCGCATTTTTGCTGAAACAGCGCTGCATCTACACCTGATAACGCAAAGTTTATCTGTAATGGAGCCGTCCCTTTGGATCGTTTGTCCCGATCTTTCAATCTTTTTGACAATCCAGCCATAGTCAAAGATGTATAGAGAAATTCCTCTCTATCCCTGGAATTAGCTTGCCGCCAAACAGCTTCAAACTCGGTTGCTTTTTTCGGTCCGAGCAATCTTATCTCAACAAGAGCATTCGTTCGATCTTTCACAGTTTTAAACTCGGGGTGTCGAGATATAAAACGAGCAGCCAACTTATAAGGATTAGTATGCCGTCGCATCACGTTTGATGCTTCTGCACGGTCAAACAATTCCTCGACTGTCCCGTCAACACAAACATGCGTCGGTTCTATACCTAAATCTCGACAAGCACGCAGTCGATGCCACCCATCTACGACTTCGTAGTTGGAATCATCGTTTTCGGTTACTACAATTGGAAACTCTTCAAGGTAACCAAAACGTTTCATTGATGTTCGTAATCTATGAATAGCACTTTCGTCCGTGGGGTTTGCTTTCTCAGCAGCTGGGTGACGCACCCAATTCATAAAATTTGTTTTCACAAAAACCTCCATTGGTTTAACTGATTTATGGAAACGGTATAGTTTAAGCCGTTTGGTATTGTGACAATTGTAAGTAAAAACCGAATAAACTCCAAATACGTTAGGATTACTTCATCTCATAGAGTGTGTTGAGCTGCGTATTTGAGGAAGTGAGCTTGGACGAATCTTCAGATCTTTAAGATGTCAGAATGTTCTATAAAACGGTAAGTGGTGAATGGAATTTTTGTTTGATGCTAAAGGTTGCATCAATTGTTTGGAAACCCTGAAACTACCAATAACGTTGGGAAAGAACCGAGAATTTCTTGGCGATCTAGTAATACGCTCGTTTTATCGAATCGAAGAAATCAATTTCAAAAACTCACTGTATTGCAATATTCTTGCGAGTACCTCCGAATTTAGATTTCTACTCAGACGAAGTTGAGGATTAAACAGTTCCAAGTGGAGATTGATGAGGCGAATTTAGCGATCAACATTCCTCCATCCCAAGGTAGGGTGTGTATTGTCCTAAGGGAAGGGAAAACTCTTGTAGCTAACTGAGTCAGCTTGCTTGTTTGTTAAATTTCAAATTGGATTCAATTCCTGAATTTCCATTCATTACTCATGTACTGCAATACTTTGTTTCGTCAAACGTGTAATTCAATACTTTAATTCCCTTCGGAAGAGAGGTACTATGGAGCTAAGTTCTAAGCTCGTCGGGCAATATGACAGAGTGCAAATAGGGAGTCTTACAAAGGTGACCTAGTTATACTACACAGTCTATCATACAATGTCGATCTCGCATAGTCATTGATGTATTGGACAACCTATGATGAGGATCGATCATACAATTTAAATTAACTTGGTAATCATTCGTTCAAGAAAGATTCGTTAGCTAAATTGCAGTTAGTCAACATGTCTCCAATAAACTTGATTTTAACTAAGATTTTCTCCGAAACAGACTGATTTTGTTAACAGGGAGTGAACTTGAGGTTTTCACGTAAAACAGAGTACGATTTTACCATTTAGGCACTACTAATAAATTCGTCCCACTTATCTATAACTTGTTGTCTTCCTCCATTTTCCAACCAACGTATGACTTTTCTTCTTAGAGTAGGTTTTATAAATAACACATTCCTAAGTAGCTGTCCATATAAATCTAACGAGTATTTATTGCCATCAGTGCAGCGGATATGAAAATGAATTTTATGGTGTTGTGGTTCTCTAGCATATACGTACGCACTCCAACTATTATCGTAGTGTACTAATGCTCTTTCAAAATACGGTATGTCATCTCTAATACTTGGGTCATTGAGAAAGTCTGCCAGACTATCCAACTCAATAGCTTCTGATTCAGTTGTATCCGCATCCACGATTTTGTGATTTGCATGGTCTATTACGGTCAAATAATAGTAGCTGTGTTCGTATATTCTTTTTTTGTAATAGCTATCTGGACTGATTAGCCGTTCTAATGTGCTTAACCGGCCTTCTTTGCACAATTCCGCCATAGCATTAATGATCCAAATTTCATCTTCTCGCAGCAGGTTTGATAGTTCTTGTATTGTCCATGGCTTTTCTGAACCGTATCTTTTGGCAATTTCGATGAATCTGCCTTTTACTTCCATAAATTTCGTAGTCATTTTCTCCTTCTACTGGCGTTGTGATCAGGAATTTTTCATTTCTTACAATATGTTGATATAAGATTGCTTAACAAACCACTAGCTTATTTACCAATTACACTCCCCCCTTAAGAAAACGATACTGAGAGATAAAACGTGAGCTTATGGTCCAACGCCGATCTCTACCCAATTATACTTGAATATTCTAGTGTAGGTGGGTAAGTCTCTGCGAAAATCTGCCGAGGGAAGGATTTAAGTGGCAATTTTCGTACACACAATAGATTATAGCCGCCCACACCCTGCTTTGCAGTGTTCGTATTCACTAAGGGAACAGGACATC
>VXYV01000103.1 GCA_009845835.1 Gammaproteobacteria bacterium | reverse complement strand
AATGTATAATGGTCAGGTTGCCCATTTGAAGGATGATCCCAAGATACCCTATATATCCACGCTTTACCATTTGGTGCTTCTATTCTAATAACAGATACATTTTGTGGGACAGGTTCAACAGGATTGAACGAAACACCAAATAAGGGCAAACGAAATTCTTGATGTAATGTCCTGTGGATACTCATAATCGGTCATTCCTAACCCTATCAATAGACGGATTTATATATTCCGCCACTGCTTTAGGTCCTGCTGTAGTTGCTGTCATACGATATTCAAAACCACCAGGAAAACGCCCACTTTTTTCTGATGCAGTAAAAGTAAAAACCGTTTCCCAATCATCGTCCACTTTTGCCTGTAAAACAACAGTATTAGTAGAGTCTATAGTACCTGAAACAATAACACCAAATTCTCTAATTGGATTTATAGTTTGACTACTTTCAGTTTGATCAGCTGCTAATAACTGTTTCATTGAATTGTCCTTTTGCGTTGCTATTGCTAATTATCAAGTGGTTGTTCTATCTCAAATCAGTTGCTAAATAGCAATGGATTACTTACGCCTCACTTTTTCTTATTAGTTTCCTTTTGTTGTGTGATAGGTATCAGTTGATAGTATTAGCACTGGATATATTCCAGAAGGCTCAAAACCAGGGTTGATGTCCAATACTTCGGTTGAATATTCAGCGTTCAACTTTTCTATCCGCTTTTCCCAGTCAATTTGTTGGTATTGCCACGTGTTGCCGATTATGGATTCTCTAACCGTTTGAGCGACTTGGGGAATAACCATTATTGCTAACTTTTTTTGAACCAACCTTACCAATGTTTCAAAGTTGTCGCTGGCGGTATCTACTTCAGACCTTTTTATCCCTGTATCTCTTAAAACAGCAAGCTCCGCTTGTTCCAAATAATAAGGATCAGCAATGTCTGATTCCAGAAGATTGTCTTCAGATATCTTTGATGTTATATCAGGGGACACTATTTTTCTAACACTGCCTATCCTTGAATTGTACAAATCAAGGTCTGACTGATAATCAACATCATCTTCATCTGTTGGCTTGACAAGTATAACTGGCATATATCTCTCGCGACTTGAAATCACTTGCTATTTAGCAAGACTTGATTAGCGTTCAACAGTATTGCGAGTCGGTTTCATACGCGTATTCTTGATAGCACGCTTTCTGCGTTTGTTTTCAAGGATATTGCGTTGCCTGCGTTCTCGCAACACTGTTTTTTTTGCTTTATCAGCCATTATGCGTCATCCGTAGTAGTATCACCTGTTTCATCTGTTTCAGACTCATCAGTGTTATCGTCTGGATCAACAGTTTCGTCATCATCTGTAACAACTAAATTCTCAAAATCTGAACAATCAACAAAAGCGTGTTTCGTTTTGACAGATTCGATGGCTTCCTTAAACTTATCTACCACTTCCACCTTAGACTCACTTTCATATAAGACAACATCTGAACCTACATTATTCTTAGTTGTTATCCTATTAGAGTTGTCTATTTTCAAGACAATGGATTCTTTGGTATCACAATTGAATAGTGAGTATTTAATTCCATTGTCTCTCTTATTACCACGAAGAATATACATTTCTAACCTCCATCAGTCGTTTGTACTGGTTTATGTGTGATTATGCAGCGACATCTACTCGTGCTATTGGAGCTTCAGGCTGCAAATACCATCCACCTTTGCGTCTGAAGTAACGCACATACGTGTCTGGTTGAGCTTTATACTCATCAGTAATAACAATATCGCGAGTTCTTAGTATCAAACCGAGCGTAGCTGCAACGTTGAGTGCGTAGAGTTTATTAGCTGCTATCGCATTTGTTCCTGTTGTGGCTTTAGTTGAGTACCAATAACCGCTGTATGCTGAACTTGTATTACCTAAAGGAGCATCATTTGCAGGTCTGATATTTCCACCGAAACCTGTATCGCGCGCTGCTTTTAATCCGAGAATCGGTGCTTTTTGACCGAAAATAGCATTTAACCGCTTTCCATTACTGTAGATGTTTTCAAGTTCTAAAGTATCGGCATAAGTCCAGGAAGCATCTAAATCAAGCGTGTCAGCAGTCACGGAAGCAACTAAAAGTCTAAGTCCTTTTTCTACCATATCGTCTACATGATTAACACCTAATTCAGCTGCGAAACGTGCAAGAGCAGATGCAGAGAGCGGACTATCTTCAAAATCTTCTGTCCATTGCACACCAATACCTTCACGATCCATCGTTGCCTTCTTCTCACCTGTAGTGAAGGTTACAATCTTTGTATCTTCGCCTTCAGGATTATCGATCATTCGTGCTGCTGCTTTTGCTTCTGAAGTCCTTAGTTGAGGTATATCGGCAGACCCTTGATTGATATAATCAATACGAGTCGTTAGAGCAGAGATTGGTATTTCAGGTTCTAAATCAAAAGGAACAGGCGGGAGTTCTGCACTTGGGTTTTGTAGACTTCCATCGGCAGCTGACGTTAAGAAACTTCTATGTTTCGGCAGTTTTGTAGCATCATCAAAAGCCCTATTATACACATCACCGCATTTTTCCAGTAACATGTCCTTTTGATACGTTTCCTTAAAATCACTAAGTTTATTTGCAGGATTCTTGGAGTCAGAAAAAATACGCAAGCCATCTGTAGCCAATGTATTATCTACAATGTCATCAAGTTCCCACGTGTTCTCTTTGCCTTCGTCCATATACCGACATGCGTCAGCAACAGAGATATTTTCACTACGACAGACGCCTTTAATTTCTTTCAAGCCGTCTGGAGATCGCATTTGAGCAACTACCTCTGATCTTTTCTTTTTTTGCAACTTGGTTGCCATGATTGTTTTCCTCCGAAATAGGATAAATTCAAAATATTACGAATTAGATTTACAATAGGACTGCAACCCACTCACCGATACCGCCAGAATCATTACCGCCATAAAGTGCTTTACCAACACCATTAGAAGCGTGGAATGCAACTTTGCCCGCTGTGGTCGTATCCGGTACAATTGTTTGACCGCGATTTGCTTTGGTAAAAGCTGCAGCACATTGAAATATGACTAAGCCTTTTACTTTAGCAACTTTACCGCCGGCACCTATAGCACCGAAAATCTTCTCGGTAGCAGTCGTAGACGTCTTGACATCTACTTTTTGATCGCCAGATACGATATCCGGAGCAGTATCTTGAACAACAGCAATACCCTTTTCTGCATTGTCTTTTGTTGCTGCAGTCCCTTTAATTCCGACCGTTTGTAGGACATTTTCTGGAATGTGCATAATAACCTCCAATATAATAAGCGTTATTTGCTTGCTAAATAGCAAGTACTCTAAGCAGAGTTATACGCGTCCTGTGTTGGAAACCCTACTGGTGCAGGCGTTTCAACTTTTTCATTATCTTCTTCGCGACTATACATCTTACGTCCGCCATTGACAGCTTTATTCCGGGTTTCATAATGTCGTCTTTTGTTAATCAGACGGACAATAGAATCCGTGCTTTCAATGCTTTCCTTAAAAGACTGATATTCTTCGTTTGAATCACGCTCATAATGACTTAATCCAGCAGCATCTGCAAATGCGTCTAAAGCATCTTTGCGAAGCGAAGTAATTGCTAATGGTATTTCTTCAAGCGTGTCCTCATTTTCCTTTAGTTTAGATCGCACTTCAGTCAATTCTTTCTCAGAATCTGCTATCTGTGCAGTCATTTCATCGATCTTAGAATCAAACTCTTCGCGAGTTGGGTTTTTCTTGAGTTCGAGATTTTCAGCCAATGCTGCATCGAGTGCTTGTGACACCTCATCGTAATCTTCTTGAGGGACCATGTTTTCAACAGACATTCTATGTCTCCTTTTTATAGGTTTTGATATACTTCTATTCGGTTTATCTTTACCAATAAGTAAAGACCTAACATCCATTCCAAACTTGCGAGACAAATTCCTTTCAAGAGGCTTATCAATTTTGCCATCTCTAAATAGAGACCTCACCTCTCCGATCAATTCGGCACCTGGTGTAGAACCACGCCATACTGGGCTGAACTCCAACAATTCACCGTCAACTACCTTGCTATAAATAGTTTCAGTCCTTACCATTTTGTCAGGATCGGAAGTTTCCTTACCGTCCTTGTCAATCATTATCTTATCACCGATAACATGACCGTGTTCACAATCCCCCCAAAACCAATGCATCGGGGACCCGTCAAAACTACATACTTCATCACCGCGAAAACCAACACTTACCCACTTAGCAGTGCGAGTATCAAGCCGACTAATAATATCGTTGCTATTGACATCTGTTAAGTCCTCTTGAATATACCCCTCCGCCAAGACTTCATTCGTTTCTGCATCGAAAGTACCTTTAGTTGATAAACCTAACTGCATAACTCTATAGTCGTGATTAGGCTGAATCGGGACACCTTCACTGGCATTACGAGCAAAATTCGGCAGTGTCGTTTCAGGGTCCATATAGGTATAGTGTGAATCTACCTTATCGTTGGATATAATCCATTCGTAGTTCCGGATATAGTATTCATCATCACCTACTTTTATCAGTTCGCGATTGCGTTTAGAAATAGGTCTTACTGCAACGTTCCTACAATGATCAATGTCCGGTTTATGTTGTTCTAACCATGATGTTAATTCTTCTCTCGTCATCTATCTACACCTCTCTGGTCTTGCTATTTAGCAAGTGTAACCTATCCAATTGATAAATAGCAATAGTCCGCAGGATTTTGTTGCTTTTTTCGTTTATCATTCCGTTAAGGGAATAGATTCGGGAACATCATTAGTGGGTTCGGGAACATCATTAGGATCCAAATCTTTGAAACGACTATTTTCTGATATTGCTATTCGTCTTGCTTCATGGGCATGAAAAATACCTGTTTCAATACCAATTTTCCATGCTTCCATTTCTTCTCTAAACGCTTGTGCCTCATAAAGTCTTGTTTCGCGATCCGTATTATCCCAAATCCAATATATCGGATGCTTTTTGTATTCTAAACCTTTTCGTGCTACTGCTACTTGCAAGGTATGCTCAAACTGACTTGACAGTATATTGCGTTTATTTCGTAGCGAGTTCTGCCATCTATACCATTGAACCCTGCCCGTTTGTTCGCCTAAGACTGCAGCTTTCCTTGATGGTAAAAGTGTATCTGGTATATCAAGTGCAATTTGTATTTTTACATCAACACTATCGGTTACTATCGTAGCCCCGTCAAGCCTTGCCCTTGCCAAATTACCCAACATTACGAATTCAAAACCAACGCTACTGATAATAGATTCAGACGATTCGCCTTTATCCATCTGTGCTTTCAACGCTTGCACCGCTTCTTTTATAGTCGTTATCAGCCTTTGATCGCTGAAACCAGCATTGACTAATTCAGCAACTTTGGGACTAAGAAACCCTTTCGGAAACGCTTGCCCTCTTAGGTATTCTATGAACATATTATCAATTTCAATAGATGACAAAGCTGAGCGTATTGCCGAGACAAACATTGAAACGCCACGTGGCTTGCCCTGAACAGTATTTACTCCTCTATGAAAGAAAAACCTGTTTTCACCTGATAAATCAGGATTTTGCGGATCATACACTATCACATCATCGCCAGAACGCCTTGTCCTGCTTTTTTGTAAAATAATGTATCTTCCTAACGGATCAACTGATTTCTTCGGTACTCTGAACGTTAGAGTTTGCGGAGACACGTAGGACATATCAACCAATTTGCCATCATCGTCAAAGTTTGCTTCATAACTAATAGCACCTTCAGCTGTCATACAGAAAACTTGCTCTTCAATGATAACGTCAATAGGTCTACCAGCCGTTTTCAAGTCGTCAAGGACTTCACGTGCTGCTTCCAATGTTGGGGTGTCTTCGCAGTCTATATCAAAACCTTGATTGATATTCTGCTGATACAAACTTACTGCGGTCGCGAACATCGGGAATGCTCTTATCAACTTTGGTATAAGCGTTGACGGCTTGCGTTCTTTTAATAGATTCTTTGTGGTGGTAGTCGTCAGGATGTATTCTTCATCATGCGGTTCGTAGTCAATCACCTCAGCGAAAGCATTGCGATAATCGGTCGTAGATACTGCTATCTTATCCCCGAAACCACGTGTGTCTGTGTTATTGTCTACTTGAGAGCTTGGAACAAGTAGACCGCTTGAAGTTTCACTATAATCTCTCATGTGATTCTCTCATCAATTGCTATTTAGCAAGTCAATCGTTCCCAGTACCGGTGGGAGCGACCAATTATCAGTAGCCAACCTATCTTGAACCAAATACCTACTATGATCTATGGCATGATCCGAACACTTTTTGTCAGGTAAATTGTCAGACTTAGCTCCTGTCTGATTGTCATCAGATAAATACACGTAAGCCTCAATTTCATCTTTCAAACACTGGTAAGTATCCAGCAATGTAGGGTCAGGGTCGTCTAACGAATGTCTGTTTATTTTTACCTTTCCATTGCTAAACGCCCATTTACAAGTTTCAATTCCTTTCGCGATGTCCTTATCCGCCAACTTGTGTGCTAAACCTGCTTTATCTAACTGAAACCTTGTATCTATTTCGTGATCGATAACACCGTAGTCAAAAGCGGGTATGTTATATCGTTTCTGAATTGCCTTTATTCTATTTATCGTATCTTCTACACTTTCACCCTTGCGATATGTTTCCTTGAATAAATGCAGTGTTTCATCTGGAGTCTGACACCATATTCCAGAGGCGTTGATTCCGCCCCAATCGCAACTGTAATACCATTTAGAATCGCTGCCAAAGTCGTCTCGCGACATATCCGTTATATGCTTTTCAGGACTGTAGGAAGAAAACACCAAACCTTCAGCTGCGGCAAACCTTCCGTATACCATTCGCTCTCTGTCAAACCCCGATGGATATGAATCAAGCAATCCTTGAACCGTGTCTATACCATGTTGAAACCACGTTTCTGTCTCCCAACAATAAAAAAGCGGATGGTCTTTATGCCGGAACTTAATTGCTGTCGTTGTGCCATTTTTTACTCGCATCCAGAGCGGATGCTTTTTATGTGACGGGTTCATGTCAAGCACCAATTGTGACTTCAAGCCACGCGATGTTATCCAATTACCTGCCCTGCCCCCTTCCATACACCCGCGAAGGTCACCCAACACGGACATGTCGTATAATCTGTCAGCCTCATTCACCCAAACAAAATCATATTCATTTCCCAGTAGTTTGCTACTGTTATCCAGTCCGCCAAAGCATAATTTGCTACGATTATCACACAACAGATGTGGTCTTGGGTCCGTCTTGGATGAATTCTTGAATACAAATGGGTTTTTCTTATCGGTCAACCCATATTTGAGTATCTTACCTTCCAATTGCGAAAATACCGCACCAAGTGATTTATATTCAAGCCTACACACTAACGCTTGAAATCCCGGATACATCTCCAGTAAAGTGAGTAGCCTGTGTTCGATAGTGAAACTTTTACTGGTATTCCTCGCCCCATATATCAGGACTTCAGGAGCATCACAATAGTAAAACGCCCGGACACGCGGACTATCAGGCGTTTTGAATTCCTGTCTCGGTATTATCATGATTAATATTCGGCGGCAAGTCGCTGTGGTCTTCCTTACCAACCTCCCCCTCATCTACCGATCCGTAGTCCACATTTTCAGGTTTAGAACCAGAATCGGCATCTTTTAGCACTTCTGTCAACGTTGCAGCTGCTTGTGTTTGTTCTTGCTGCTGCTTCATGTGTTCTTCCCAAGCCTCAACACCAGATAGGACTTTGAATAGATCAGATGCAACCCTTACTTCTCTGTAGTCGCGACTATCCGAAAAGTCCTCAAGTGTTGACATCAGCGACTTCCGAATTCTCGCCATCTGACCGTCAGAAATATCAACACAAAAGTCGGAAATTTGGCAGTTATAGACTTCTGCAATCTTTAGCAGCTTGCCTTCGGGCGGTCTCACTGTGCCACGTTCATAGAATGATATTGAAGCAACGCTAAGCTCAGTTTCATCAGCGACTTCTTGTTGCGTGTAACCGCACAGTATCCGAATCTGCTTCATAGTGTTCGGATTGAATGTATCATAAGAGAATTTGCGTTCATCTTGATTCTTCATGCTAATGAGTCTCATTATCAAGTTAAAAGCGTGTAATTTCGTAAATCGTTTGATATTTAGAAGAATAACACCTTGACTTGCTATTTAGCAATAGTCCGCAGGATTTTGTTGCCTTTTTCGTTTATCATTCCGTTAAGCAAAAAGGCAGATGATGCGTTAGTCATCTGCCCAGATGTATAAAGAAAAACAATTTTGCGTATCTTAGAGGATACCTGCAAGGGATGCAGGATTTGAAAGGAATGCTACTAACAAGTTAAGGAGTCATCAAGTATTGCTAAATAGCATGTCTATATTATACCTGAAAAAAACCCTATGCGTCAAGTGAAAACAGCAGTCGAGGACGATGCGCCGACTGCTGTTTCCTGATTTTTAAGTATCTATCCGTTTGAGTCGGAATTGAAATGCGATAATTCCAGGAACTCGCCTACTTTACCGATGTAACCGACTGCCTTATCGATGCTTCCTTTTCCAATAGTCCTTTCAAGATACTCCCGAACTTGTTGGTCGGAATTCAACAGGATACCTAAGTTGTTGATGATTGCAAGAGCTTTCTCACAAGATTCCTTAGCTGTTTCATATTCCTGAACGGGAATATGAGCATACAGGTTTGATTCACTCTTTGCGAAAGTTGTAACTGCCATTGCCTCTCAACCTCCTTGTTTCCATTTTTGCACGGATAGGAACTCCTGAACTATCTCAGCATAACCTGTAGCTGCTCCCAGTCCATTCCTGCCCATCTCTTTGTCAATCAATTGCTGCAAAAAAGGATATTCGTTTGCGATTACCTCTAAATTGCTAAGAAACTGAAAAACTTCGCCAATTGAGCGTTGCGCTGTTTGAATTTCATTCTTGCGGATAGAACAGTGGATACTGTTGTTATCCCCTCCCCACGTTAGAATACTCATCACATACTCCTTTTTCTCATTTGCTAATTATCAAGTTAAATCACTTGCCTTTTACTGGTACAAACAGTAAAACCACCAACTCTTCGTATTTTACAAAACGTGAGTTGACTAAACACACGATAATAGAAATAGTCAATGCATTGTTTACTCTTTTCGCGTGTCTACCGGTAGTTCTTCATGCTTTTTCATCTCCACGTCTTGCACGTCTTTATTCTTTTGATATGAGTTCAATTGAGTCACAGCACCCGGCTGTTGACATCCGCCATCGCTTCAGTCTCCGTTGAAAAGCGCGATATATGCTGGGTCGACTGGTTGATAAAAGCGTGGTTCAATCGTTATTTCGCGTTTTTGTGTTTCATCGGGATTGTGTTCTTTGTGAACAGGCACACCTGATTTTTGTTTAGCTAAGTATTTCAAATTCATAGTTTTCTCCGTGTGTCAAATTGTCTCACTTTAATGACGTTTTGCACAATTAATTGCGTCATGAGATGCTAATTAGCAGTTTTGCGTTGTTTTCCCTTTAGACGACTCACGGATTTCTTCTGATAATGCTTTCCATTCCTGAGCCGTCCAGTTTTCCATATCAAGACCGATTTTATCTGCATGTGCATCAATGAACTCCCGTTTAGACAATTCACCGTTATAGTTCTCGTATGCTTGAGTGCATGCCCTCTGAGCTTCAATGATATTGGATTTCTCTGCTTCACCTGCGGTGATTGCCCGCTGTAGTTCCTGTTTGAGTAGCGCGACCGGCAAGAGTTCTCTTTGAGCTTTCGCCCTTGCACGCGTGCTGCCCTTCTCAATCCAAAATCGGTTTTCTTTTCCATACTCGGTTTGGGATTGATATACACAACTGGAAGCAGTATCACCTTGCCTGTTGGTCGCGGCGCATCGGAATAACGCCTCCGTTTTTTCTTCATTCAGAAACTCAATATCAATCTCACCGGTACTGATACCAAATTGTAGAGATATAGTCTTGATTCCTTCAGCGTTGAAGTCCGTATATCCATTAGATGAGTAGAGAAACTGTGAATAATCCGCGATTTTGACGGATTCCATTATCGCACTGGGTGTTGTC
>VXYV01000110.1 GCA_009845835.1 Gammaproteobacteria bacterium | reverse complement strand
GATTTAGAAAAAGAACCTTCATCATTGGTATTCTCTGCTTGTGTTTTAGAACCAAAGTTGCGCGCATTAAACTCAGATAGAAGATAGTTCAGTTCCGTGCCAAACCCCCGAGCAGACTGATTTTCTCAAGTTGTAGAAAGTGTTCTAAGTCGCTCGTCAATTCAAGTAATGTAGACGACAGCTGACTCAGTTCGTATTGCGCGATTTTTGTATTCGCGATAACGCAATTGAAAGCAGATACGTCTACACCGACGGCATGTATACCAAGTTCGTTAGCTTGAACCAAGGTTGTTCCACTACCACAAAAAGGATCCAACACAACGTCCCCGGGACGAAAACAGATTTCTCTTTTGTATTGATCGGTGTGCTCATCTAAAAAATATTCGACCAGTTGCGGGATGAATTTTCCCTTGTAGGGATGTAACCGATGGACGTGTTTGGTCCGTTCCTTTTCTCGGTATTGATTAAACGACAACTGCCAGTTTAAGTCGTCGCCTAGTTCATGTTTCCATTGCTGTTCTTTATTGATGGAATCGTAGTATTTTATCAGTTCGGTTTTATCAACATATGGACGACCATCCACACCAACTGGGCGAATTCGTCCATATTGGATGAGATAAGAAATGTTTTCGACAGAAATCGATCGTCGGGTGTAGTCCGACGCCCAATTTGCTGCTTCAGCGACATTGATCAGTTTTTGTTCTGGTTCTTTGAAGAGCAATGGATTCTTGAGAAGTGGGATGTCATTGAAAATTTTGCATATTACAACTGGTTGTACTTTAACGAATGAAATAGACATGTCCCACTCTCTCGTAATCGGAGATGATCCAAAGTTGAAATGCATTGTGCTAAGTCTATTACCACTTGTTTTATCGAGATTAAACCCCATCGTTACAGATAACAAAACTTTTAATATAGGATTCACATGTTGAATACAACTATATCTGCTTTTCTTTCACAGTTGAAATTCGGTACGCCGACAACTTGTGAAAATCTGACTATCGTTCCGCTGCTTGACAGTCAGAACGTTGAACCGAACTACCTGACAATGGACGAAGGACTCTCCACGTCATTGTTCCAGATCGAAGAACTAGAAGATGGATCACAGGTAAATGACATTCGTTTTCGCAACATCTCAGAGAAATTTGCATTGTTGTTCGAAGGTGAAGAATTACTAGGGGCAAAACAGAATCGAATATTGAACATTTCTGTTCTCGTTAAGCCCAAAACTGACCAAACTCTACCCGTTTCATGCGTGGAAGCAGGTAGATGGCATCATAGTCATCGAGTTCGTTCAAAGCAATGATTTCAGTCAGCGAACCGAATGCATTATGCGCGTGGGAGGGCGTTCGAAAACCGTGCCGTTTCCATGAATCTTGCTAGTTGCTCAGAAGTCCGCAGCGACCAATCAGGGGTATGGGCTGGTATTGCAGAAAAGTCGCGCCGGATGGGAGCACACTCACCATCTTCGGCGTCGGATGCTATGTTTGTTTCCTCGCAAACCAAAATTAAAACTTATCTTGAGGCATTTGCCCCCCCAACCAAATCAAATTGGATCAGTTTTCTTGATCGACGGTCAAGTATCGGGTTTGGAAATTTTTGACAGTGAAAACACTCACAAAAGTTTGATGCCGAAACTGGTTCAAAGTTATGCGCTAGATGCTGTCGCCTCGGGCTTGACTCGAGAAATCGACGGAAACCCCGTTGGATTTTCGAAAGATCAGCTTGAAAAAAAGGCGAAGGAATTCACCTCGCGTCTACAAACTTCAGAGATAAACCGCTTCGACGGGGTTGCTGAAGGTGAAAACTTTCGTTTCAAAGGCAAGCAACTCACTGGTGGTGCCTTGGTTCATGAAGATCAAGTGCTCCATCTATGTGCCTTTGACTTCGCAGAGGAAGAGGGGATGTTAGAAGGAGAACCTAATCTGACGTAAACCGCGTCGTACCAATCGATTAACAGTTGGTGTTCACTGAGACTACAAGGTGAACACCAATTTTCTAGTTAGCCATTACATTTTTTTCATATTCGTAGTAGTTTGGTCGCTTTCTCTATGACTGTTGGGTCTGGCAACTTAAAGGGAGAAGCATGAGTGAAGTACGAATTATTGTTCAAGTTCGTATTCTTTTGAGTAAATGAATACAAATAACTAAAATTAAATTTGGCAACACAAACAGAGGTTGGTAATCAGGCTTGTTTATTCGATCAACCTGTTTTTACGTATAACAACAACTGCTGATCACATAACCGTAAAAACGGAATTTACCTTGGATATCAATCAAATTTATAACGAAGATTGTCTTGATACGATGAATCGTATGCCGAGAGAATACATTGATCTAGTTGTCACTTCTCCACCGTACGACGACATGCGAGAATACGGGGGTTATTCTTTTGAAAATTTCGAAGAAATTGCTCAATCTTTGTACCGAGTTTTAAAAACTGGAGGCGTGATAGTCTGGGTTGTCGCAGACCAAACCGTTCGTGGAAATGAAACCGGAACGTCCTTTAGACAAGCTTTGTATTTCAAAAGTCTTGGTTTTAATTTGTTTGACACGATGATTTACTTGAAGCCACCTCGTGGTGCTTGCGGAAACAATAAAGCTTATTGGCAGTCATTTGAGTACATGTTTGTGTTCTCAAAAGATTTACCCAAAACAATAAACTTGCTCAAAGATCGAAACAATAAGGATGCACGTGAAGGCGATCGTGGAACTAAAAGGTTACCCGACGGTTCTTTATTGAAGGTCACTAGGGCCGGCTACGCGAGAACAGGACGACGAACAAACGTTTGGGAATATAGTATCGGCAAGGGACATTCTGCTTCGGACAACGTCGCGTTTAAGCACCCTGCTATTTTTCCAGAAAAATTAGCAGAAGATCATATACTTTCATGGAGTAATCCTGGTGACTTAGTTTATGACCCTTTCCTCGGTTCAGGTACAACTGCCTTGATGGCAGATTTAAACGACCGTCAGTGGGTAGGTAGCGAAGTTAATAACGAGTATTGTGAGATTTGTATACAACGTCTCTCGGCAACAACGTTACCTTACATGATGAATGGATGAAAAAAGGTGTAAGATTTGCCAAAAAATTCTTCCGATTGAAGAATTTGAAAAAAATCAATACAACAAAGCTGGTGATGTCATTCGGCGCAGCGAATGTAGAACTTGCAGAAAATATAAGAAACCTATACCTAGTTCTCTCAAGAACGCATTTGAACGAACTAATCCAAGACCTACAATCGGCGCTTCGTTCAAGTGTCCCATTTGTGAGAGAACGTTGATTATCGAAAAAAATCGGGATGTAAATCTAGATCACGATCACTATACAGGTGCAATTCGAGGTTACGTATGCAACGACTGCAATACAGGTATGGGTAAGTTTAAAGACAACATATTTGTCCTAGAACGCGCTATCAATTGGTTAAAAGGTAAAGATGAGTAGTTATCTAACCAGTGTACATTGAGAGAATATCCTGTAAATAACGACGATCGCCGGGTACCTTCGCTCAATGTTAATCGACGACACTTGGTTTCGTCAATACAATTTCTCGCAAACATCTGAGGAGAAAGAACTGTCAGAATTATTGAATTTTTGCGATAGTGTACATTCCGCAGTTGATGGGGAAACTTCTCGGTATGAACAGCGCGGAGGGGTTCCCGAGTGGCCAAAGGGATCAGACTGTAAATCTGACGTCTACGACTTCGGAGGTTCGAATCCTCCCCCCTCCACCACAACGATAGTTCAGTTTTCTTAACAGATTAATGAATAGTGAAGAACAAATTCGCGGGCATTGTTTAGTGGTAGAACCTCAGTCTTCCAAGCTGATGGCGCGGGTTCGATTCCCGCTGCCCGCACCATTGTTTTTGAATAGAAGTAAAATATAGCGCTCGATTCGCGAATACATCGCTCACATAGCTCAGCCGGTAGAGCGCTTCCTTGGTAAGGAAGAGGTCATCGGTTCAAGTCCGATTGTGAGCACCAACCACAAGATGTCACAAGACTGTTCATCGACTAACGTCGAGTAGTCATTTATCAAATTAAGAGGATAACTACTGGGATACACAACGTTGTAGCGGACACGAATGAACAACTCCACGTTCGTATCCAACTAGGCCAGTAGCTCAATTGGCAGAGCGGCGGTCTCCAAAACCGCAGGTTGGGGGTTCGATGCCCTCCTGGCCTGCCATTTTTACATAGGTGTGACTTGATCAGTACGGAGGTACACACAAACTTGGTAACATCAATAAGTAAAGAGAAAAATACGACCAGTATTCGGGACCGTGTGGTCTGGTGGGTCGTGTTTGCGATCGTCGCCGCGGGGATTTGGGGGAATTCTTACTACCGCGAAGATCTAGCAGTTTACATCCGCGCTTTAGCGTTAATCGGCCTCGCTGTGTTAGCTGGATTTTTGCTCTTTCAAACTGAACGTGGTCGAAATCTGTGGATCTTAATAAGAGATGCCCGTTCTGAGTTACGACGTGTAATATGGCCGAATCGGCAAGAAACCCTGCAAACCACTCTGATTGTGTTAGTGATGGTCATGATATTTGCGCTAATCCTATGGATGTTGGATTCCGGCTTGTCGTTCTTAACCACATTACTCTTGAACTGAACCAATGACAGAAGTACCAACCGCCACCGAGACTATAGCCAAACATTGGTACGTTATTAATGCCTATTCGGGTTATGAAAAGAAAGTGGCCGAGTTGCTGAAAGAAAAAATTGAACAGTCTGATCACAAGGACTGTTTTGGCGAAGTGCTAGTACCGGCGGAAGAAGTTGTCGAAATGAAAGCCGGACAGACTCGGCGCCGTGAACGAAAATTCTTTCCAGGGTACATCCTTGTACATATGGAAATGAACGATACAACTTGGCAAATCGTGAACTCCACACCACGTATAAAAGGATTTGTAGGCGGTAAAAAAGATAAACCGATTCCAATCTCTCATGAGGAAGCAAAAGCTATTTTGGATAGAATACAGCAGAGGAACGATAGCACGACACCTCAAGCCTTGTTCAGTGCAGGGGAAATCGTGCGGATTATTGACGGACCTTTCGTAGACTTTAACGGTCTCGTTGAAGAAGTGAATTACGAGAAAAGCCGTCTAGTTGTATCAGTAACAATATTCGGTCGGTCGACACCAGTTGAACTCGACTTTGTACAAGTCGAGAAGGGATAGTATATTTCCACACATCAGCATGTGCATGATTGCATGCACGTGAGGTAGATTTAGTACTTTTTTATGGCAAAGAAGATAGCTACAGTCATTAAATTGCAAGTGCCCGCAGGGCAGGCGAGTCCAGCTCCGCCAGTTGGACCAGCATTGGGACAACACGGTATTAATATTGTCGAATTCACGAAATCTTTTAATGCAAAAACACAAAAGATGGAAGCAGGTATGCCAATTCCTTGCGTAATTACTGTCTATACTGACCGAAGTTTCACGTATATAACAAAGAGTCCACCAGCATCAGTACTCATCCGAAAGGCTGCCGGAATAGAAAAAGGTAGCGGGCGACCCAATACGGAAAAAGTGGGACAAGTGACGCGCGCGCAGTTAGAAGAAATTGCCAAACTAAAGGATCCAGATTTGACTGCAGCAGACATGGATGCCGCGGTTCGTACTTTGGCCGGCAGTGCCCGCAGCGCCGGGATTGAAGTGGAGGGAATTCATGGCTAAACTCTCAAAGCGTCGTCGCATCGCTAACGAAAAAATCGATAAGACACTTCGGTATCCATTAGAAGAGGCCGTAACGTTTCTTAACGAATTGGCGAAGACGTCAAAGTTTCGTGAATCACTTGATGTCGCGATCAATTTGGGGATTGATCCACGTCGGTCCGATCAAATCGTGCGCGGAGCTACAACTTTGCCCCATAGTATCGGTAAAGAGATTAGAGTTGCCGTGTTCGCCGATGGTGATCAGGCGAAAGCTGCTGAAGAAGCCGGAGCTGATATAGTAGGATTAGAAGATCTAGCAGAGCAAGTCAAGAAAGGTAACTTGGACTTTGATGTGGTCTTAGCTACACCTGATAGTATGAAGGTGTTAGGTCCGCTTGGCAGAATCTTAGGACCACGAGGTTTGATGCCCAATGTAAAAACTGGTACCGTAACTAACGATATGTCCGTTGCCGTCAAAAACGCGAAGTCTGGACAAGTTCAATTTCGCGCCGATCGTGGTGGTGTGATTCATGGTTGTATCGGTCAGGTCGGCCAAGACCCCCAAGTTGTCAAAGCCAATGTAAGTGCCCTGCTCGAGGATCTGAGACGAGCTCGACCAGCATCCTCGAAAGGAACGTATTTCAAAAAGATTACGCTTTCCTCGACTATGGGACCAGGAATAATGATTGAAGAAACGTCGATTTCGTCTTAATTGAACGAAAGAATTTAGTTGTAAACAATTTATGACATTAGGTATTACAGAAAAGAAACAAATCGTTGAGGAAACTCACAACGTGGCCATAAATGCTGTGTCAACAGTGGTCACCGACTACCGTGGTCTGTCCGTGTTACAGATTACTGAGATGCGGAGAAATGCGCGTGAACAAGGGGTAAAACTCCAAGTTGTACGTAACACTTTAGCGCGACTTGCATTAAAAGACACTTCACACGAATGTCTGATCGAATCAATCGTTGGTCCGACAATGTTAGCTTTTTCACCGTCAGACCCTGGCGCCGGGGCACGATTAATCAAAGCCAATATTTCGCAAGGTATGCCTATCGAGGTACGTGCTATTTCGGTGGCTGGGACTTTATGTCAAGGTGATCAATTGGAAAGTGTTGCAGCATTACCGACCCGTGAAGAAGCCTTAGTTAAATTGATGTCCGTTATGATCGGACCAGTGAGGAAGGCAGTGCAAACCTTGCACGAAATTCCGAGTAAGCTGGTTCGAACTTTGGATGCAATCAGAATGAAAAAAGACTCAGATTGAGTCACTTTTTAGACAAGTAAACCACCCTGCCCATTACCAAGGAGAAAATGCATGAGTCTGAGTAAAGACGAAATACTAGACGCTATATCCGACATGTCGGTTATGGATGTCGTCGAACTAGTGAGTGCGATGGAAGAAAA
This sequence comes from Gammaproteobacteria bacterium, assembly GCA_009845835.1. Lineage (GTDB taxonomy): Bacteria > Pseudomonadota > Gammaproteobacteria > Pseudomonadales > Azotimanducaceae > Bin55. Next base: position 54,921 of record VXYV01000110.1, on the reverse strand, counting down.
GTTTGGCGTATCCGCAGCAGCAGCTGTTGCCGCAGTACCGGTTGCCGCGACGGATGAAGGCGCTGGCGCCGCCGTTGAAGAACAAACGGAGTTTAACGTTCGTTTGGTGTCAACACCAGATAAAAAAGTTGCACTCATCAAAGCCGTTCGTGAACTCACCGGTTTAGGATTGAAAGAAGCTAAAGGTTTAGTGGATGAATCCCCCTGTTTGGTTAAAGAACAAGTTAGCAAGGAAGAAGCTCAAGAAATAAAAGCGAAGCTCGAAGATGCCGGCGCAACAGTCGAGCTTGTGTAAGGCAGACATCGCTCTTTTACCTCTCTGAAACTTCAAAACATATCAAGGTTCTGCACCTCTACCCAAACGGTTGAGGTGCGTCAACGCGCGCTCCAGGAGTAAGTAATGGCCTATACCTATACTGATAAAAAACGTTTGCGAAAGGACTTTAGACGACTCGGCGAGTCTATGGAGTTACACGATCTACTCGCCATCCAACGCGAATCGTATCGTCAATTCCTTCAAGCAGATGTCATTCCTAGTAGACGCAAAGAGATCGGCTTGCAAGCAGCCTTTCAATCCGTCTTTCCAATGGAAAATGCGTCGCAAACCGCATACCTCACATTCGTCTCGTACCGATTTGAAGAACCTAATCTTGATATACAAGACTGCATCACCCGTAGTAGTACCTACGCCGCGCCGATGCACATGACCATTCAATTGGTGATTTATAGTCGCGAAACAAGCGAGATTAAGTCAGTTACCGAACAAGAGGTCTATGTTGGTGAAATGCCACTCATGACCGACACCGGTAGTTTTATTATCAATGGTACCGAACGTGTGATAGTGTCTCAGCTCCATCGTTCGCCTGGAGTTCTCTTTAGTCATGACAAAGGGAAAGGACATGCCTCTGGACGGCTACTTTACAACGCACGTGTTATTTCCTACCGTGGATCTTGGTTAGATTTTGAATTTGGCTATGAGTCGAAAGAACAAAAAGAATACCTATATGTTCGAATTGACCGTCGTAAAAAGCTACCGATCACCCAATTCTTGCGCTCTTTGTTTTACGTTGATGGTGTCGAGCGCACGGACGAAGTGATTTTGAGGACTTTTTTTGATACGAACCAATTCAAAATATCCAAAAGCAAGAAGATCACTTGGAGGTGTATTCCCGAACGATTGATTGGGGAACGACCAACCTTCGACATCGCAGGACCGGATGGGCTCATCGCCGAAACTGGTGAATTAATTACACAGCGGCATGTGCGAGAGATGCAAGCCTTAACCCGCAAGGACATAGAAGTAAATCGAGAATTTTTAGTTGGCCAGACGATTGTATCCGATATAACTGACCCAGCCTCTGGCGAAATTCTAGTGGCATGTAACACTGTAATGACTGACGAAGACGTTGAGAGAATTCTCGAAGCTTCGATTAAGAAGATTGAAACGATTTATACCAATGATTTGACTCAAGGGTCATATATTGCCGATACCTTGAGGAAAGACGATGCTAGTACGATTAGGTCAGTTTATGAAATTTATGGTGTAATGCGTCCAGGCGAACCGATGACCGAGGAAACTGCTTCGCAACTGTTTCGTACCCTGTTCTTCGAAACAGATCGCTATGACTTATCACATGTTGGCCGTATGAAGTTCAACAAACGCCTCCAAACTTCTCAAAATGCGAAATCGAACATACTACATCCCAACGACGTCATTCTGGTCATTAAGACTCTAATTGACATTAGAAATGGTCGCGGGTCGGTAGACGATGTCGACAACCTCGGAAATCGACGTGTTCGGTCGGTGGGCGAAATGGTTGAAAACCAGTTTCGCATGGGGCTAGTTCGAGTTGAACGTGCGGTACGAGATCGTTTGTCCGTTGCAGAAAGCGACGGTTTAATGCCACAAGACATCATTAATACCAAACCCATCGCTGCGGCGATTCGAGAGTTTTTTGGTTCTCACCCTTTGTCGCAAATCATGGATCATAATAACCCACTTTCCGAGGTAACAAATAAACGGCGAGTTTCAGCGCTAGGTCCGGGTGGTTTAACACGTGAACACGCTGGGTTTGAAGTGCGAGATGTACATCCCACACACTATGGTAGGTTGTGCCCGATTGAAACACCTGAAGGACCAACGATCGGATTGATTAACTCTATCGCAACGTATGCACGCATCAATTCTTACGGATTCATTGAGACACCTTATCGTAAAGTGACTGATGGTAGAGTAACGAAGACTATTCAATACATTTCCGCGATCGACGAAGGAAAGTATCGAATTGCACAAGCAAGTTCGAGAGTAAATGAGGACGGCGAGTTTATCGATGAAATCGTCGATGTTCGATTCAATAACGAGTTTACCAAAGCCTCGGCGCACGACGTCGAGTACATGGACGTTGCACCAAAGCAGATTGTCTCCATTTCAGCAGCACTGATTCCCTTTCTTGAGCATGACGAAGCTAACCGAGGCTTGATGGGATCGAATATGCAGCGACAAGCAGTGCCGACGATTCGTGCCCAAGCCCCTCTTGTTGGAACGGGAATCGAACGTCAGGTTGCGCGCGACTCAGGCGCTTGTGTTACAGCAACACGCGGAGGCATCGTTGAACTAGTCGATGCTGGTCGAGTAGTGGTACGTACTACGGCGGCATCTACCGGTAAAGATAATGGTGGTATCGACATCTATAACCTCCAAAAATTTACCCGCTCGAATCAAGATACCTGTATTAACCACCGACCCATTGTTAATCCCGGCGATCGAGTAGCTACAGGTGATATTTTGGCCGATGGTGCTGCTGTCGACATCGGTGAATTAGCACTTGGCCAGAACATGCGCATTGCGTTTATGGTCTGGAATGGTTACAACTACGAAGACTCGATACTAGTATCCGAACGTGTTGTACGCGAGGACCGGTTCACTAGCGTTCATATCAAAGTGCTGGAATGCACTGCTTTAGAAACTAAAATCGGACCGGAAGAAATTACTGCTGATATACCACATGCCCCCGAAGGTGCACTGAATACGTTAGACCAAGATGGCATTGTTTACATCGGTGCTGAAGTATCAGCAGGAGATTATTTAGTTGGTAAGGTTACACCGAAGGGTGAAAACCAACTCACACCTGAACAAAAATTACTGAGAGCCATCTTCGCGGAAAAAGCCCCTGATGTCAAAGACACTTCGTTACGCGTGAAGTCGGATGTACAAGGCACGGTGGTCGACGTGCGGGTGTTCACACGAGATGGTTTGGAAAAAGACGAGCGGACCAAGTCAATCTTAGAAGATGAACTGAATTCGATCAAACAAGATCTTGACGATCAGTTTCGCATTTATGAACGTGCTACGCATGAGCAACTCATAAATGTGGTCAAAGGTAAAACGGTCAAGCAGGCACCAGACTTAGAACCTGGGGAAAAGGTAACGGTCGCATATTTACGTAAACTCCATTATTCCGATTGGCGGAAGATTCGGTTTGAAGAGGACTCCTTCAATCGTCGCATGGAAGAAGCCTTTACACGCATCGATGAGCGTGAAAAGCACCGCAATGCACAATACGAAAGGGAACGTAACAAACTCAATCGCTCCGATGACCTGCCCCCTGGAGTTATCAAATACGTAAGGGTATACATTGCCACGAAGCGCCGCATACAGGCAGGTGATAAATTAGCCGGTCGACATGGAAATAAAGGTGTGATTTCCGTCGTTATGCCCGTCGAGGACATGCCCTATGACGAGGATGGTGAACCGGTCGATATTGTTCTCAATCCGTTAGGCGTGCCTTCGCGTATGAACATCGGGCAAATCTTAGAGACACATTTAGGTTGGGCTGTTAAGGGTATAGGCAATAAACTCAATCGGATGATTGAGCAACAGACTAAAGCTGAAAAGTTTCGAGAGTACCTAACATCGGTGTATCAGGAAATGGCTGGCCAACCCCTTGACTTTAGCGGTTTGACAGATGCAGAGCTCGTTAATCTTGTCGAAACTGACATGCGTAAGGGGATACCCGTCGCAACTCCAGTATTTGATGGCGCGGTCGAGTCAGATATCAAAAACCTGCTTCGTCTTGCCGAATTACCTGAAAGTGGCCAAACTTACTTGTATGATGGTCGAACGGGTCGGCGATTCGATCGTCCGATCACCGTAGGATACATGTATATGCTCAAATTAAATCATCTCGTTGATGAAAAGATGCATGCACGTTCGACTGGTTCGTATGCCTTGGTAACGCAACAGCCATTGGGTGGGAAAGCGCAACGAGGTGGACAACGGTTCGGCGAAATGGAAGTCTGGGCACTCGAAGCCTATGGGGCTGCCTATACATTACAAGAAATTCTTACCGTGAAGTCCGACGACGTGGATGGTCGTGGGACGATTTTCAAAAACATTGTAGCTGGTGATTTTCATCACGAAGCGGGCGTACCAGAGTCGTTTAAAGTGTTAGCGCGAGAAGTCAAGTCTCTTGGCCTTGACTTTGACTTTTAGAAGAGGAGTAGTAGTGTGATAAATTTATTTGGTCCACGGAAGACTCAATCGGTCGACGATTTTGACTTCGTAACCATTGGATTAGCATCGCCGGAATTGATCCAAAAGTGGTCCTATGGCGAGGTGAAGAAGCCAGAAACGATTAACTATCGTACCTTGAAACCGGAACGAGATGGATTATTCTGCGCCAAGATTTTCGGTCCGATGAAAGACTATGAATGTCTCTGTGGTAAATATAAACGCATGAAACATCGAGGTGTAGTCTGTGAGAAGTGTGGGGTTGAGGTTGTCACTAAAAGTGTCCGACGCGAACGGATGGGGCACATTGAATTAGCTGCTCCAGTTGCACACATTTGGTTTTTAAAGTCCCTACCATCGCGTATTGGGTTGATGCTCGACATCACGTTGCGAGAGATTGAGCGGGTGCTTCACTTTGATTCATATATCGTGCTCGATGCTGGTTTGACCGATTTAACAGAAGGTGCTTTACTTACCGACGAAGAGTATGACGAAGCTGTCAAACTCTACGGTGCAAGCGCGTTTGAAGCGAAGATGGGGGCTGAAGGAATCTTACAACTGATTGAAGATATCGATTTAGAGGCTGAATCGGCAAAGTTACGATCTGAAATCAACGAAACTAATTCGGATGCTAAGATCAAAAAATTGTCCAAGCGGTTGAAACTAATGGAAGCCTTCATTAAGTCCGATAATGAACCCGGTTGGATGATTCTCCGAAGATTACCGGTATTACCACCAGATCTACGACCATTAGTACCGATGGAAGGTGGTCGTTTTGCTACTGCCGATCTCAATGACCTCTATCGGCGGGTGATTAATCGAAACAATCGATTGAAAAACTTACTGGAACTTAAAGCTCCTGAGATTATCATTCGTAATGAGAAACGTATGTTGCAGGAATCGGTTGATTCATTACTCGATAATGGTCGTCGCGGACGTGCCATTTTGGGTACGAACAAAAGGCAACTTAAATCTTTGTCTGACATGATTAAAGGTAAACAAGGACGATTTCGTCAGAACTTGCTGGGTAAGCGTGTGGACTTTTCCGGGCGATCGGTTATCGTTGTAGGACCTGAACTCAAACTCCACGAATGTGGTTTACCGAAAAAGATGGCGTTGGAGTTGTTTAAACCATTTGTGTTTGGCGAAATAATACGGCGCGAACTTGGTGAATCTATCAAACATGCGAAACGCATGGTTGAAGATGAGGATGCTCAAGTATGGGATGTTTTGGCTGATGTGATAAGAGAGCATCCGGTGTTACTGAACCGAGCGCCGACGTTACATCGACTAGGTATTCAGGCTTTTGAACCGAAATTGATTGAAGGTAAAGCGATTCAGCTGCATCCGCTTGTATGTGTGGCCTACAACGCTGATTTCGATGGAGATCAGATGGCAGTACATGTACCGTTGACGATTGAGGCACAACTCGAATCGCGCGCCCTCATGATGTCAACCAACAACATTCTATCACCAGCAAATGGCGAACCGATTATCGTTCCAAATCAAGATGTTGTTTTAGGGCTGTACTATCTCACTAGAGATCGCGTAGCTGGAAAGGGTGAAGGCATGACTTTTGTCGACACAGCCGAAGTTGAACGGGCGTATTTTGGTGAAGCAGTTGACCTTCATTCGCGTATCAAACTACGGATTACTGAAACAAACTCAGTAGGTGAGTCGGAAACTGAGATAGTCGATACAACTGTAGGTCGCGCCATTCTATCGGATATTCTTCCGGACGGTATGAGTTATTCAACAATTAACCGAGTATTGAAGCGGGGTGAGATATCCGAACTTGTCGATTTATGCTATCGACAAGTGGGATTGAAAGAAACGGTGGTCTTTGCGGATCAATTGATGTATGCCGGTTTTAAGTATTCGACCTATTCAGGGTGTTCGATTGGTGTCGATGACTTTGTAATCCCCCAAGAGAAGGCAGAGATTGTCGATCAAGCCTATGCTGAGATTACTGAACTCGAGAGACAATACCAAGAAAACCTATTATCGATGACCGAGAAGTACAACAAAGCAGTAGATATCTGGACTCGTTCAAGTGATCAAATTGGACAAGAAATGTTGAAAGGGATCTCGACTGAACAAGTCGTTGGCAAAGGCGGTAAGCCGGAAGAACAAAGTTCGTTCAACTCAGTATACATCTATGCTGACTCAAAGGCTAGAGGGTCTCCAGCGCAGATTCGACAACTTGCGGGAATGCGGGGATTGATGGCTCGTCCAGATGGTACGATTATCGAGACTCCGATTGTGTCGAATTTCCGCGAAGGGTTAACGGTTAACGAGTACTTCATCTCGACACATGGTTCGCGAAAGGGATTGGCGGACACAGCGCTGAAGACGGCAAATGCAGGATACCTGACTCGCCGTTTAGTGGATGTCGCGCAAGACCTTGTGATTACCGAGCATGACTGTGGAACTAAGGATGGGCTACGTATTACTGCAAAAATTGATGGTGGAGAAGTTGTTGAGCCACTATCTTCTAGAGTATTAGGACGTGTGGTTGCCAAACCGGTTATCGATCAAGAGACTCAAACCGAGGTAATACCGGAAGGGACGATGATTGACGAAGCATGGGTTCAACGTATAGAAACGATGGGTTTCGATGAAATTTATGTTCGTTCTGCCATTACTTGCGAAACCCGTCACGGTTTGTGTTCGCTTTGTTATGGGCGCGATCTGGCGCGTGGACAATTAGTCGACGTTGGTGAAGCAGTCGGCGTTATCGCTGCACAATCTATTGGAGAACCGGGAACTCAACTTACACTGCGAACGTTTCATATTGGCGGGGCAGCTTCTCGTGCTGCCGCGGACGACCGAATCAACGTGCGCCATGGTGGTAGTGTTCGTTTTCAGAATATCAACACAGTACGTAGTAAAGAAGGCTTTCAGATTGCGGTAACTCGTTCGGGCAAGATCATGATTTTCGATGAACGTGGACGTGAGCGCGAACGGTATTCAGTACCGTATGGGGCGACTATCAGAGTTGACGAAGGAAGTCAAGTCGAAGCTGAAGCTTGTATCGCCACTTGGGACCCTCACTACCATCCCATCATTTGTGAGATCGAAGGCGAGGTTCGTTTTCTCGATATGAAAGTTGATCGTTCGATCAAACTCAAGACAGATGACTATACCGGTAGTAGGATTCTTAGCGTCATTCCGGAATCTGAACGACCAGAAACTGGTATTGGTTTACGACCTTCGATCGAAATTGTGGGTCCTGGTGGTACTGAAGATGAACCGAATGTTTTGGTTAATTACACCTTACCGGACAACGCCATTGTCCTGGTCTCGGAAGGGGAACAAATCACGGTTGGTGAAATCATCGCGAAAGCCCTGAAAGAGAGCAAGAAAACCGACGATATTGTTGGTGGTCTACCACGGGTGATCGAGTTGTTTGAAGCCCGACGACCCAAAGAACAAGCAGTCATGGCAACCGTATCCGGGACGGTGAGTTATGGTAAGGATACCATGGCGAAACAACGTCTCTTGATCACCCCAGATTCAGACGATCCAGCCGTAGAAGTTGAACCGGTCGAATACCTTATTCCGAAAGTACGTAATGTTTCGGTGTTCCCTGGGGAACGCGTCACGAAAGGTGAAGTTATCTGTGATGGTGCGGTGGATCCGCATGACATTTTGCGTTTTCGTGGAGTTCCCGAGTTATCTGAGTATATCATCGACGGCATTCAGGATGTGTATCGGCTACAAGGGGTTGAAATCAACGACAAGCACATTGAAGTTATCGTTCGTCAAATGTTGCGTAAAGTTGAAATCGAGAGTAGCGGTGCTTCTGAGTTTGTGCGTGGGGATCAGCGAGAATACGCTGAGGTTCGCGTTGAAAACCTGAGGTTAGTTGAAGAAGGTCTAGAACCCGCGAAGTATCAGCGAGTTCTGTTAGGGATCACACGGAGCTCCTTAGCTACCGATAGTTTCATTTCGGCAGCCTCTTTCCAGGAAACTACCCGAGTATTGACTGAAGCCGCGGTTACCGGGAAGCGCGATGATTTGCGTGGTCTCAAAGAGAACGTTGTGGTTGGACGGTTGATTCCAGCGGGTACTGGTTTGGCTTATCATCGTGATCAAAAGCTGCGAAAACTTGAGGAGACAATTATTGAGGAAGGTAAGAGTCGGAACGAGAGTTCAGATGATATCGAACGTTCGTTGGCTGAGATGTTAGCGGCGCAGGATCAAGAATAAGTTTGACTACTACCCGAACTATGTAGTATCAAATCGCTAAAATACGTCATTTAAAAAACTTAGCATACTATTGAAACATTGGAGAAAAGTGTTTGGCAACTATTAGTCAGTTAATTCGTCGCCCACGAAAACGGCGAGTTAAGAAGAGCGCGTCGCTTGCGCTTGAAGGTAATCCACAAAAACGTGGGGTGTGCATTCGCGTCTATACGACGACGCCTAGAAAACCTAATTCCGCAATGCGGAAGGTTTGTCGTGTCCGACTGATGAATGGATACGAAGTGAATTCCTATATTCCGGGTGAGGGTCATAGTTTGCAGGAACACAGTACGGTGTTAATTCGTGGTGGTCGAGTTAAAGATTTGCCTGGTGTGCGTTATCACACAATACGTGGAACCTTGGATGCAACTGGTGTGGACGATCGCCGGCAAGGCAGATCCAAGTATGGTACCAAACGACCGAGTCAGATTTAACAGGGAATTGCTTAAACATGTCACGTCGTCGAGTTAGTACCAAGCGGGTAATTCTTCCCGACCCTAAGTTTCACAATCCAACGCTAGCCAAGTTCATCAATCATGTCATGACTAACGGGAAGAAAGCGGTTGCTGAACGGATCGTATACGGCGCATTAGATATCGTGGAGTCGCGGGAACACAAGAATCCGGTAGAGGTGTTTGAAAAGGCTTTAGAAGAAGTTGCGCCGATTACCGAGGTCAAGTCTAGGAGAATTGGTGGTTCGACGTTACCTATTCCGATGGAAGTGCGTCCGTCTCGAAGGTCAGCATTAGCGATGCGTTGGTTGGTCGATAGTGCTCGTGAGCGAGGTGAAAAAACTATGGCTGCTCGTCTTGCTGGCGAATTGATTGACGCAGCTAATGGTCGTGGTGGGGCGATACGGAAACGTACAGATACACACCGCCAAGCCGAAGCAAACCGCGCGTTCGCACACTATCGATTTTAGAGTCGACGCATGACCGCAATCCACTGGGGTTGAGTTCTTACCCCTAATACAAAGTTTGAATTAAGCGGAGCACACGATGGCTCGTAGCACGCCTTTAGGTCGCTACAGAAATATTGGTATTGTTGCGCATGTGGACGCAGGCAAAACCACGACGACAGAACGTATCTTGTTCTATACGGGTATTTCCCATAAACTGGGAGAAGTTCATGATGGTGCTGCAGTGATGGATTGGATGGCTCAAGAGCAAGAACGGGGAATTACGATCACTTCTGCTGCGACGACCTGCTTTTGGAACGGGATGAAAGAACAGTATTCCGAACATCGAATTAATATTATCGATACTCCGGGTCATGTTGATTTCACAATTGAAGTTGAAAGGAGTCTGCGAGTACTTGATGGTGCAGTAGTGGTTTTCTGTGGTACAGCAGGTGTGGAACCCCAATCTGAGACGGTGTGGCGGCAAGCTGATCGTTATCAAGTACCAAGAATCGTGTTCATCAACAAGATGGATCGTGCTGGGGCAGATTTTCTGCGAGTTGTAGCGCAAATCAATGATCGATTAGGAACCACGTGTATTCCATTGCAGTTACCTATCGGTGCAGAAGAGAATTTTACAGGAGTAGTGGACTTAGTCACACTCAAAGCACTCTATTGGGATTTTTCTGATCTAGGAGTAAATACTAAAGAACAGGATATTCCTAATGAAATGAAGGAACAAGTTTCGGAATATCGCGAACAGCTGATAGAAGCGGCGATTGAGGGTGATGAACAACTCATGGAGCGATATCTAGAGGATGAGAGTATTTCGCCAGATGAGCTACGAGAAGGTATTCGGCGGCGCACGCTTGCGGATGAGATTGTTCCAGCTATTTGCGGTACTGCGTTTAAGAACAAAGGAGTACAGCCGTTGCTCGATTCAGTGATTGATTATTTGCCGGCACCGAATGAAGTTAAGGCAATCGAGGGCATCAGTGCCGATGGTAGTTCCACGGCCAGACATTCAGACGACGATGAACCCTTTGCAGCGTTAGCGTTCAAAATCGCAACCGATCCTTATGTCGGAACTTTATCGTTCTTTCGAGTGTATTCAGGTATGCTCGCGACGGGTGATAAAGTTTATAACTCGATACGCGGGCGATCTGAACGGGTGGGTAGGATGGTACAGATGCATTCTAACAGTCGTACTGAAATTACCGAAGTCCGAGCTGGTGATATTGCTGCAGCAATTGGGTTGAAAGATATTTCCACTGGCGATACATTGTGTAGTTCGAAGGATATTGTCACGTTGGAACGAATGGTGTTCCCGGAACCGGTGATTCACGTTGCGGTAGAACCTCGTTCAGTTGCTGATCAAGATCGAATGTCGTTAGCGTTAAGTAAGTTAGCGCAGGAAGACCCTTCTTTTAGAGTTTCTACGGACGACGAAAGCGGTCAAACAATTATCGCAGGTATGGGTGAGCTTCACCTCGACATTATTGTTGATCGAATGAAGAGAGAGTTTAAAGTTGGTGCAAATATAGGTAAACCTCAAGTTGCTTATCGCGAAACCATTCGAAAACCTGTTGAGATTGAAGCGCGGCATGTGCGGCAAACCGGTGGTAGGGGGCAATTTGCACACGTATTCATTCGGTTTGAACCGTTAGAAGATGAAGAACTCAATTACAAGTTTGTTGATGAAATCAAAGGTGGTGTGATCCCCAAAGAGTATATTCCGTCGGTGGACCGGGGGATTCAAGATCAAATGTCAAACGGTGTCGTGGCAGGGTACCCGTTGATTAATGTTCGTGCGACTTTGTTCGATGGGTCATACCACGAAATAGATTCGAGTGAAATTGCGTTTAAGATCGCGGGCTCGACCGCGTTGAGAGAAGGAGCACAAAGGGCGGATCCGACATTATTGGAACCGTTGATGAAGGTCGAAGTGGTTTCGCCACAAGACTTTTTAGGGGACGTTGTCGGCGATCTGAATCGTCGTCGCGGGATGATCGATGCGATGGATGAAAGTCCTTCGGGTAAAATTATTAAGGCGTCGATACCCTTGGGAGAGATGTTCGGTTATGCGACCGACTTGAGGTCGATGTCGCAAGGTCGGGCTACGTTTACCATGGAGTTTGATCGCTATGAAGTTGTACCGGAAATGATCGCGAAAACGATCACCGATCGATAACCGGTTCGCCTCAATTTCACAGGGCATATACAGTATATGCCTTATATAACACATATTGGGAGAAAAGAAATAAATGGCAAAAGAAAAGTTCGAACGAACTAAGCCTCATGTGAATGTCGGTACGATTGGGCATGTCGATCATGGCAAGACGACCTTGACGGCCGCAATGACCATGATCTGTGCTAGCGATTTAGGGAAGGGTGATGTCAAGAGTTTTGATGAAATTGACAATGCGCCGGAGGAACGCGAACGTGGTATTACGATTGCGACGACTCATGTTGAGTATGAGTCAGCAGCTCGCCATTACGCGCATGTGGACTGTCCTGGACATGCTGACTACATTAAGAACATGATCACTGGAGCGGCGCAAATGGATGGTGCGATTCTTGTCGTTTCGGCAGTTGACGGAGCCATGCCACAGACTCGTGAACACATTTTGTTAGCGCGGCAGGTAGGGGTTCCACGCATTGTTACCTATCTAAACAAAGTAGATATGCTCGACGAAGATGATCGTGAAGAATTTGTTGAGTTAGTAACGCTAGAGATTCAGGAATTACTTGAAAGTTATGAGTTTGACCCAGAATCGCCGATCATTCCTGGTAGTGCTTTGAAAGCTTTAGAAGGAAATGAAGGGCAGGACGGTGCTGAGAGTATTCGCAATCTCATGCAGGCTTTAGATGACTTCATACCTGAACCGGAACGACCAGTCGATGCACCATTTTTGATGCCAATCGAGGATGTATTCTCCATTTCCGGGCGCGGAACAGTTGTGACCGGTAGGGTTGACCGTGGTGTGATTCATGTTGGCGACGAAGTAGAAATCGTCGGCATTCGAGAAACTGGTAAGACTACTTGTACCGGTGTTGAAATGTTTCGCAAATTGCTTGATGAAGGTCGAGCGGGCGAAAACATTGGCGTTCTGTTACGTGGTACGAAACGCGATGAAGTTGAACGAGGACAGGTTCTTGCTGTACCCGGTTCGATTACACCGCACACTAAGTTTACCGCGCAGGTGTATGTTTTAGCTAAAGATGAAGGTGGTCGGCATTCGCCGTTCCAGAGTCATTATCGACCGCAGTTTTACTTTCGAACCACTGATGTGACTGGTGAAGTCACGTTACCCGACGGTATTGAAATGGTCATGCCCGGGGATAATGTTGAATTAAATGTCGAGTTAATTAGTCCTATCGCCATGGACGAAGGTCTGAGGTTTGCTATTCGCGAAGGTGGTCGTACGGTAGGTGCGGGAGTCGTAACTAAGATTGTTCAGTAAGCTTAGGTAGCGCTCTCGAAGCTGAAATATCGCGATTTGTCCGGCGAATTTTCAAAAACTCGCCGATATCGTCGCGTTAGCGTTTTAAAATAGAGGAAACTTCGATAAAATAGTTGTCTCTATACTCTCTATAAGTACCTAGGGTGCTGTATTGGGCTTAGTTTTCCTGTGCCCGAGTGTAGAGATTGAATCAATATTTGAGGGAGATAGCCAGTTGGTTGTTGAAAACCGTATACAAGTTAGACTCAAAGCCTACGATCATCGTTTGATTGATCAGTCGGCTGAAGCGATCATGTCTGCTACGAAGCAGACGGGAGCGCGGGTGCTTGGACCGATCCCGTTACCAACGAAACGGGAAAGATACACGGTCTTGATTTCACCTCATGTAGACAAAGATGCTCGAGATCAATATGAAATTCGTACTCATCGGCGGTTATTGTACATCGTGGACCCGCCGGAACGTACGATTGATGCCTTAATGAAACTTGAATTAGCAGCAGGAGTTGAAGTAGACTTAAAGATAGATACTAAGTAATTGAAGATCTGAATGTCTGCCCCACAAAGTTTGGCCAGTTCGTATTCAGACACTTGAAATCGTAATCCGCTAATCACGGGAATTTTTCTTTGCCACTTCTTTGGGTAGTGGACGGAGGCGTTTTAGTCGATTCAAGTTTTAATTTTTGTAACTTTAACAAAAACAAAGCATTATGACGATTGGAATTGTTGGAATTAAATGTGGAATGACTCGTGTGTTCGACGCCAGTGGTGAGTCTATTCCAGTTACTGTAGTGCATGCCGAACCAAACAAAATTACCCAACGGAAGACAGTGGAGAACGACCGATACGAGGCGGTCCAAGTGGGTCATGGAGAGAGAGTTTCACAGTCAGAGAAACGTCGACAGAATAAACCATTAGGTGGGCACCTAGCAAAGAGTAAAGCGATGCAAATCACGGGTTTAACAGAGTTTCGTCTCGACCGGTATGCGGTTGTTGCAACGAATGTCGAGCATGATTTGGGAGCAGAGCTCTCTGTAGACCAATTTTTTAACGGCCAATTTGTCGATGTGACCGGGACATCTAAAGGTAAGGGATTTGCTGGAGTCATCAAACGTTGGAATTTTCAACGGCAGGACATGACTCACGGAAATTCTTTGTCGCATCGTACCGCTGGGGCTATTGGTCAATGCCAGACTCCAGGTAGAGTATTCAAGGGTAAGAAGATGGCAGGTCATTTAGGTGCAGAACGTGTGACGGTTCAGAATTTGCAAATTGTTGGTGTCGATATCGAACGTAGTCTCTTAATGATTAAAGGTGGTTTGCCTGGTGCCAACGGCAGTATCGTGGTGGTTAAACCAGCGATTAAGAAAGGTTGTCAAACCCCGACACTATCGGACTAGTAAGGCGGAAATTGATTGTGAAGTTCAAGCTGGTTTCAGGGGGTACGATCGAAATTTCGGACGCTGTCTTTGCAAAAGAGTTCAATTCGACTTTGGTTCAACAAGTTGTCCAGACTTATTTATCGAACGGTCATCAAGGTACAAAAGCGCAACGCTCTCGTTCTGATGTACGCGGTGGCGGGCGCAAACCTTGGCGACAAAAAAATATGGGACGTGCTCGAGCCGGAACAAAAAACAGTCCGATTTGGCGTGGTGGTGGAGTAACGTTTGCAGCGAAACCCACGGTACGTTGGCGCAAAGTGAATCGCAAAATGTATCGCTCAGCAATGTGTTGCATACTCTCGCAACTGATGCGGGAGGAGAGAATTTCCATCCTACCGGAGTTCGATGTCGATACACCTAAAACGCAGAATTTGCGACAGTCTCTCGATCAACTCAAACTCGCCAAACCTCTACTTATCCTCTCAAACCCTTCCGAAAATCTCCAAAAAGCCGTAGCCAACCTAGCCGGTGTTGAAATTTTGTCGCCCCAGCGAGTTAACCCAGCTGTTTGTATGCAGTTTGACAAAGTGGTTTTCGATACTGAAGCAATCCGCACCTTAGAGACTTCGTTAGCATGAAAGTTGAGCGGTTATATCGGGTGTTACGCGAACCTCATGTCACTGAAAAAGTGACTAATTTAGGGGAACAGTCGAATCAGTACGCTTTCAAAGTGGATGTCTCCGCGACTAAAAAAGAAGTGAAAGAAGCAGTGGAACAGATTTACGAGGTTAAAGTGAAACGGGTTACGACAACCAACGTTAAGGGTAAGACTGTTCGCAGTATATTGCGTCGTATAGGGACCGGTCGTCGTAATCACTGGAAGAAAGCCTACGTGCGTCTACAAGAAGGTCAACGAATCGACTTTTCGCTAGAGGTGTGATATGGCAATAATACGTACAAAACCGACCTCACCTGGACGCCGATTTGTTGCTAAGGTGGTTGATAAAAGTTTGCACAAAGGTTCACCATATAAACCGTTATTGCAAGTGAAACCCGCGAATGCTGGTCGGAACAACCAAGGACGAATCACGGTTCGACATCGCGGGCGAGGGCACAAACAGCATTATCGGAACATCGATTTTAAGCGACAAAAAGACGGAATTCCAGCTATAGTAGAAACCATTGAGTACGATCCGAATCGTAGTGCACGCATTGCTTTATTGCGATACCTGGATGGTGAGCGGCGTTACATTATTGCTCCGAACGGCTTAAAGCCGGGTGCGCAAATTCGTTCTGGTAGTAACGTCCCTATCGACATTGGGAATGCAATGCCGTTACGAAACGTACCTTTAGGGAGTTTGATTCATTGTATTGAGCTCAAACCCGGTAAAGGGGCGCAATTGGCACGTTCTGCCGGGACCTCTGCGCAATTGGTAGCTAGAGAGGGTAAATATGCGACTTTGCGGTTGCGCTCCGGTGAGATGCGACGAGTCTTAAGTGAGTGTCGCGCGGTTTTAGGTGAAGTAAGTAACAGTGAACACAACTTGCAGTCGTATGGGAAAGCCGGCGCGAAGCGCTGGCGCGGCGTAAGGCCGACAGTAAGAGGAGTCGCGATGAATCCTGTGGATCATCCACATGGTGGCGGCGAAGGTAGATCGTCGGGTGGACGAGATCCGGTTTCGCCCACTGGAGTACCAACTAAGGGGCATCGTACGCGGCGTAAAAAAGCTAGCGATGCGCTCATTGTAAGGCGCCGAGGACAAAAATAGTCATGACGCGTTCTTTACATAAAGGACCTTTTATCGATACTCAGTTATTGAATAAAGTTAGAAAGGCACAAGAAACTAGGGATAAACGCCCGATCAAGACTTGGTCACGACGTTCGATGATTATTCCGGAAATGGTGGGATTAACGATTTCAGTACATAACGGTCGACAACACATGCCTGTTTTTGTCACTGAAGAAATTGTTGGGCATAAGTTGGGGGAGTTTGCCCCGACTCGTACTTTCAAAGGACACGCTGGAGATCGCAAAGCGAAGACCCGTTGAGGTCGTCGCGGAGATTAAGTATGGAAGTTCAAGCAATAGGAAAGAGGTTGCGTGTTTCACCTCGTAAAGCCCAGTTAGTTGCTAATCAGATTCGAGGGAAAAGTATAGAAGAAGCAATGGCGATCCTTGATCTTGATGTACAAAAAAGTGCACGTTTGATGAAAAAAATTCTTGATTCAGCGATTGCTAATGCCGAGACTAATTTAGGAGCGGATATTGATCAATGTACGATTAGTGAAGTTTATGTCAATCAAGGTGCGCGCATGAAGCGATTTCGGGCTAGAGCGAGAGGACGGAGTAATAGGATTATTAAACCGACTTGTCACATCACCATTGCCTTATCGGACAACCTGGATTAAGTTGGAAGTAAAGGAACAACATGGGACAAAAAGTTAATCCAAATGGTTTTCGTTTAGGCGTCATTCGCGAGCATAACTCGGTTTGGTATGCCGATAAGGCTAAGTATCGAGAAACTCTAAAGGACGATGTTAAGATTCGAGATTTCATTAGTAAAGAGTTAGCGCAGGCTTTCGTTAGTCGAATTGAGATTAAGCGCCCGTCGCATGATGCTCGAGTAACGATTCATACTTCACGTCCGGGTATGGTAATTGGGCAACGTGGTGCAGATGTTGAGCGTTTGCGCGCAAAACTGCAGCATTTGATGGGGTATCCCGTCTCAATTAATGTAGAAGAGATCAGAAAACCAGAGTTAGATGCTTATCTGGTCGCCTCAAATGTTGCGCAGCAGCTGGAACGTCGCGTGCAGTATCGCCGTGCTGCTCGTCGGGTATTACAGAATGCGATGCGGCTTGGAGCACAGGGAATTAAAGTTCGTGTTTCGGGTCGCTTAAATGGCCAAGAACTTGCACGCTCGGAAGTTTATTCTGAAGGACGCGTACCGTTGCATACGTTACGTGCTGATATTGACTATGCAGTTGTTGAAGCAATGACGACGTACGGTGTGTTAGGGGTTAAAGTGTGGATCTTTAAAGGTGAGGTCATTGGTGAAGCCACCGACGGTGCCGGAGCAAGCCAGCGACCTACTTAGGAGTTTACTGTGTTACAACCTACTCGAACAAAATTTAGAAAACAACAGAAAGGAAGAAACCGCGGCCTAGCGCAACGTGGTAATCGGGTATGTTTTGGACAGTTTGGGTTGAAAGCATTGGGTCGTGGGCGCATGACGGCGCGTCAGATTGAAGCTGCTAGAAGGGCAATGACGCGGCATTTGAAACGTGGTGGTAAAGTATGGATTCGTGTCTTTCCCGATAAACCGATTACGAAAAAGCCATTAGAAGTTCGTCAAGGGAAAGGCAAAGGTTCAGTGGAGTATTGGGTCGCACAGGTTCAACCCGGGCGAGTGCTCTACGAACTAGCTGGAGTGACTGAAGAAGATGCAAGATCCGCTTTTCGTTTGGCCTCTAGTAAGTTGCCGTTCCCAACTGCATTTGTTGATAGGAAAGTGTTGTAATGGATGCTAAAGAATTACGAGAACTGTCTATGACTGAGTTATTGGAAGAGCATAAGAAGTTACAAAAAGAACAGTTCAATTTACGTTTTCAACGGGCGACGGATCAGCTGCCGCAGACTCATTTGTTCAGTGAATCGCGCAAGAATATCGCGCGCGTGAAGACGGTCATCCGAGAGAAGCAGAATGGTTGACGCAGCGACAGAGAAAAAACGCACAATCAGCGGTATGGTTGTATCGGATGCTTCGGATAAGACGATTAGTGTTCGTATCGATCGGCGGGTACGACATCCTCTCTATGGAAAAATCATTGGTCGTTCATCAAAGTTACAAGTACATGATGAACACAATGAAGCAAATGTTGGTGATCGGGTGAGTATTCAAGAGTGTCGTCCGATGTCAAAAACGAAATCTTGGAAACTTGTTGAAATTGAAGAAAGGGTGCAGCAGGCCGACTCATGATTCAGAGTGAAACAATGTTAGATGTTGCCGATAACAGTGGTGCCAGGCGAATTAAATGTATCAAGGTATTGGGTGGTTCTCGGCGTCGTTATGCCCATATTGGCGATGTCATTCGCGTGACCGTGAAAGAAGCGATTCCGACTAGTAAGGTTAGGAAAGGTCAAGTGGTACGCGCAGTTGTCGTACGGACTCGTAAGGGAGTTCGTCGGGAAGATGGTTCAATCATTCGGTTTGATCGTAATGCTGCTGTTTTGGTGAACGAATCTCGCGAGCCGATTGGAACACGAATTTTTGGACCGGTAACGAGGGAATTACGTTCCCGACAGTTCACACGGATTGCATCGTTGGCACCGGAAGTTTTGTAATGATGAGGCGTTTACGGAAAGACGATACAGTTGTGATATTGGCTGGCAAAGATAAGGGTCAGCAAGGCGATATCGTTCGGTTTGTTGGGCACGATCGCGTGGTAGTGGGAAATATCAATACAGTGGTTAAACATCAAAAACAGGGCAAGCCTGGTGAACGCCATGGTTTAATCGAAAAAGAGGCTGCGTTGCACATTTCGAATGTTGCCATTTTCAATCACCATACGGAAAAAGCCGACAAAGTCGGTCTACGTACAGATGAAGATGGTAAAAAAGTGCGTTTTTTCCGTTCTTCTGGAACTGTAATTGATGAAGAATAGATCGGAGAACTTAGTGAACCTTGAGTAAGTTACAACAAGCCTATAGAGATTCGATTCAACCCCGGTTGATGTCCGAACAGGGGTACTCGTCGATCATGCGAGTGCCGCGTCTTGTCAAAGTGACCTTAAACATGGGCGTCGGTGGGGCTACTGCTGATCGTAAATTGCTTGATCATGCGGTGGATGACTTACGCAAAATTGCTGGACAAGCACCGAAAGTTACGCGGGCGCGTAAGTCTGAAGCTGTATTCAAGATTAGAACAGGGTATGCGATCGGCTGTATGGTGACTTTGCGTCGACAAATGATGTATGAGTTTGTTGAGAGATTGATCGGTATAGCGATTCCTCGTATTCGTGATTTTCGCGGTTTAAATCCTCGAGCGTTTGATGGTCGAGGGAATTATTCGCTGGGGATTAAAGAACAGATTGTATTTCCGGAGATTGACTTTGATCAAACGGATGCGATTCGTGGCTTGGATATCACATTCACAACGACTGCTCAAACCGATAGTGAAGGGTTGATGCTATTGCAGGCCTTTAACTTTCCATTTAGGAATTAGGGAATAAGATGGCAAAAAAGTCTATGCTCGCACGTGAGAAGAAACGGCAGAAAATGGTAGCTAAGTATGCAGCGAAACGAATGGAGTTAAAGTCAGTCATAAAAGATCGGAATTTGGATACTGAAACACGTTGGGCAGCCCAACGACAATTACAAGCCCTGCCGCGTGATGCGAATCCGATACGGATGCAACGTCGGTGTGAAATTACAGGTCGACCTCGTGGAGTGTATCGGCGATTCGGTCTCGGGCGAAATAAATTACGGGAAGCGGCTATGCGCGGTGATATTCCCGGCCTAAAGAAGTCTTCGTGGTAAACCATCTATGAGTATGCAAGATCCAATCGCTGATTTTCTCACGCGTATTCGCAATGCGATCATGGTTGCTAGTGAGTCAGTCACGATTCCGCACTCGAAGATTAAGGAAGCTTTGTGTCGAGTCTTAGAAACTGAAGGGTATATCAAAGGATTCGCCGTTGAGGGCGAGCAAAAGCCACATATAACGATTGCACTCAAATACTTTGAAGGGGTACCGGTGATCGAGGAATTACAACGGATTAGTCGACCGGGCTTGCGTGCCTATAAAACACACGATAGTTTACCGTTAGTCCGAGGTGGTCTCGGGATTGCGATTGTAAGCACAAATCAAGGGTTAATGACTGATCATGCGGCGCGGCGAGCTGGTATTGGTGGCGAAGTACTCTGTACTATTTTTTGAGCTAAACGTTTATGTCTCGTATTACTGAACGGCAGATTGAGATCCCGCAAGAGGTCGACGTTAAGGTGACTAAGGAAGCGGTGGTTGTCAAAGGCAAACATGGGCAGTTGTCGGTACCTTTAGCGCCGGGAGTCTCGACTAAACAGGTGGATCATACGATTGAAGTGCGAACGAAGGGAACGACGAAACAAGCACGTGCAATGACCGGTACGCATTGTGCACTGATAAAGAACATGATCGTCGGTGTTTCACAACAGTGGGAGAAGCGTTTGCAGCTAGAAGGGATTGGATATCGTGCTCAGTTGCAGGGTACGACTCTTGTCATGCAGCTAGGTTATTCTCATCCGGTGAATTATGACGCACCGAAAGGGGTTTCACTTACTGTACCGAGTCCGACTGAGATTGTAGTAACGGGAACCGATCGCCAACTCGTTGGCCAGGTAGCCGCAGAGATTCGGGGTAAGCGCCCGCCAGAACCCTATAAAGGTAAAGGCGTGCGTTATGTTGGTGAATACATCAAACGTAAAGAAGTTAAGAAGTAAATTCGGCAATCATGCTAAGTAAAAAGGTAACACGGTTGCGGCGGGCACGGCGTTCGCGCATAAAGATGCGTGAAATTGGTGCGATTAGGTTGTGTGTACATCGAACCCCGAAGCATATTTATGCACAGTTGTTGAATAGTGAAGGAAATCAAGTGTTAACTCATGCGTCGACTTTGGACGAGAGTTTACGTTCAAGTAATACGGGGAACGTTGAAGCAGCTAAAAAGGTGGGTGAACTCGTTGCGCAGCGTGCAAAAGAGATTGGAGTTACGAAAGTGGCATTTGATCGTTCGGGCTTTCTTTATCACGGTCGTGTGAAAGCGCTTGCGGACGCGGCACGCCAACAAGGATTGGAATTTTAAGAGTGGCTTATTCAGAAGAAATTAGAGAAGAAGGACTGATTGAGAAATTAGTATCGTCGACTCGAGTGGCTAAGACCGTCAAAGGTGGACGGCAGTTGTCGTGGACGGCGCTCACAGTTGTGGGGGATGGTGCAGGACGGGTCGGTTTTGGTCGTGGTAAAGCGCGTGAACGTGCTGAAGCGATTGAGAAGTCGGGTCAAGTCGCCCGGCGCAACATGTTTGATGTCGAACTCAATGGTGTGACGCTTTGGTATCCGATCAAGTCTAAACACGGTGCTTCATTGATTTTTATGCAACCCGCATCTGAGGGAACAGGAGTCATTGCTGGAGGTACAATGCGAGCGGTGCTCGAAGCAGCTGGAGTTCGCGACGTACTAGCGAAATGCTACGGTTCCACTAATCCAACGAATGTGGTCCGTGCCACCGTTAAGGGCTTGGTAAATATGAGATCACCACGCATGATCGCGTTGAAGCGCGGCAAGACCGAAGAGGCAGTCCAAGGTCGTGGCTAGAAAGAAAAAACAACTTAGAGTGCGTTTAGTTAAGAGTCCATTTGGACGACTAAAGCGACACCAAGCAACGGTGCGGGGACTCGGATTACGACGTATCAATAGTGAAGTGGTATTAGCTGACACCCCAGAAGTTCGTGGGATGATCAATCACATATCCTATTTGTTGGACGTCACAGAGGTATAAAAGTTGAAACTGAACGAACTTCAGGCACATCCAAAGAGTAGACAGACTCGCAAGCGTGTCGGTCGTGGTGGTTCGGCGGGCCAAGGAAAGACTTGTGGTCGGGGGCACAAAGGACAGCTTTCCCGTTCCGGCGGTAAAGTTGCCGTTGGTTTTGAGGGTGGACAACTCCCCCTACAACAGCGGATACCGACGTTTGGTTTTCGGTCACGTATTAGTCGAGTTACCGATGAAATTCGTCTACACGAGTTAAATCGAGTCGAGGGTGAAGATATTACGCTCGAGACTTTGCGAACAGCGGGCTTGATTCGTTCGTCGATTCGCCGTTGTAAGATTATCCAATCGGGGACGCTTGAACGCGCGGTGCATGTGCGCGGTATTAAGGTAACTAAAGGAGCGCGCGAAATCATTCTCAGTATAGGTGGAACGGTCGAAGAGTAGATTAAATATGGCGACGGCAACTCCATCATTAGCAGGTGTTCAGACCGGCTTATCTGAATTAGGGCGGCGGCTCTTATTTGTTTTATTCGCGCTGCTAGTCTATCGGATTGGTACGCACATTCCGATACCGGGCATTAATCCTGAAGCTCTGCAACGGCTTTTCGATCAGAACCAAGGTGGAATCTTGGATCTGTTCAACATGTTCTCGGGTGGTGCTTTAGAGCGTATGAGCATTTTGGCGTTAGGAGTGATGCCTTATATCACTTCGAGCATCATCATGAATTTACTTACCATGATGTATCCAGCATTGAGCCAATTGCGTAAAGAGGGCGAAGCCGGCCGACGGAAGATTACCAAATACACCCGCTGGGGAACTTTATTGATTGCCTTAGTACAGGGTTCGGCAATGACTTTTGGATTAATCGGTCAGGGATTGCCGTTCGATCCAGGTCTTGGATTCTTTTTCGTTTCGGTTGTAAGTTTAGTTACCGGCGCATTGTTCATGATGTGGTTAGGTGAGCAGATTAGCGAACATGGAGTTGGTAATGGTATTTCGTTGCTGATTTTTGCTGGGATTGTTTCTGGTTTTCCAGCGGCGATTGGATCAGCTGTTGAAGCTGCACGCCAAGGGAATCTCCATTGGACGATATTACTCATCATAGGTGTATTCGCGATTGGAGTGGTCGGGTTTGTTGTATTCGTCGAACGTGGTGAAAGGCGGGTTACGGTGCACTATGCGAAACGGCAACAAGGTCGTCGGATGATGCAAGGACAGACGAGTCATTTACCATTCAAAGTGAATATGGCTGGGGTGATTCCTGCGATTTTTGCATCGAGTTTATTGTTAGCGCCGGCGTCGATGGCACAGTGGTTTGGACAAAACCCCAATATGGGATGGTTGCAAGAGATTGCCTTAGCGTTGAGTCCGGGACAACCGTTGTACATTATTTTGTTTGCGACTGGTATCGTATTTTTTAGTTTTTTCTATACCGCGATTGTGCGCGATCCGAAGGAATTAGCTGACAATTTGAAGCGACAGGGCGCATATATTCAAGGTATTCGACCTGGTCAGCAAACAGCAGACTATATCGACGATGTGACGACCAAACTAACTATTTTCGGTTCAGCTTATGTGACTGCAGTTTGTTTGTTACCCGAATTTATGATCGTCATGTTTGACGACCTGACCTTTCAATTAGGTGGTACGGCGTTGTTGATTGTAGTAGTGGTTGCGATGGATTTCATGTCGCAAATTCAAGCACATTTGTTGTCGAGTAATTACGCAAAGTTAATGGAAAAGTCAAACATTCGTAATTACAGTCGAAGAATGGGTCGGTGAACGAATATAAGAGTGGAATTGGTATGAAAGTACGCGCTTCAGTGAAGAAGATGTGTCGGAATTGTAAGATTGTTCGACGCAAACGAAAGTTGTATGTGATTTGTAAAACGGAACCTCGACACAAGCAGAGGCAGGGGTAAGGTATGGCACGTATAGCTGGAGTAAATGTCCCAGACGACAAGCATATTTCGATCTCATTGACATATATTTATGGTATTGGTCGATCGATGGCAGTTCGTCTTTGTGAAGAAGCCGAAGTAGACACGAGTGCCAAGGTGCGCGATTTATCGGAAGATCAATTGACACGTTTACGGACCGCCGTCGGTGAGAATATCGTCGAGGGTGATTTACGGCGGCAGAATTCGATGAATGTCAAACGGTTGATGGATTTGCGTTGTTATCGAGGATTGCGTCATCGACGTGGATTACCAGTGCGTGGTCAGCAAACGCAAACCAATGCGCGCACCCGAAAAGGTCCCAGACGAATCATTAGGAAATAACGAATGGCCGAGAATACTGAAGTCGAAGTCGCTGCACCGGCAAAGTCTGGACGGCGAAGACGAAAAAGATTAGTTGTTGAGGGGCATGCACATATTCATGCGTCGTATAACAATACGATCATAACAATTACTGATCGGCAGGGCCGAACCATTGGTTGGGCTAGCGCTGGGGTTTCTGGTTTTAAGGGGACTAGGAAAAGTACAGCGTTTGCTGCGCAAACTGCCGCTGAACGCATTGCGAAAAGTATGGTTGACAATCATGGATTGAAGAGTGTGGATGTATTTGTGAAAGGACCTGGTCCTGGCCGGGAGTCTTCCATTCGTGCGATGAATGCGTGTGGGTTAAGAATATCGAGTATTACGGATGTCACACCGTTACCACACAATGGGTGCCGTCCACCAAAGAAGCGACGACCGTAATTTAAGAGAATTGATATGGCACGTTATACAGGACCAAAGTTAAAGCTTTCACGCCGTGAAGGTACCGACTTATTCTTGAAGAGCGGAGTCCGACCGTTAGAAGACAAGTGTAAAGACGGACGGATTCCAGGGGAACAAGGTGCGCGACGTTCTGTTGCAGGCGGTCGCCGGACTGATTATGGTATCCAATTACGTGAAAAGCAAAAAGTTCGACGGTTGTATGGGATTCTGGAACGGCAGTTTCGTAATTACTATAAGAAAGCTGATCGGCAGCGCGGTGCGACCGGAATAAACTTGTTGCGACTGTTAGAGGCACGACTCGATAACGTTGTGTATCGTTCTGGGTTTGGCGCGACCCGGGCTGAGGCTAGGCAATTGGTATCTCACAAAGGTATTCGCGTGAACGGTAAGGTGGTGAATATACCGTCTTATCAAATTCAACCTGGAGACGAAGTTGAGGTTGGGGAACGGCAGCGCAAACAGCATCGGATTGGTATGGCGCTAGAACTTGCTAGTTTGCGTGGTGTTGTCGAATGGATCGAGGTAGACGTTGACAACAAAAAAGCGGTTTATAAAAGAGATCCTGAGCGCGAGGAATTAGCGCACGAAATTCAAGAAAACCTTATCGTAGAGTTGTATTCGAAATAAAGTTTTACTGAGAGTTAGATATTCCGAAGGAAAAATATATGGATAGTATTGGTACGGATTTGTTGCAAGCAAAAGACATTGTAGTTGATGAGATCAGTCCGACACGGTCGCGTGTTACGCTCACCCCTCTTGAACGAGGCTATGGTCATACGATTGGTAATGCGTTACGGCGAATTTTGTTATCGTCGATGCCTGGAGCAGCGATTTCTGAAGTTCAAATCGATGGTGTCTTGCACGAATATTCGACTTTGCCTGGGGTACGTGAAGATATTCTCAATATCTGTTTAAACCTCAAAGGCATTGCAGTGAGTTTGACTGGCCGCGAGCAGAGTACTATGCGTCTAGTTGCTTCTGGACCTACAGAAGTTAGAGCCGGTGATTTTGTCCACGGTGACGACATCAAAATTGCTAATCCTAATCATTTGGTTTGTACGTTAAATGAGAGTGGTTCGATTCACATTGAAGCAACCGTTACTCAGGGTTTGGGCTACAAGGCAGCAGATGAAGTGCGCGCGAAGGAAGACGATCGAGTGATCGGTTTATTGAAGTTAGATGCTTCCTATAGTCCTATGCGAAGTGTGAATTACAGTGTAGAGAAAACTCGGGTTGAACAACGAACTGATATGGACAAGCTAATCTTATCGCTTGAATCGAATGGGACGATCAGTCCGATTGATGCCGTGAAACGCGCAGCGACGATTTTGACTCAACAGTTGGCTGGGTTTGTAGATTCGGACTTGGTGGACGAAGGGAACAGGGCGCGCGAAGCTCACAGTGTGGATCCGTTTTTGTTTCAAAAGATTGAAGAATTGAATCTCAAGAATCGTTCGATTAATTGTCTCAAAGCAGAAAAGATTTTTACGGTTGGTGAACTGGTGCAAAAGACCGAAGAGGATTTGTATCGAACCCCTAATCTAGGAAAAAAGTCGCTCACTGAAATTAAAGAAGAGTTAGCGATTCGAGGTCTCAGTTTGGGTTCGAGTGTCCCGGGTTGGCCGACGGACGAGACGGCAGAATAAGTTAACCGACACATTTCTTATGCGACATCTAAAAAGCGGTCGACATCTCAACCGAACTTCATCCCACCGCAAACGCATGTTTGCGAATATGTGTGTTTCTCTCATCGAACATGAAGAAATCAAGACCACCGTTGTCAAAGCCAAAGAACTGCGACGCTTTATTGAGCCATTGATCACTTTAGCGCGCAAAGATTCTGTAGCTAATCGACGGTTAGCTTTTGCATATTTACGTAGTAAGTCAGCGGTAGGGAAGTTATTCCGAGAGCTTGGTCCGCGGTTTGAGACACGTCCAGGTGGTTATACCAGAATATTGAAAGCAGGTTTTCGGAAAGGCGACTCGGCGATGATCTGTTATATGTCTTTTGTCGATGATGCAGAAGTAGCAGACGATACTGCTGCTGTCGAAGACTTCGAAGTAGTGGAAGACGTCGAAGAATCCGAAGGCATAGAAGAATCTGAACCCGTTGAAGATGCGGAACCTGTTGAAGATCAAAATGAAAGTGTTGAGGCTGAGGAAGTGACTGAGTCAGCTGAGTCAGACGAGACTACACCTAAAGAGCCCGAAGACAGATAACTAGCCGGCGGCCCTGAGATTTACCGCAATCCCCAGCACTCTACGCAAAGAGCGCCCGGTGTGCGAGGTTTCACACTGAGCGACAGTTTCCGGAGTTCCTTCGGCAACGATTTCGCCACCTTGTTCACCACCTTCCGGTCCTAGATCGATTATCCAATCAGCTGTCTTAATGACATCTAAGTTGTGCTCGATAACTACTACGGTGTTTCCCTGATCTCTTAACCGCGTCAGTACACCAAGTAGTAATTTGATGTCATGAAAGTGCAGTCCAGTTGTTGGTTCGTCAAGTATGTAAAGTGTTTTTCCTGTATCACGTTTAGATAACTCCTTAGACAACTTCACACGTTGGGCTTCCCCACCTGACAACGTTGTCGCACTTTGCCCGAGGCGGATATAGGTAAGGCCTACATCAGCGAGTGTTTGTAATTTTTGCTTAATAAAGGGGATTGCGTGAAAAAAGTCGAGTGCTTCTTCGACTGTCATATCAAGCACTTCATGGATATTCTTACCTTTGTAACGGACTTCTAGGGTTTCACGGTTGTACCGCATCCCGTTGCACACATCGCACGAAACATACACGTCGGGTAGAAAGTGCATTTCCACTTTGATGAGACCGTCTCCTTGGCATGCTTCACACCGCCCCCCTTTGACATTGAAACTAAACCGACCCGGAGCATATCCGCGAACTCTAGATTCCTGTGTTTTTGTGAACAGATCACGAATAGCTGTAAACAGTCCGGTGTAAGTTGCTGGATTGGATCGTGGGGTACGACCGATCGGACTCTGATCAATATCGATAACTTTATCGAGTTCTTCAAGTCCAACTATATCATCGTAAGGTGCTGGAACAACCCGAGTAGAGCGATTGAGTTCTCGTGCCGCAATTGGATATAGCGTATGATTGATCATGGTTGACTTCCCGGATCCGCTAACGCCAGTGACACAGGTGAACAACCCTATTGGAATCACAACTTGCATATCTTTGAGGTTGTTTCCGGTCAAACCACTGAGAACTAATTGTTTGGAGGATTCGTTGGTTGTTCTTTCTTGTGGAATTTCGATTTTCTGTCGGCAGGTCAAGTATTGCGCGGTCAGTGATCGTTTCGAGTTTCGTACTTTACTGTACGATCCATGTACGACAACTTCTCCCCCATGGATTCCAGCTTTTGGCCCCATATCGACGATATGATCCGCGGTTCTGATGGCTTCCTCGTCGTGTTCCACCACAATCACTGTATTCCCTAAATCGCGGAGATTGGTCAAGGTTGATAACAACCGTTCGTTGTCGCGTTGGTGTAGCCCAATCGAAGGTTCGTCGAGGATGTACATGACGCCTACCAGTCCGGCGCCGATTTGACTAGCTAAGCGAATACGTTGTCCTTCGCCACCCGATAGACTATTTGCCGATCGATCTAAAGTCAGATAGTTCAAACCGACGTTAACGAGAAAAGAAAGACGCGCTTGGATTTCTTTTTGTACTTTCTCGGCAATTACGGCTTGTTTACCGGTCAGTTGAAGGGATTGGAAGCTTCGCAGTGCGTCTGAAATCGACATAGCGGTGAAATCGGCTATAGATTTTTCGTCGATGAAAACATTTCTAGATTCCTCGCGTAATCTCGATCCGTTACATTTCACACAAGCGGTTGCACTCATGAATTTTTGTAGTTTTTCTCGTACGCTACTGGACACTGTTTGGCGATATCGATTTTCGAGTACTTGGAGTACGCCAGGGAACCGAATTTTGCGAGTCGTTCGCCCTCTTCTCCAATCTATAAGGACGGGAATTTTTTCTTTCACTCCTTGAAACAAAGCATCGATAAAACGTCTTGGTAAGGCGTCGTAAGGTACTTCTATGTCGACCGTCAGAAGTTTTGCCAGGGATTCAATGATTGCCCAATTCCATCGAGAACCTCGATCCCAGCCGACGACTGCACCTTCGGCAAGTGTGAGCGTGGCGTCTACAACTAGTAGACGGGGGTCGAATTTATTCTCCCTTCCGATACCATCGCATTCGGTACAAGCACCTGCTGGATTATTGAACGAAAACATTCTTGGTTGTAACTCGCCAACGCTATAGTTGCAGTGTGGACAACCAAACCGAGCGGAAAATACTTGTTCTGGCCACTCGGCATCTTCCATCGGGGCAATCACAGCAATGTCGTCGGTAAGTCGCAGGGTAATCTCAAAAGTATCAGCTAACCGTTGTTCAATCCCTTCGCGTACAACAATGCGATCCACGACAACATCAATTGAGTGTTTCTTGTTGCGATCGAGAGTAGGAGGATGGTCTAATGTTGTTACTATACCATCGATTCGAGCTCGGACAAACCCCTGCGCTATAAGGTCGGCGAAAACATGGACATGTTCTCCTTTTCGTTGGGATATTACCGGCGCAAGAACCATAAGTCTAGTATTGGGTGGTAACTGCATCACAGTGTCGACCATATCGCTGATTGACAATGCCGACAGCGGTACTTGGTGCTTCGGACACCGCGGTTCTCCTGCCCGCGCGAATAACAGCCTCAAGTAGTCGTAAATTTCAGTAATCGTACCGACGGTAGAGCGGGGGTTGTGTAGGGTCGTTTTTTGTTCTATTGAAATGGCTGGAGATAGTCCTTCGATGAGGTCGACATCTGGTTTGTCCATCATAGACAGGAACTGTCTTGCATAAGCAGAGAGTGATTCGACATAGCGGCGTTGCCCTTCGGCGTACAAGGTGTCGAAGGCTAGAGAAGACTTGCCTGAGCCAGACAACCCAGTTATCACGGTCAATTTATCGCGTGGTATGTCTACGTCGATATTCTTGAGGTTGTGGGTACGAGCACCTCGTACCGAGATCGTCGATGAAGATTTACTCAATAGTCCCGTTATTCCTTTGGTAAGCTCGACAAGTTACTCGCGATTGACCTGTATCGTTTATGGTAGCGAGTTTTCTGAGTATAGAGACTCGAGATGCATGCGTTCCGGGTGTAAATATGGTGGGGCTGGCGTCAGTTCACTAATGAATTCCGCGAGATTTGAAGCGACAATTTTTTCGGCCTTGTATGCAGGTCTTTCTAGTTGAACTTCTCCGGTAGCATTATTCACCGTTAGAAATAGTCGAGAATTTGGGGTAGTGCAAGCGAAGAATACACTGAGCTCGAGTCGATAACGTCGTTGAGCGAGCACATGACCGATTAAATTTTCCAGAAAACGGTCTCTATCTTCCTCGTTCCATAATAAGATAAGACTGACGTGTCCGTGGACCGATGTGGCTTCGAGACAACCCGACCAGTAAGCTCCAAAATACTGTTTAATCGACGGATGAATCGTCGTTTCGATCGCCTCTTCAAACTGAGCAAAATCGTCAGCAATATTTCTTGGAGTTGGTCGCCATGGTATTGCGGAATAACTTTCGAATGTTCTCAATTCGCCGACTTGGCACGGTGAGCGCCAGGTTGGATCGTACTCACTCCACAGTGTTGGATACTGTGATAAAGTTGCTTCCACAAACTGATCTAGTTCGATCATAGGGTTCGATTGTACAACGTACCAAGATTATTCAGTTTCCTTACTCTCTTGTAGTTCTTTGAATGCTTTGTCAAACATTTGTCGTCGTTCTGCAGGACTCAATTGTTCGTAGAGTTCAATAAAGAATTGATCCGAGTGTTCGCGTGCATTAGACAGCGATCGAGCGTGCATTTCTGACGCTTTTCGTAGGAGGTTGATGTCAAACGGTTCGGCGTGCATTGCTTTGTAGAGTTGGTTTCTAGTATCAATCACTCGACCATATAGGGAGCGCATTGATTGCCGATGATTCTCGAGGTCAGGCATGAGTTCCTCGACCCGATCCTGTGGTAATGCTCGTAGTAAACGAGAAAAACCGACCTGCATCTCAGAACTGTTGTCAGGTCGATGTTCGGAGATGTGTTGGCCGATAAGGTATCCGATTACACCGAGATTAAGTACGACCGATACACATAGCGCAAAGACAAGTACCTTTTGTTTAGTCATCCGACATTGCTAGGTAATTGACTGGATCTTCAAATCGTTCTGTAGTCAGTTCTTCCTCTACTAAAAGTACATCCTGGTTGGGGCCACTACCGAGTATGAATCCTATCACTAATGGGATCATAGCCAGTATTGGTTTTAGCACCCAGTTAGAAACGTGTCGATACCAATTGTAATTAGGTTGCCGGACGGTTGAAATTTGATTCAAAACCTTTGCTTCAACATTTGTGGGTTGTGGGACAAACAAAGCTTTTGGTACTAACCGATCAATGTACTGCACTTGCGAAAACAACTCGTGAGCTTCCGCGGATTCGGCGATATATGATTGCACTTGCTGTCTTAATTGTTGATCAGGCCATTGGTTCAAATCTGATCCATGACGGTCGAGTAAGTTGCCTAGCTCTTGAATGTTCATCTTTCTATTGATGTTGTTGTGTACTCCCAAGGATTTCACGTAATTTTCGGCGTGCTCTAGACAGTAACGATTCTACTGCATCTACCGACGAATCCAACAATTCAGCCACTTCTGCTTGCGACCAACCTTCAACTTGACAGAGCACGAACGCGGTTTTTTGCCGTTCAGGTAGAGTCTGAATTGCTTTTTGTAAAGTCAAGATTAGGATTTCGTCACGCCGCAATGAGTCATCGGCGATTCGGTCAAAGTCTACGTCGTCAACAAATTGGGCGCGTTGTTTTTTGTAATGATCAATACATAAATTGCGTGCAATTTGATACATCCAAGTTGAGAACTTCGCTTTATTGGGGATCCATAATTTGGATTTAGCCCAAACACGTAAGAATGTTTCTTGAACTAGCTCTTCGGCAATTTGCACGTTTTGACACATCCTGAAAATGTAGGAGTGAACGGCGTTAGTATGTCGATTCATCAATTGCTCAAACGCGATTTCGTCGCCTTTTTGCACTCGAAGCATTAGTGTCGCATCGGATTCTTTGATGTTCAAGAAAGAATCGGATCTTGCTAAGACCTAACGACTGGACTGCCAACGTGTCGTATTACTCAGATTCTGAAGCGCTGTCTTCGTCTTTACCTGTTATATTTACGTTATCGACGTTCAGATAGATTCTTTTTTCGACTTTGACATCGGATTCAACTTCGACCCCATCTTCAGTTTTAAAGCGCACCATATTGGTGCTGCTGCCATCATCCCGACCGAATACGCGAAAAGATTGACTGAAGGCATCACGGAGTAGTGCTGGATTGTCTGACTTTGAATATTCCTTTCGTGATAAATATCCATCGCCATCTTCATCCATTTCTTCGAGTGAATCGAGATGGGCACTAAATTCGCCTCGGTCAACGCTACCATTCCGGTCAGTGTCTAGTTCATCTAATCCCAACTGAAGTCGGTGTCTACGAATATTTTTCTCTTCGTTATCAAACTCGTCTCGGTCCATCACACCATCTTGATTAGTATCACAGATATCAAAGCGATCGATTTCCGCGTCCCATTTCATAAATTTTTCCTGAGCGACTCGGGCTCGACGGCGCATAGTTTGTGCTTGATCTTCGGTCACTTTCTCGAAGTCGATGTCGATTTCGTCTAAACTGATTCGACCATTGCTATCCGCATCGAGCAAGTCGAACGAAGAGTTGGTAGATTCTCGGAGTTCATTGATATTGAAACCTTTGCTGAACCAGGTAGCACTATCTTCGGAAATTACGCGGTACCTTCCATCTTGAGCTTGAACAGGGGTAGCGATAGCAAATCCGGCAATAACTAGTAAAACGATAACTAAATTTGTGGTGATTGTTTTCATGATGAGTCTCCTCCTCTCTCTATTTTGGTAGAAACTTCACTTATATATACGAAATTGAGGTTAATTCTCGTTGTTTATTTTCTCGCGACGCTTTTTAGTTTCTTCATCTCGCTGCCGTTGCTGTATTGCTTTTACTACGTCGCTTCTCCGTTCGTCGCGCCAAAGACGCTGAACTGTCTGTTGTAATTGTCTTAATGCTTCCTTTTCTTCAATTATCTGTTCGGCGACCCAACGAACTCGAAAATCGACCCATAATTCTCGAAATAAGACGGCTCGCAATTCTTCGGAAGCTCCTAAGTTAGCGAACTCTTCTTGATTCACGTAACCGTTCTCGTCGTCATCGAGGCCGTCAAGAATGGTTAGATGGGGACTAAATTCTTGCCGATCTAAACTACCGTTTCTATCTGTATCTAGTTCATCGAAACTTAATTGCAGTACGTGGATGCGAACGCTCTCATCTTCATTTTTGCGTTCTTCACGGTCAAGTGCTGCGTCGTTATTGGTATCGGCGATAGCAAATCGATCGATCTCTGTATCTCGTTTTTCGATGAATTTGTTGTGGGCAAGTTGGGCGCGTAATCGTGAATCTCGAGAAATTTCATCTTCCGAAAAGTTTTCGAGGCCGAAATCGATTTCGTCAAATTTGACTCTACCGTCATTATTGACATCAATTAGATCAAAAGCCTTGTTTGACGAATTCCGGAGTTCGTTGATGTTATAGCCTTGCCAACTTTGATCACTCGAGGAACTGGATCGTACTTCTTCATCTCTACGCCCTTGTTGATTTTCTATGTCAAATACATCGTATATCCCTCCGGTATCAAAAAGCTCTTCTTTGTCGATGCTTCTTTGTTTGGAGTCCCAACGAACCCGAATTACATGCAGTAATTCTCGACCTAGGGCTGCCTGAATTTCTTCGGAAACTCCTAAGTTAGCTAGCTCTTCTCGAGTCAGGTAGCCATTCCCGTCGTCATCTATTTGTATTAGTGTGGTTAGATAGGCATCAAATTCTTGCCGATCAATACTACCTTTTTTATCAGTATCTAGTTCAACTAAACCTAACTTGCGTAAGTGTTTGAGAAAGCTCTTATCTTCATTTTCGCGTTCTTCACGGTCAAGTACTGTATCTTTGTTGGTGTCGGCAATATCAAATCGATCAATGGATTTCTTAAACTCTTCGTGCACATACATGACGCGTCGTCGTAGAGTTTCAGCCTCTTCTTCCGAAGAGTTTTCGAGGTTAAACCCGATCTCGTCGAAGGTGATTCTATCGTTGTTGTTGACATCGAGTACGTCGAATACTTCGTCCGAAGAATCCCGGAGATCATTGATACTTGTTGTGCGCTTCACGACACTGTGTGCCTGCACCATATTGGCTAAGGTAAAACTGCTCAAGACTAGGACAGAAACGACTAATCTCATAGTAATTGATTTCATTGTGATTCCGCGAATTAAAATTAAATGGAAACGTACTAATTATTTACGTATTTGAAAAAAATTTCCTTTGTTTATCTAACCAATGTAACAACCTAACGCATTGGTGAAACTGATAATCACATTTGTTCCTGTCAGCGTTCGATTCTTCGTTTTCGGAGTCTCGGCTGTGAGAACGTCAGAGACATACCAATCAAATTTATCGCGAACGGTTTCTGGAATTCGTTCAAGAATTCAGTTACGTTTTTGTTTTTCCGCAGTTTCGTCGGCACTTTTTTGGCGATCGGCTGCTTCTACCGCCGCGCGCCTTTCAATTACCTTTTCAACTGCCCACCTGTACTCATACGCACGGCCAAGGGCAGAGCGAACCGTGTCTGAATCTTCGGCATTTGCTAACTCTTCCCGCGTGAGGTACCCATTGCCATCTTCATCCAAGGTTTCGATATCGGCTAAATGAGCCCCAAATTCTTGTCGATCAATACTACCGTTTTTATCCGTATCAAGCTCATCTAATCCCAATTGCAGTAGATGTGTACGGACGCTCTTGTCTTCATTTTCGCGTTCGGAGCGATCGAGTACTGCGTCTTTATTTGTGTCGGCGATATCGAAGCGATCAATTTCAGCGTCCCATTTCATGAACCTTCCACGCGCGAGATTAACCCGCCGGCGCATATTTCGGGCTTCTTCTTCCGATAGATTCTCGAAGTCAATGTCGATTTCATCGAGGGTAATTCTGCCGTTGTCGTTTGCATCCAGAAGATCAAATGCTTCATCAGATGATTCTCTGATGTCTTTGATGTTAAAACCTTGCCAACTTTGACTACTTGACGCGGTCCAACGGACTTCGCGTTCTTGTGCCATAGTGGAAATCGAGAGTAAAGCAGCGGTTACTAGGAGGGTAACTGCTAAACTAAGGGTGTTTGTTTTCATGGCGATTCCTGCCTTTTTATGGTAGTAATTTACATTAGCAAACCGGGAAGATCCCACGGTTGCTCCAAGGGGTTCTAACTTAGGCTCCCAAACTTTATTCCTGTTTGTCTTCAGAATCTTCTTCTTTTTTTTCGTGAAACTCAAAGCGGTCTACTTGGATCGTGTCTTTAAGTTTGTTAACTTCCGTCCCAATCATAACTTGTGGTTGATTTGAGTCTAACGCGTAAATCATGGTACTTGCGTTGTTCGACAGAGTACCTAGTTTATGCATGAGTGAATCTCTGACTAAAGAAGTGTCACCGGAGGACGCAAATTCTTGCATTGAGAGGAAACCGTCGCCATCCTCGTCCAATTCTTCTAACGCGTCGAGGTTAGCGGCGTATTCTTTGCGGTCAACGCTGCCGTTCTTATCTAGATCTAGATCTTCGATACCAAGTTGTAGCAAGTGAGTACGGACGGTTTTGTCTTTAGTTTCGTATTCTTTGCGGTCTAGCACTTTATCTTTATTCGTATCACTGATTTCAAATCGGTCAATTTCGCGGTTCCAGGTTAAAAACTTTTGCTGGGCAACGGTCATGCGTTGTTTGGCGGAGCGCATTTCTTCCTTTGGGACTTCGTCGAAATCAATATCGATTTCATCGATAGTGATACGACCGTTATTATTTTGATCGAGTAATTCAAACGATTTTTCGGTCGATTCTCTGAGTTCTTTGATATTGACTCCCTTATGGATCCAATCCGTGATATTTTTATGGATCGGATCCAATAGTTCAGTATAAGATCCCTCTTTTAATTTTATTTCAGAGTATGCGCTTATTTCTTTTTCCTGACTCCAAGCTGCGGGTGCAAGAGCTAACGTGAATAGGATCATAAAGAGACAAATTGAGTGAGTTGTTTTCATACTTGGTTTCCTCGCGAAATTAGGAAAAACATTACTATTTGATTTAACGAATCTAAACATAAAATCCTTCGTTTTGCAAAGCAACATACACGTCGCTTCGGTTTGGTAACTTCGGAATATGTAATTTTAATGTTTGATGTGATTAATTCATAGAGAATTTTCAATGCAATAAGTAGAGCTTGGTCAGAACGAGTATTTCAGTCCGGCGATCAAGGAAGTACCGTCAGTCTCCGCGCTAAACAACTGCGTGATTGACACTTCGATAGACCAATCATCTGATTCGCCAAGAGGTACATCAATACCGATTGAACCAACGAATGAAACACCACCGTCGTCTTCTTCATCTAAGTCATACCTGTACCCAGCGATTCCGAGTTTACCTACTATCATTAAAGTATCTCTGACGTTAGTTCTAATTGTCCCCGTCAATGAATTGGCGACATGATTTTTTGCTTTGAGACCACTTCTTATTGGGGTGGCTTGGTCTTGCTCTGGTGAAACGGGTTCATGTTCGGGTACATAATCGACGATGAATTCTATGCCGAATGTTCGGGTGAATTGAATTCCAACGCTGCCATAAATTCCTTGACCGTCGCCGACGTTGCGGTCGCTGCTGTTAGTATAGTGTAGCAGTCCGCCGACGAGGTACCATTTAGTCGATTTACCGGTTTGGTTCTCGTTTACTTCTACACCGTAGGCACATGAAAGCATTACTGTAGTAAAGGCTAGACATGTGCTAAGAACTCGTTTCACAACATGAGTTTGGAGTCTTGTTAAAAGGAAAATTTCAATCCAGCGTTAAGTGAAGCGCCAGCGGAGTCGTCTCCCAGAAGACGGGTTAGCGATACTTCGACCGACAAGTTTTCACTACGTCCAAAGGGGAATTCCACGCCAACAGAACCGGCAAGAGTAACACCACTTTCGTCTTTTTTGTAACCCAATATCGAACGATTAGATTCGTCCTCACCGTTGTTTGTCCGGTGGTCGTTTTCGAATTCCATAAAAAGATCGTAGCGGTAACTGCTGAGTCCAAGTTTCCAGACAAAATCCACCGTTTCGTCAATAGGTACTCGGAAGGTACACAATAGCGAACTATAGACATGGTTTTCGGCCTTATCTACGTACTTTCCGGCACGTCTGCTCACATCGTCGAATTCGTAAGAGGCTTCATATTCTGGTACATGGTCGATGGCAAGTTCCAGTCCAAAAATTTTGTTGAATTGAATTCCGCCGCCGTAACGTATCCCGGAACCATCACCGACACCCCTGTCGTCATTTTCGGTATAGTGTGAGCCCTCAATTAGAAAGTACCAATTGCTTGAAAAATATTGTTCTGATTCTTTGGTTGCTTCATGCGCGAACACTGGCAGCGACATTACCAGCGCGCTGATTAGGCAAATGAAGAATTTCATTGAACGTAACTTCTTGGTGTACACAAGGTAGAATTATAGATTAGATAAAAGCTAATTACGTCACACAAACGCTGTGATTACAACGTTTGAGACAAATATATTCAGTTGTTAGAATTTAAAGCCGTTATCGGGGTAAGCATGCAGATCATGTACACGGATTGAAATGCAAGAAGCTAGGGAAGTAGAATAAACCACTTTTTGTAGGACAATCCATCCAAAAATGTTTGAGTCAACATTCTTTTTCGCGTTTGTACTTTCGTTAGCCATCGCCGTGGTCTCTATTCTTGGTGGAATAGTTCCCAATCTTATAAAACTTACCCATACCGGTACACAAATTTTTATGTCTTGTGTCGCTGGTTTTCTCGTTGGTGTTTCTTTTCTCCACATAATTCCACATGGACTTGAACATTTACAGGAGTTTTATCCGAATAACGCGGTTCATCTTTGTGTCAGTTGGATTGTGATAGGAATCGCCGTAATGTATTGTGTCATGCGTTTTTCGAACTTCCACCAACATGAAAATGATTCGAATTTAGCGCCTAGTGCTACCAGTTCAAAATTAACCTGGATTGGTGTATTGATTGGTATGGCGTTACACACCATGGTGGAGGGTTTCGCGCTTGGAACAAGCATTGTGTCTGATCGTTCAAGTTTGGTGATGAGTTCCTCGTTGTCGCTTGCAATATTCTTTGCGATATTGATTCATAAACCACTCGATGCTTTGACCGTGGTAGGTGTGATGAAAGTGTCAGGATTGAGTACCAAGCGTCGGTGGGTCGTTAATGGTGTATTTGCCGCAATTTGTCCAATAATGACTTTTTTGACTATGTTTGTGCTGTATCAATTCGGTGAAGTTGTTGAGCATGCGATTGGTGTGATTCTCTCGGCTGTGGCCGGTGCATTGCTTTGCGTCGCGATGAGTGATTTATTGCCCGAAGCACAATATCATCGACACGATATTGGAAAGATTCTGGTAGCGTTTCTATTTGGGCTGCTGATCGCTTTTCTGTTAACGTTTATCGAATAAGGGTTAGCTGATTTTGTATCTCTTCATTAGCGATGAAAGACGAGAACGACAATATCAATCGATCATAGTTAAGATTAACCCTTAAATTTGGTCATAATCATGTCATGAGCAAACCCTCACTGTTCAATTTACTGTCACAAAAGCGGTTCTTACCGCTATTTGGTACCCAATTTCTTGGTGCTTTCAACGACAACCTTTTTAAAGCCGGACTATTTGTTATCTTTGCGTCGTCCCCCTTACTCGTCGACAATCAGATTCATACATTTAACAATCTTGCGACAGTATTGTTATCAATACCCTTCCTCTTGTTTTCTCCTACCGCCGGGACACTAGCTGATCACTTTGAAAAGTCTACGCTCATTCGGTACGTCAAAGTCGGTGAACTCATCATCGCGGGATTGATTGTTTGGGCACTAGTCACACAGCAGCCTTGGCTACTCTTGACAGTTGTATTCTTGCTCGGTGCGCAATCGGCATTTTTTGGTCCACTAAAGTTTTCTGTTCTTCCCCAACATCTGAAAAAAATTGAACTAACAGGTGGTAACGCTTTAATAGCCGGAGGTACTCTTGTCGCGATCTTATTGGGATTGGTGTTAGGACCACTCTTAGCGGAAAGTGGATCTAGCGATTCGACCAATGTGAATACCCCGTGGGCGCTGGCTGCGTTCGTTACCGTAGCAGCAGTTACTGGTTTGATCTTTGCTTGGTTTGTTCCTAAAGCTCCCTCAGTTTATGAAGGTACGCCTAAGTGGAACCCACTATCTGAAGCGATGTCGGTATTTCGTCTAGCTACCGAGAAGAAAGCGGTTTTTCAATCGATCTTAGGAGTTTCGTGGTTTTGGGCACTTGGTGCAGTGTACACTGCACAATTTGTTAAATTATCGACAGATCATCTGTATGGCGATTCGGGAGTCTTTTCATTACTTTTGGCGACGACCACGTTAGCCATTGCGGCTGGATCAGTTACGTGTGGTCAGCTGTCCCGTCGACGTATTGAAATTGGGTTAGTTCCCATTGGAGCTATTTTTGTTAGTATATTTGGTATCGATTTGTACTACGCCATCCAATCCATTCCGATACAGAATGAGTTACGAAACGCTGGTGAGTTCTTGACTAGTGTTTCGTCTCTACGCGTCCTAATAGATATCGTACTTATCGGTTTCTTCTTAGGAATCTACCTCGTTCCCCTGCAAACGACGATACAAGCACGTACGCCGATTGATCGTCGCGCGCGTGTGATTGCCGCGAACAACATGCTAAATGCCATTATGCTCGCTATCTTCGTGGGTGGTATATCGATCTTTTGGCTGACGGTTTTGAATTGGGGTATTCCGTCGCTGTTACTGTTTATGGCAGTACTCAATATATTTGTCTCGTTGTACATTTTTGTGCAGGTACCGGAGTTTACTCTTAGATTTGTCGTCTGGATTCTTTCAAATACTTTGTATCGTATTCGACACACAGGTTTGCACTTTGTTCCCGAACGCGGAGCGGCTTTGATAGCCTGCAATCACGTGAGCTACATCGACGCGTTGGTGCTGATGGGGGCGATTGGTCGCCCCATTCGCTTTGTGATGGCTAAAACGGTGTTCAAGATTCCAATTCTCAACTACTTATTTCGCGCGGCAAAAACTATACCGATAGCACCTAAATCTGAAGATCCAAAAACTTACCATCAAGCCTTTGACGATATTCGAGCAGCCTTAGATTCGGGAGATTTGGTTTGTATCTTTCCCGAAGGTAGGTTGACTCCGGATGGGGACATCGGCGAGTTTAAACCGGGCACGCTGAAGATCCTCACGAACAATCCTATCCCTGTAATACCCGCTGCGTTATGCGGTCTTTGGGGTTCGAAGTTCACCCATCACGGTAAAGGACTTTGGCGTGGTCGTTTGAAACTGTGGTCGACCTTGGAAGTCAAACTCGAAGCACCGATTGAAGGTTCAAAGGTAGAACTACCAAAATTGCGAGAACAGGTACTGGCGATGAGAGGTACAAGTCTTTGATCATCTTTCATCGCCGGATTATTGGTGATCGAGTGTGGTAACGTGACTCCTCGAGACTACCCGATCTTTCGGCCTTATTGGTGCGAACGTCCGACAGAGTTGTTAGGAGATTCAATTACGGAAGAAGATTTAGATTGGATTCGAATTGCGAAACATAACGGCGACGTAATTGCCGCTTATTGGATCGAACAACATGACCCATTCAATTTCACCATAAAATCGTTTGCGGTGGACAAGGTTTACCGAAAACAAGGACTCGGTCGTTGGATGGTTTTACACGCGGTTGGATTGATTGAATCTAAAGGAGGAAGAACCGCACATGCCCAGTTCGATAAACCTGTTTCATTTCTTGAAGCCTGTGGTTTTACATGTGTCGAACCCGGAAGATATGTCATGGAATTGACGCCAGATTAAGGATCCTCCTTTATGTCTACATTTGTTCCCAACACGACGAATCTTCCTAAGGTGAAAGATGCAAACGTCGCTATTCTGGCTTCCTCGTGGCATAAAAAATTCGTTGAGAGTATGGTTGTTGCTTGTGAAACAGTTTTGCAAAAACAGGGAGCAAATATTCAGAAACATGTCGTTCCAGGAACGTATGAGTTTCCCATCGCGGCACAAGGATTAGCCACGGCTGACCTAGAATTGGAAGCAATTATCTGTCTTAGTGTCCTTCTGAAAGGAGATACACAGCACTTTGAAATGATTCTGAATGCATGTACTACCGGATTAACATACGTGTCTTTAGATCTTTCCATCATCATTGTGAATGGGATTTTACCCGCAAACACCATCGAGGAAGTAATCGCTCGTACCAAATCGAACGATCAAAATAAGGGCTTTGAAGTAGGGATAGCCACCGTTCGCATGATCGATTGGGAGCGAAGCATCTTAGAGCGTTGAACCCTCAGGACTCTCCTATCGTCTTATTCAAGTTGTTACCACAACCGAAATCGCTCGAAGACGATAGCAAGGAATCTCAAGTTCAGTCGGGTAGGTGTCAAGTCGTTAGGTGTTCTTCTACACGTGTTCAAAAGGCGATCGAAGTCTTGCCGTTAGGAGGATGTACTTTCGAATGCAAGATCGAATCACCACTTGGTGATTTTGCACCCAATCTCGCAAGCAATTTCGACTACTCATTAGTCATAAGAAGCAACTCAATCGTTCTGTCGGCTCCCGAAGAATGGGGAGCACTCACCGGGATCTCAACCCTGCAACAATTGCTACTAACTTCGCCTCAAGGTACTCTTCGAGAATGCGAAATCAAAGATTCACCAACCTTTCCGTGGCGCGGTCTTATGATCGATGTCGCGCGCAATTTCATCGAGCTATCGGTACTTCGCGAAACCTTGGACCTAATGCATTACTTTAAACTGAATGTACTGCACTTGCACCTATCCGACGATCAAGCATTTCGCTTCGGGAGTACTCGACACCCCGAATTAGCGTCCAACTCGCATTACACCAAGATCGAGTTACTTGAATTAGTCAAATATGCTGCTGATAGGGCGATACGTATTGTTCCCGAAATAGACATGCCCGGACATACGTCAAGTTGGTTTTTAAAACACCCGGAATGGGCATTAGGTCCATTTGACGCAACTGAGTGTGAGCAATTCGGACCTCACCAAGCTTGCTTAGATCCTAGCAACTCTGAACTAATGAATGTCGTTTTCGATGTGTTGGCTGAGGTAGTAGAAACTTTCTACGATGAGTTCATCCACCTAGGCGGGGACGAAGTTGATTTCACCTGGTGGAATGAATCCAGGAAAGTACAGGAATGGGCGAGGGATCTCAGCATAACCGAACCACAAGAACTCTTAACTGCATTTTTACAACCGGTTTTTGAATGGCTCCACGAAAAAGGTAGAACCCCAATTGTTTGGGATGATTCTCTCCATGAGTCTCTACCTAGTAATGTTGTGGTGCAAGCTTGGCGCGGTCGTGCAGCGCGCGACCAAAGTGTCGGTTTAGGATACCGGACTTTGGTTTCAGCTCCTTATTACCTAGATTTGAATTACCCCGCCGACTTGCACTATCGATATCGTCCAGACATAGGAAGTAAAGAATGGGCGGACACTGATGCCCTTAAACTGCAAGCACCTAGTTTTCATTATGTTCAAGAAAATATTGCACATTTTGAGGAATCAGCAACTTTTCTACCGCTAGTAAACCGTAAAAACGGCGACATTCTTGGCGGCGAAGCATGTATGTGGTCGGAATTAGTAAACAGCGAACTGATTCACAAGCGAGTTTGGACACGCATGCCAGTAATCGCTGAGCAGTTTTGGTCAGCAAAAGAAGTTAGTGTGATGGGGATCGCTGACGTTTACGAACGCCTGACGGTTCACCTAAAGGCTTTGAAACAGATTGGTTTTCCAGACCTGCTCTCGATGCAAGACGTGCACCCGTGTCAAGAGCTCGAACCGTTGTTCGAAATGCTTGAACCCGTGAAGTGGTACACGAGACATCTTACCCTAGAAGGTATTCACTCCAGAAATTCAAAAGAACCGGCAAGCGACGTCCCTCGACCGTACAACGTCCTCACAAAATTAAATCGAGTGGTAGATCGGTTACCGGTAGAAAGTCTAGCTACCCGTCGATGTCTCAAAGATTTGCAAGAACAACACGATCTATCCAATTGGATTAGCGGGTGGCGAAAACAATATAACGTGTTTGAGCAAATGGTGTCGCAATATCCAGATTTAGAAGAACTTCAAGAAGTTTCTAACGCGCTCGCAATGCTTGCGGATATCGCCGAAAATCGAGCAAAATTTTCTGACCACCTGACACAACCATTCGGAGAATATACTTTACCCATCGCTCATGCCTTCCGAACGCGAATCTAAAGTCCCTCAAAGCGTCTTGCGTGCATGGCGCCTGACAGGTAAAGTAACGTTCCTAGGTAACGGACTGATCAACGATACCTACCGTGTCGACGACAACTTCGTCCTGCAGCGAATTAATTCGAAAGTTTTCGACAATCCACAAGCCGTTGTTCGAAACTACCAAAAGATCGCACCCGTATTAGAGGGCTTGATTCCTAGGATTATTCCGACTCAAAAAGACGAACCGTTTGCACTAGACCAAACTAACGAGGTTTGGAGACTGACCGAATTTTGTCCGGGTAAAAGTTTCAACGTTTTACCTGGGAAGTGGTGCTTTACCGCTGGATTAGCG
Organism: Gammaproteobacteria bacterium; assembly: GCA_009845835.1. GTDB lineage: Bacteria > Pseudomonadota > Gammaproteobacteria > Pseudomonadales > Azotimanducaceae > Bin55. The sequence goes on along the minus strand of VXYV01000110.1, from coordinate 11,286 downwards.
TTTGGAGAAATGTTGGCTCGATTGCAGAATCAGATGATTTCACTTGAGCCGGTAATCCAACATTTTCATCGATTTGAACACTATACGAGCAAACTTGAAAATGTCTATTTCAAACAACCAAGTCTTCCTGAACTCGATAAATTGCGAGAAATGAGGTCCGGGTTGGGCAAATTCCACTCACCAGAACAAGTCATTCATGGGGATTGTAAAGTCGACAATTTGATCTTTGATCCTAAATCAGACCGACTTTGCAAGGTTGTTGATCTCGATACCGTGATGTGGGGACAACCCGCTTGGGATTTTGGTGATCTTTTGCGATCGATTGTGACAACAGGTAGTAAAGATAGAGTTCGGTCGAGTGAGTTAGAGCAAAGAATGCAGGACGGGTGTAGTGGTTTTTTTCAGTATTACACTCTACCCAGCGAGTCATCGATAGACCAGTTTGCAGAGGCACCGGTTTACATGAGCCTCATGTTAGCGACACGTTTCCTTACCGATCATTTGAGTGGAAGTCAGTACTTTAAGACGGACTTTCCGGAGCAGAATCTAGTTCGCGCCCGAGAACAACTGAATGTAGCAGAGTGGTTTCAAGAACATATTGTTGGTCTACGTGAACTTGCAAGTGTAGATTAACCAACCGTTGACAACTCGAACGTTTACGCGACATCCAGAAACAACGTAATCAAGTCGATAAACAAATCTAGACTTTATGAAAAATCATAAACAGGCCGGCGGTGTTTCATCCAAGCGCGTTCTAGTTCAAGATGGTAAAACTTCGTTGGGTTGTAAAAACGAAGCTGAAGCACTACTTTCCGGGCATTCATCCATTGTTCTCTCAATCTGTACCGTTATGTGTTCGATATCGTATGTCGTTCTCAAGAGTGTACGTATCTCATGTAAGATCGTGTCGCGTTCACCCGCAAAACTTGGATCCAACAAAACGTGACAGGTAAACGCTTCATTACCGAGTGTTAAAGTCCACACGTGAACATCATGCAGTGAGTGTACCCCGCTGATTGCTTCAATCTTCGAACAAAGTTCTTTGATATTGATGTGTTTTGGTACACCTTCAAGCAAAACATGCACGACTTTTGAAAATAGTCCCCAACTCGCATGAATGATGAGAATAGCGATTATCACCGAGATGATTGGATCGGCGAAATTCCAGTCGAATGCCCAAATCAAACAACCCGATACGACGACACCGATTGAGCCAAGCAAATCAGCTAGGACGTGTTGGAAGGCCCCTTCAACGTTTAAACTTTTTTCGGCGGAGTGTCGCAAGATCCATGCTGCGCCAATATTGACAAACAATCCTATTACACCGATAATGAGCATTAATCGACCATCGACGTCTGAAATATCTTGGAAGCGGTTCCAAGCTTCAAACAAAATTCCTCCGACAATGACCCACAGCGCGAGAACATTGACTAGTGCAGCTAAGATTTCCAAACGCTTGTATCCATAAGTATGTGAACTAGTGGCACTTCTTTGGGCGATATTGATGGCAATTAGTGCGAGTAAGATCGCACCAGCATCGGTAGCCATGTGGGCTGCATCAGCTAGTAGAGCAAGACTGCCAGAAAGAATCCCACCGACAATTTCAGCTCCCATGAAACTCACGATTAACAAAAAGGCTAGCGCTAAATTTCGCTTGCTAGCCTTGATCCGGAATTCGGCGTGAGTATGCTGAGTGTTAGTCTCGGAAGTGGTAGCCATGTCCATAGTGTACAATCAACATCCAGAGTTGTATCTTAGTCGCGAATGCGAGAGTAATTCCTGCATCCACCTGAGAAATCGGTTCGGGGTCTGGTATATTCTTCAAGTATCGAAGACAATTTTAAACTAGAAACTCTGATCAGCTTAACCGTCAATAGATTGTGAGCCAGTAAAGAATTACGAGATGAATGACTTACTAGCAAACTTTTTGCGAGTACTAATTACAGCTCTGATATTTCTTTGTAGTTTGTCGGTGTGGTGTGTCGACGTAAGAGAAAGTGTGAATGATTCAGTCATTCAAACACTTGATTTGGACCGAGAGAATTTAATCACTATACCGGTAAAGGATGCTACCTCACTTCCATTAATTCGAATAGTTAACCAGCAAGGTTTGCCATCAACTTCCTTGACGAGTACGTTTTCGAGAATGATAGAACAAGTGGTTGTCGACAAAGTTATAGAAACAGTTGTACCTGTTCCCCAATTCGTGCCACTAGCCGAACGAATTGGAAATGGTTTGTACATCAAGCTAGACGATTCTTGGCAAGCTGAAGTTCGTTCTTCAGTACTAGCGGTATTGCACGAGTCCGCTGACGCAATCTATTCCCACATGAAAGATCGACCACTAATTGAGGTTACGGTCACTTACGATCTTGAGGAGGGACCGATAGCTTTGTACCGGACTCAAGGAGAATCAGCAGATACCGTGTTGTTGAGTGCGACCCCACAAGACTATCGACCACAACTGATGTATCAGTTCGCGCACGAATTTTGCCATGTGATTTCTGATCACAACCGTCTACGATCTACAGAATCAGCGAACCAATGGTTACATGAATCTTTCTGCGAGCTAGCCTCAATATTTGTGCTTCACAGCACCCTCGAAGATGAATTACGTTCATACGTTGACGATTATCGGGCTGAATCTATAGAAATTCTCGATAGCCTTAAAGATTTTCCTACTTGGTTGTCCGAAAAAGAGGATGAACTGCGTGGGAATACACCGAATCACGATCGCGTATCAAATGCGGTAGTTGCCTATCGATTACTCCCAGTATTCAAACAGTTTCCAGAAATCTGGAATACGTTTCCACTTTTACCGAATTCCGAAAGTCTTTTGGCCGACTATCTTGATGAATGGCAAGAAAGTGTCGCAGATGACGACAAGAAATTGATCGCGTTAATACGTGCGACTTTGCTTAATCAATTGTTACCATCAGAATCCGATGATTGAGTCGAGCTAGCTTGTAGAAATTCTGCAATCAACGACATGTCGGTCTGGTATTTTTTCCAGGTCGAATGAATCCAAGACAAGATCAGGTAACTCAGGACGCAAGCTGAGGCGAGTATTCCAACGGCAAAGAAGTAGAAAATCCATTCTAACTCGTTTAAGTAAGCGGACAACGCGCGTACTATGCTATAGACTAGCATCGAGAAGAAAAAGATTACGTTGAACCACAATACTACGCGCGCAAAGTAAGAAAACGTAAACTTGCCCGAAACTGTGGAACCGTGCTCAGTATTCGTAATGGACAGATACAGTATCGGTCTTCCTAAGTGAATAATGGGTATTCGCAGACAATAGAGCGTGATTGTGGATTCCCCTAAGCGAGCGACAATTTGCTTGTTTTTATTGAACAACACCCGTAAGAATGAGTGTTGTTTTAGTTGTTGCTTTAACCCCTTTGTCGGTGTCTCGGTGCTGTAGTCGAAGGAAATTCCCTTCCGAGCAAACTTGAACGTGTCAAAAATCATGAGTCTAGGTCATGGACACAAAACCAAAGTTATGAGAAACCACACCATCAAAAGCAGAAGTGCAAAGTGGTGATTTCAGTTATTCGGGGTTCGGATTTTCTTTTGCTACCGGTGGATTCTTTTTCTTGGGTCGAAGATTGCCATTTGTGCCCCGGTTAATCTTACCACGGCGGGTACGTAGATCACCTTTTCCCATATATTTTTAGTCTCCTCGCGTGATAGAACTTTACAATCCCCAACAATCTAGATCGTCAGGAAGTATTATTGTACCGTCATAGCTTTTTTCGATGATCTCTTTGGTCTTGAGTTCTCTACCGAACGTCCGCCATCCACGTCCACCTAAAATGATAAATCGAACATCGGCGGTCGCGGCGATTTCGCCAATTTCTTTCGGTTCTAGGAAATTTTCACGCGCACGACTGGTTGCACCTTCTGGAAGTGCATGCGAAAACACAATGACATCTGCGTCCATAGCAAATTTAATGAACGCATGTGAGACTCCGCCAAACCCCGAGGCAAAAACGATAGCATAATCTGAATAAACTGTAGATTTTGCGGGTTCGGTACTCATAGACCAGTCTCTTTCGTTTTCTGCCTCTTCCTCAGTAGTAGTTGGTGCTGGCGTTTCATACTTGAAATCGATTCGCCAAGCTAAAGTTGGTGCTTCGCGATGTCTAACGGGCAAGGCACTCACTAGGTATTGGTTGGTTCCAAATTCCTTCCATGTCTCAGAACCAACCGCAAGCACGTCTTGTGTCCTGAGCGTGAATCCAAAAGGATTCGTTACGTCTGAAATTGATGCGAGTTCAGGGTAGGGACCGTCAGGATCAAACATGCGGTTAATGAGTTCCGACGTCGACAAAACTGTATCACTTCCCGTTGGACCAAGAATCGTTAACTTGCGTTCACGATAAGCTCTTCTAGAACTACCAATTAAAGAAGGTAGCGCAGCAACATGTGCTACCGAAGTTCGGGGTAAAAGAATAGCATCCAAGGTGGTTAAATCTGCCCCGGTCTCACTAAAACGCGTCCCTGATCCTTCACCTGCACCAACTAAGAGGACCGCGTTATTGTCGATCCATACTAAGTAACTTTCGGCAGCGCGATCGTCTTTAATGTCTAGGTCGCCGGAGCCGAGTGTTTGAATCCAAATACCTTCTCTACCACATGGGTAAGCACTAGGATGCACTAGAGCTTCTTGACAGAAAAAAATTCCGACGACCAATGCGGCAACTAGCCGTATGTTTAGGTGATCAATATTCATGAATCTCTTGTTTCCAATGATTGACAGCGATTTCGTCTGGTAAACGCCAGTCACTACGTGGAGATAAACTAATCTCACCAACTTTTGGTCCTGGGGGGACTGTTGAACGCTTGAATTGATTATTGAAGAATCGATCAACAAAAGTTGTTAAACATTGCTTAATTTGTGATTTATCATATCGCCCGGAAAAGGCGATTTCTGCTAATAAAAACAACTTATGAATGGTTGCACCCGTCTTTAAAAAGTGATAAAGGAAGAAATCGTGAACCTCTAACGGACCAAGAATCGACTCTGTTTTCTGAGTGAGTTCCTCGCTCTCCGTCCGGAGCAGTTCTGGTGAGATTGGTGTGTCTAGTACCCGCAACAAAACCTCGCGTAATTGATCGTTCGCACGATTGAGTGCATACCAGCGAACAACGTAGCGAATCAATGTCTTTGGAATGCCAACGTTTACGTTATACGAACTCATGTGGTCGGCATTAAATGTACACCAACCCAAAGCCAGTTCGGTTAAATCGCCCGTACCAATGACAATCCCGTTGTACTGATTTGCGAGATTAAACAGAATTTTCGATCGTTCTCTGGCTTGGGCATTCTCAAAGGTAACGTCGGCTGCCCCATTATGTCCGATCATTTGTAGATGGGCATCGACGGCGTCACGTATGTCGAGTTCTTTCAGTTGAATCTCGGTCGCATCAACTAGTTGCTGAACCGTCTCTCGGGTGTGAGAAGAAGTTCCGTGTCCGGGCATCGTAACAGCGACTAGAGCGGATAGTGATTGATTTGCTTGTTCAAGCGCGTTGAGACACGCGAGTAATGCTAAGGTGGAATCTAGTCCGCCGGACAGACCGATAATCAACTTTTCGCAACCGATGGAGTTCATTCTCCGTAGTAGTCCAGCGGTTTGGATTTTCAGTACCTCAGGAGCTGTATCGCAAGTTTCGTCTAGCTTCGCAGGAACGAACGGATTGGGTTTCACTGATCGAATTGTTCTTGATAACGGATCACCTTGTCCTGCTACTACGATTAACGGATTCATGAGATGGTTGACAGGAAAAGTCGACGATCGTTTCCGTTCAAATCTCAAGCGGTGCACGTCCACGTCAACGATCAAGTGTGAGGTTTCAGTTTCGAAACGATTAGACTCACCGAGCAGTTCACCATTCTCATAGCCAACTAAGTGGCCGCCAAATACCGTGTCTTTCGTTGATTCAAAAACACCAGCACTTGCGTAAAGGTATGCGCAAATATGTTTAACACTTTGAACTCTAACCAAGGCGTGACGATAGTCTACTTTCCCAATCCATTCACTACTTGCAGACAAGTTACAAATGATTTCAGCACCTGCAGTAGTTTGTTGGATCGACGGTGAAGCTGGCATCCATAAATCTTCACAGATCTCAATCCCAAACTTGCCGTAATCGCCGATACTGAATAGCTGGTTGGTAGTTAACTGAAACGAATGTTTCCCCAAGGTGCAAGAAAAGTCTACATCTTTACCGGAAGTGAACCAGCGTTGTTCGTAGTATTCGCCATGGTTAGGTATCGCGCTCTTCGGTACCGCACCAAGTATCGACTGATTAGCACAAACGATAGCACAATTAAAAAATTGGTTGGTACCTGGCACCTCAAGCGGATATCCAATAACTAAGCTGCAGTCTTGAGTTTGGTCGACTAGTTGGAGTAGTGCAGATTTAGCATCGTCGAGAAGTTGTTGATTACAAAAAAGGTCTTCGCAACTATAACCGGTGAGTGATAGTTCTGGTGTCAAAACTAGCGCACAGTCTTGGTCAACGAGTTCGGCGTAACTTTCTTGGATGATCGAGGCGTTCGCGGCTGGATTGGCTAGATGTACCCGAGGAGCGACTATCCCCACTCGAACGAATCCGATATTTCTGTAATCCATAGATTTAGTTCCAGAACACCCTACTTGTAGGTGCACAAACAAAGATAGTCGAGACTAGTTTGAACAAGAGCGACAACTGCGAAGACAAGACTGATAACAAGAAAATTGTATTTTAGGTAGTCAGGCTTGCGTCGTTGAAGTTTGAGAGTATTGGCGAAATTACTGGAAAGTATTATTAGGAACTAGAATACCTAGTAAGGCAGTCGACGGTAGACTCGTCGAAATCTCATACGACTTCGACGTGAATCGAATGTATGTGATCAAGGGTGAGTCCATCACGGTACAAAGAAGAATCCGGCTGAAGTTTGGTGGTCGGTGGATAATATTGGTATCAGAGTAAGTTAGGAACAATAATGGACATGACACTTGGAATTGGTTTTTTTGTCGCCGCTGGTTTTCTCTTACTGGCGATTGTGATCATATTTCGGTCAGTCCGTGTGGTACCTCAAGGGTATCACTGGACTGTCGAACGATTGGGTAAATTCACACGGATTCTGAGCCCCGGGCTAAATTTTTTGGTTCCAGTGCTGGAAAATGTCGGGAAAAAGTTCAATATGATGGAACAGGTTCTCGATATTCCGACTCAAGATGTCATTTCTGCCGATAACGCTATGGTTCACACTGATGCGATCTGTTTTTATCAGGTGTTAGATGCTGGTAAAGCAGCTTATCAAGTCAACCAACTGGAACTCGCGACCAAGAATCTGATCATGACCAACATTCGTGCGGTACTTGGTTCGATGGAACTTGATGAAATTCTTTCACAACGAGACCGCATTAACGCTGAACTCTTACACAAAGTTGATCAGGCGACGGATCCGTGGGGAACAAAAGTCACTCGAATTGAGATTCGTGATGTGTCGCCCCCACAGGATCTCATTGATGCGATGGCGCAGCAAATGAAAGCAGAACGTGAAAAACGTGCCCAGATTCTGGAAGCGGAAGGAGAGAGAGAAGCTGCAATAAACGTTGCTGAAGGTAAAAAACAAGCGGAAATACTGCGAGCTGAAGGTGAATTACAAGCATCGATCCGCGAAGCGGAGGCTCGTGAGCGTCTTGCTGAAGCAGAAGCAAAAGCGACGACGATGGTTTCTACTGCAATCACCGAAGGTGATAATCGGGCAATCAACTACTTCATCGCCGAAAAGTACGTGAACGCTCTGGGTAAGTTGGCTGAATCCCCAAACAATAAGGTTATGATGATCCCATTAGAAGCTTCAAGTGTGATCGGATCAGTTGCTGGTATCGGTGACCTGATCAAGGAAGTCATGGCAAAAGAAGAAACGACTAGCGGAGACAAAAGATGACTAATTTTTGGTTTTGGCTATGGTTAGGCGTAGCAATCGGACTAGGAATTCTTGAAGTCCTGGGGACTACTGGATTCCTGTTGGGAGCGGCCGCAGCAGGTGTCCTGATGGCGGCAATAGCCTGGTTTTTCCCTGAGTTAGGAGTGATCTTTCATCTTTTAGCTTATGCTGTGCTAGCAACTATCGCTACTTTGATCTACTTTAAGTTTTTTCGAGATACGGATCCTGCCCCAGATGTAGATCTTCATGATAAGATTGGAACCATGATCGATACCGAGTTTGATCTCCAACACACCGTATCAGCTGGTCGACCAACACGCACCTTCATTCACGATACAATGTGGTTGGTAAAGGGGTCGGTCACAATGAAGAAAGGGACTCGAGTTCGTGTTATCGGTGGCGATACCCGCGTCGTTCAAATAGAACCCGTGTCGTGATTTCGACTGACATTTAAGCGCTTCTATTAAACACCAAAATGCAGATCAATGAATACGTAATCGGAATCCTAACCGAATTTTGAGCCGAAAACATCACCAAAGCATCACATAGAATCCAATTTAACGGGTGAATTTACTAGTAATGGAGGTGAATGTGTTTGTTTTGATCAAAAATTTTATGGTTGCAAACGCAACATTTTGAACTCACGAAAGACTTTGACTTATTCAATATACGCTGAGTTCATACGGCGCAATATTGGAAGATTATCACCCGACCAGATTGTTTGATTCTTAATGTTCGGGGTTGTAGATGTTAGTTTTATCACTTACAAACTGTCGAAATCAAGCAGAACCGCGTTTAATCGTTCAAGTACACGCTGTGGCACGGTCAATGATAAATCGCCGCGTCGTATTAAGGTGTTGCGTTTCGTTCAAATTGTGATGGCGTTTTTTAGCAGTTATTCATAGACTTCAAGGCGCATCGCGACGTCTTCGAAGGTGGCGATCGCTTCCAACATCGGCGGGCGGAGTGATTCCTGCCGCAATTCATTGATAATTTCACGACAACTAGGTGGGTCGGGGGCGATTAAGCTGTCGCTCAAAGTATCGTAATAAGGTGGCGTGCACAAGTGTTGCACCAGCGCTTCGTGATCAAACTTGATCAATTTACCCCCCGCGGCACCGATATTTTTTCCAAACAAGGGGACGAGTTGACGCAAGCGCTCGATACTGGGTGACAGCTTGGTAAACAGTTCGTACGGATCAAACACATTGGTAAACCAACCAGCAAGAGGGCCGTATTTATACCCGTCATTCCAATAAAATCTGTCAGATGTAATCACCGTCCGGGTCAGCGCGGCAGCGTCATCACCTAGTCTAGCCGCTAATTCAATCAGGATTCCTCCTAAAGTCTGATTCGGTGAATCTGGGTAAAGCGCCCTGAGCTGCGCCCGTAATTCGGTCTGCACCTCGGACTGTAAATCAAGAGCCGGATCTAAGGATTCACATTGCAAATGAACCCAGACTTCTTCTAAATCTTGGATCCACATGCTGCGATCTTGCTCAGGAGTCGGATTATCCTCTGCCCAGTAATAGGTGCGAGTACGATCACTGACCCATTCGCCGTAGCAGAGCCGCGTGATAAGCGCATAGTTGAGCAGCGCATCGGCGTGACAGGTTTCATTCAGCTTCCAGTTGCTTTTGGGATCATCCCTGGGGTGACATTCGGGGCGCGCCAACGCTTCCTGTACGCGTAGCAAATCCCCAACTGGATCAGTAAAGAGGCGTTCAAAGGTCAACGGCTGATCGGTGACGATGAACGCAAACTGGCGGTTCTTGGTGCTATCAAACCAAAGGTAAGGGTTAGTTGTGTAAAGCTGGTTGTCTAACGCCGTCAGACATCCATCTGTCAGTGGTTTCCAAGCTCCGTTACTATCGAATGGGGAATTTTCCAAACCACTCCGAGTTTTATAGTCACTGTCAAAGTACTCAACTCTGGAGAGATAACTATTGACTCCACAGGCTTCGCCAACTGACCCCGGGGGGTAATCAACGGGAGGGAGGGGTGAACCGACCAGCGCGGCTGGGGGTATATCGCCAACTGATTCGGCGGGGGGCGTTGGGGCCGGACTCGCGCTCAGGTTGGTGGTGGTGGGTATCGTCGTGGGTTCAGGGGGAATTACTCGCGGGGTACCTAACCACAAGAACACCCCCACACCTAGCGCAAGGAGACCGATTCCACCGGCGCCTAGCCATAGTTTAACCCGCAGGTTAGTTTTCATTCGGCTTACTCGCTAGCGTCCTCGTCTTCCTCGCATTCAAGGTCTACGTTGGGGTCGTAAGCGGCGTTTTTGCCTTCGAGAATCTTGGGAAGATTCTCTGGATCTTTAAACCATTTTTCTAATGTTTTCATCCTTTTTTCATCGTCTGGTGTAAGTGTTCCTTTGGCTTGTTTTTTCTCGAGGTCTATATATTCTTTTCGGTTGGCTCTAAACCCTCTGGGAAGACTTCTCGAGGCAGCATCGGTTAAGTAGGGGGGTGATGAACCGGTGAACGCGCGATACAAAGCGTCCGTCCTCCTATGTCCTTCCACCTCCATATCGAAATGCAGATACGGTGGCGGGATAGCGCCACCATGCGTGTTCATATAGTGTGTCCATTGTAGTAAATGCGTGTGTTCGTGCATCTGTACCATTATTTGCATATGTTCCACCTTAGCCTCCCTTGCCGCCGCCGTCGCGGCGATTTCGGAGGGAAAAAGAATAGCCGTTAAATTTCCATCGTCGTCAGCGTTAACAACTCCCATCGCGTCATACTTTCCCTGTGACATCTGCCAATGCGCCTTGGGTTTGCTGATCCACGTCGCGTTTGTTTTTTCACCAATCCAACTGGTGATGGTGGCGTTGTCCTGCAGCTCGTCCACCCAACAATCTCTGAGATTTTCATTCATTTCGTCCTGAGTGGCGGATTGCTCGGCGGTTGTGCCGCCGACTGGGGGACCATTAGAAGTCCCGCCGCTTCTGCCACCGCCGCCACCAGAAGAGCCACCGCCAGTACTACCACCAGTGGGGGTGGTGGGTACTGTTCCAGTAGAAACTACTTCCTCGGGGAACGGATGACAATCATCTGGATCGGCCGCCAAATAGTACGATTGAAAATCATAGTCATCGTGATAGTCATATAAATCAATCCAGTTCGTGACATATATCCAATAACCGTCGCAGCCTGCTTCGGTAAATCCATAAGCGGGGTCGTCGTCGGCATACATTGACACGCTTAGTAATATTAACATACCAATGATAATTTTAGGTGTTTTCATCAACAGTTTCCTTTGGGTAAAAGTATGAATGAGTGAAAACGATAATGCTTTTTCAAGTGTTTATTGCACACATATGTTTA
>VXYV01000067.1 GCA_009845835.1 Gammaproteobacteria bacterium | reverse complement strand
GTTAGTTCCATACCATTGTTTAGAGAATTTGAAATTGACTAATGTAATATGGTTCTAGTATTCTTGTATCTCACCACTACGAGGAATGGTGTCGAAAAAGGTCGAGGCAATCAAACCCAAATCTGTGAATGAATACATCGCAACTAATGTGTTGTGTTGAACCTTACTATTCCACCTTGAAATACCCAAGACTTTCGTCCTACACGGTTAAAGAAGAGTTAAGTATCGATGAGTTCTCCCGTTTGAGGTTCTGTGTGCAAAATAAAAAAATGTATCGCCCATCCATTTGCAGGCATCACTAATCTAAACGCACACTCACTCTTATGTCACAACAATCGTTTCAACTGTCGGCCCCTTACCAACCACAAGGCGATCAACCGCAAGCAATTGAACAGCTGTGTGAGAATCTGAGGACTGGACACTTGCATCAAACTTTACTTGGTGTGACGGGGTCGGGTAAAACTTTCACAATGGCAAACGTGATTAAAAATGTGCAACGACCTAGCTTGATTCTCGCGCACAACAAAACCCTCGCGGCACAACTTTATGGGGAATTTAAAGAGTACTTTCCCAATAATGCAGTTGAATACTTTGTATCGTATTACGACTACTATCAACCTGAAGCATACGTGCCATCAACAGACACCTATATCGAAAAAGATTTATCCATTAACGATCATGTTGAACAAATGCGGTTGTCGGCGACGAAAGCTTTAATACAAAGGCGAGACACGATTATCGTGTCGTCGGTGTCTGCAATCTACGGCCTCGGCGATCCAAGTACTTACCTTGAGCTAGTGTTACATCTAGATCGAGGAGATCGGGTCGATCAGCGCTACCTGCTAAAACGATTAGTAACTCTTCAGTACACCCGAAGTGATATGTACTTTCAGCGTGGAAACTATCGAGTTCGTGGTGATGTTATTGATGTGTATCCGGCCGAGTCAGAACATGAGAGTGTTCGCATAGAATTGTTCGATGAAGTCATCACCGATTTGAGTATCTTCGATCCTCTTACTGGCGAAGTGTTAAATAAGGTCCCGCGATTTACCATATTTCCTAAATCTCACTACGTAACTCCTCAGAAACGAATTCGCGCCGTTTTAGGTGATATCGAAACAGAGTTAAATGAACGTGTACATGAGTTGCAAAAACAAGATAAACCACTGGAGGCGCACCGACTCTCGCAACGAACTGTATACGATTTAGAAATGATGCGAGAAATCGGATTCTGTACCGGGATAGAGAACTACTCACGGTATCTGTCAAACCGAAAACCGGGAGAGCCTCCTCCGACGTTATTCGATTATCTACCAAACGATGCTTTATTGTTTGTTGATGAATCACACGTTACCGTTCCTCAACTTGGTGCAATGTATAAGGGAGACCGTTCGCGCAAAGAGACGTTAGTTGAGTATGGGTTTAGACTTCCATCGGCATTAGATAATCGTCCCTTGCGATTTGACGAATGGGAAAAAATGGCTCCACAAACTATTTTTGTTTCTGCAACTCCTGGGAACTACGAACACGAATGTGGTGCGCCAGTCATCGATCAAGTTGTGCGACCGACCGGACTCATTGATCCACAAGTAGAAATTAGACCAGCTACCACTCAGGTTGACGATCTGTTGCATAGCATTTACGAAACAACGACGCGTGGCGAGCGCGTTTTGGTAACGACTCTGACCAAACGAATGGCTGAAGATTTAACGGAATATTTGGACGAGCATGAAGTTGCTGTTCGGTACTTGCATTCGGACATCGACACGATTGAACGCATCGAAATTATTCGCGACTTACGATTAAAGGAATTTGATGTTCTCGTTGGTATCAACTTGTTACGAGAAGGATTAGATATCCCAGAAGTTTCGTTAGTTGCTGTATTAGATGCTGATAAGGAAGGATTTCTAAGATCGGATCGGTCGTTGATTCAAACCATTGGTCGTGCAGCCAGAAACCTCAACGGACGCGCGATCTTATACGCCGACCGAGTAACTGGTTCCATGCAACGTGCGATAGAGGAAACAACCCGGCGGCGCGACAAGCAAATTGCGTTTAACCGAAAGCACAACATCATTCCCGAGTCGGTCACAAAAGATGTCGCCGATGTAATGGAAGGTGCTAGAACCTATGTGAATCCAAAATCGAATCGCCGTCGTACAACCAATGACGTCGACGTTTCAATGTACGAGTCCCCCACCGATATCAATAAGGCAACGAAACTGCTCAAAGAGCTAGAAAAACAAATGTTTGAACACGCTGATCAATTAGAGTTTGAGCAAGCTGCGAGTATTCGAGACAAGATTGAAGAACTTAAACAGGGCGTTCTGTTTGCTTAAAAAGTGACAAGCAATGGTAGGCGCGATTGGACTTGAACCAACGACCCCCACCATGTCAAGGTGATGCTCTCCCAGCTGAGCTACGCGCCTACAAAGAAGTGATCGAATCTCGAGAGATTCATCATTTATTCGGTCGTAGTTGAGAACTCCAAACGGTAGAGTCCTGTCACTACAAACTAGAAATTCTAATGCTTTGTTGGGTAGACTTCAATAACAGTTACTATTCTCAATCGCTTCAATACATTAAAATATATAGGTGGAATCATAACTACCACTCGGATTACAGGAATCCCGGGTCGTTGTACTGAATCACAAACTGAATCAAGTTCTCGTTCGACGTTTCACCATTGGTGTAATGGTTGTCGATTCCAGATTCTTAAAATTTAAGCAAAATTATTGTTTCTGTTTAGGAGATTTATATGCCTGAAAACCTGTCACTTTTCTCTCATTTAACTTATCTAAAGGCAGAGCAATATGAAGTAAAGTACTTTGAGTAGAGACCAATTTGAGGAAGAGTCATAAGTAAGGCTGCTGCAAGTTCGAAACTAGATCGCGCCTTACTCAACGAAAACATCGAAGCACCTCGAGTGCGATTAATCGATAAAGAAGGTGAACAAGTTGGGGTTGTTCCTCGGTCACAAGCACTAGCTGCAGCACGTGCTGAGGGTCTTGATCTAGTACTTATTGCGCCACAGTCCCAACCGCCTGTTGTCAAAATCCTTGACTACAGCAAACATTTGTTTGAACAGAAAAAAGCTTGGTCAGCGAATCGAAAAAAACAACGAAATACTCAAGTCAAAGAAATACGGTTTCGAGCAACGACCGACGAAAGTGATTACGCCATAAAATTGAAGCGAATTATCGGTTTTTTGGAAGACGGTGATAAAGCTAAAGTTAGTTTACGATTTAAAGGCAGAGAAAGTTTACATCCAGAGATTGGGTTAAAAATGCTTAATCGGTTAGAAAAAGATTTACAAGATGCTGCAACAGTAGAATTGGTTCCAAAATTAGAAGGACAACAAATGACAATGATTTTTGCTCCTCTAAGTCGAAAAAAGAAATAATCACTATGCCAAAAATTAAGTCACATAGCGGCGCCGTGAAAAGATTCCGGAAAACGGCGAACGGATATAAACATAAACGAACTGGGAAAAATCATCTGCAGACTAAAAAGTCCCAGCAGCGAAAACGAAATCTTCGGGGTTTCAAAGAGATTTCCGCGCAAGATGTGAAAAAAATTGATAATCTACTGCCTTATGATGGGCGATAACGAATAGAGGAATTGGATGTCTCGTTCAACCAATAGTGTCGCGTCGAGAGCGCGCCGAAAACGCATACTCAAACAAGCGCGGGGGTACTACGGTGCTCGTAGTCGTACTTTTAAAGTTGCCAAGCAAGCTGTAATTAAAGCCGGACAATATGCTTATCGCGATAGAAGGCAGCGCAAGCGACAGTTTCGCTCTTTATGGATTGTGCGAATTAATGCTGCCGCGCGGCAACATGGACTAACCTACGGTCAGTTCATTCATGGGTTAAAGAAAGCGAATATTCAGTTAGATCGAAAAACCCTTGCTGATCTCGCGTTTCACGAGAGTCCAGCGTTTGTTGAGATCGTACAAAGCGCCAAACAAGCACTAGCCGCTTAGGCTGGTACCCTCAGCTTCCGACGCCACGCGAAAGGCACTCTTTCCTAATGTCGTCTTTTCAATTACACATGTTGCTGCACGACCATTGTTATGAATGTATCTAATCTTGTCGATCGCGCTACAACTGACATCGCCAACGCTCCAAACATCGATGCGTTAGAACAAACTCGCGTAAAGTATTTAGGACGAAACGGAGAAATCACGCAACTCCTTCGTGCCTTAAAGACAGTTTCAC
This sequence comes from Gammaproteobacteria bacterium, assembly GCA_009845835.1. Taxonomy (GTDB): domain Bacteria; phylum Pseudomonadota; class Gammaproteobacteria; order Pseudomonadales; family Azotimanducaceae; genus Bin55. The sequence goes on along the minus strand of VXYV01000067.1, from coordinate 58,721 downwards.
AAGCCGAACGTCCGAAAGTCGGCGCGGCCATTCATGCGGCCAAGAAATCTATCGAGAACACATTGTCAGAAAGATTGACGGAGCTTGAGTCTCTACGGCAACAAGCACTTACATCCGAAGCTAAAATCGATGTCTCTTTATCGAGTAGAACTCATTTTCGCGGTAGTCTACACCCGGTGACTCATTCGTTAGCACTTATTGAAGACATTTTAGTTCGGGCGAATTTCAAGGTTGCACAAGGTCCCGAAATTGAAGACGAATATCACAACTTTGAAGCGCTGAACATACCACCGAATCACCCTGCAAGAGCAATGCATGATACTTTCTTTTTAAGGAACGGAATGGTTTTAAGGACGCACACGTCCCCTGTTCAAATTCGCACAATGGAGCAAGAACAACCGCCCATTCGAATTATCTGTCCCGGCCGCGTGTACCGACGAGATTTCGATCGAACTCATACACCGATGTTTCATCAAGTCGAAGGGTTAGTTGTTGATAGAGGAATCAATTTTGCTCATTTGAAAGCTACCGTGATAAATTTTGTTGAAGCATTTTTCGAACGACACGTCGAAATACGTTTTCGTGCTTCTTACTTCCCGTTCACCGAACCATCAGCTGAAGTTGATGTGTTAGGAGAGAGTGGTTGGCAGGAAGTAATGGGATGTGGTGTCGTGCATCCAAATGTGCTATCAATGTCAGGTATAGATCCAAAGGAATATAGTGGTTTCGCCTTTGGTTTTGGCGCTGATCGGTTAGCGATGCTGAAGTACAACATTCCTGATCTTAGAATGTTGTTTGATAATGATTTACGATTCCTGCGACAATTTGGCTAGTGTACTGAAATGAAATTGTGTACAAGTTGGTTGCGGGATTGGGTAACACCGGAAGCAACAACGGAAGAGATCTGTCAGAAGTTGACAAACGCTGGTCTTGAAGTCGATAGTGTCGATCACGTAGGCGCACCATTCGAAGGGGTAATTGTTGTCACAATAACCGACGTCCGACCACATCCCTCGGCATCACATTTGACTGTGTGTTCAATTCGATCAGACCGTGAAAGTTTTGAAGTGGTGTGTGGTGCCCCGAATGTCTCGGTTGGGTTGAAAACTGCATTTGCACCGATTGGGACAGTATTGCCCGAAGGCATTGTTGTAAATCGGAAATCCATTAAAGGCATTGAATCGAATGGTATGTTGTGTTCGTCAAAAGACCTCGGATTGGACGAACACGGTCAAGTCATTTTGCCCCTAGACGACGCTGTCGAACTCGGAAAACCTCTAACAGAAGTTTTACGAATGGACGATGAAATCGTCGAATTCGATCTAACACCGAATCGTGGTGATTGTTTCTCAATGTTAGGCGTTGCACGAGAAGTATCGGTATTGTTTGACTGCAATTTAATAAGACCGTCAATTCATTCTCCGCGTGAAACTATATCTGACCGGATAGAGATTTACTTAGATGACAGCGTCGGATGTCCACTATATCTTGGTAGGGTTATTAAGAACATTGATGTAAACGCGCATACACCTTGGCAGCTCTCTCATCGACTACGCTGTGCAGGAATACGGTCGATCAATGTAATTGTCGACATTCTCAACTACGTGATGTTAGAACTAGGTCAACCGATGCATGCTTTCGATCTAGCGCACGTTGAAAAAGGTATCGTTGTCCGAAAGGCATTGAATGGTGAAAAGTTAATCTTGTTAGACGGTAGTGAGGCTGCACTCGATTCTGAAACTTTACTTATTGTTAGCGAAGACAATCCAGTTGCGATCGCTGGAGTAGTAGGTGGATTAGCAAGTGCCGTGCAGCCAAGTACCGTGGACATTTTGTTAGAAGTCGCCTATTTTTCGCCGGCTAATCTGTTGGGTGTCGCGCGCCGTTATGGATTACATACGGATGCGTCGGCACGTTACGAACGGGGAGTCGATCCGACGATCCAAAAGACTGCGATTAATCGTGCTACCGAATTAATTTTGCGGTATGCTGGAGGTAGTGCTGGACCGGTTTGCGAAGCGCGTGCAGAAGAACATTTACCAAAAAGGCAACAGATCAAGGCGTCGTATGAACGTATTGAAAAACTCATAGGGTGTCAGTTTGATTCAACATTGATTGACCAGGTGTTGAAAAAGATCGGATGCGAAATTGAGACTAGCAACGGTGAATTTACCGTAATAACTCCACCACATAGGTTTGATCTTGCCATTGAAGAAGATCTCGTCGAAGAAGTGTGTCGAATTGTTGGATATGACCAAATTCCCCCATTGCCACTACATGGAATTCTCGATATCAAAAGATCACCTCGAGCGATGGGAGATGCCGAAGATTTAAGACAACGATTAGCACATCTCGGATACAACGAAGTCGTGACCTACAGTTTCATTCATCACGAGACAAATGCATTGTTTTTAGATTCACTATTGTCGGTCAGAGTAACGAATCCCATTTCTTCGGACCGTGATACGATGCGAGCTTCGTTGATTCCTGGATTAATACAAGTGTACACTTATAACATTGCCAGACAACAAAATGTTGGTCGCATATTCGAGTATGGACAATGCTTTATCCAAAGAAACGATGAGTTAGTTCAACAAAATTTAGTTGGTGGTTTACTTTGGGGACGACGCGAACCAGAATCATGGGTTACCAGTAAAGACAAGGTTGACTTTTTCGATGTAAAAGGGGATATCGAAAGTCTAATTGGAAGGAATTGTGAATGGAAACCAACCGAAATCAAATGGCTAAGTCCAAGTTGTAGTGCTGCAGTTGTTGTGGACAATGTTTCACTGGGAGTTATCGGAAAGCTTGGCGACGAGATTGCACAAAATTTTGAACTAGATTCAGAAGTTTATGTGTTTGAGCTAGAAGCTGACGTAATATGCAAGAATAAAAAACTTACAATGCAACCTATAAGCTCTTATCCATCCGTACGCAGAGATCTTGCTATCGTTTTAAAGAAACAGGTAACGGCCACCGAGATTGAAGTTTTAGTTCGGGAGGTTTCAGGTGAATTGTTAAAGCAGTTTATAGTTTTTGATGTTTACGAAAGTGAAGACTTAGGTAAGGACAATAAGAGTTTGGGGATAGGGATGATATTTCAACATATGTCCCGGACATTAGAAGATAGTGAAGTGAATCAGTTGTTAGAAAAGATCACTCGACAACTGGGTACGCGATTTAATGCTACGCTCCGCTGAGATTTACAAACATGGTTTCTTCAAAACAAGATGTTCCTACTCTTAATCGCGGTACCTTAGCTTCTCTGTTGCACCAAGAGTTTGGAATTTCAGAACGTGACGCATCTGGAATCGTGAATACTTATTTTGAGGACATTTGCGCTTCACTTGAAATGGGAAATAGTGTTCAGATTAAAAATTTTGGAGTGTTTTCACTAGTTTCAAAAAATATACAAGCTCAGGCACACGAAACAAGTGAGAAAAGAGAGGCATCCGACAAGAAATCAACGGAAACAAGTGCAGCAAAAAGAGTGAAGTTCGTACCTAGTAAAAAACTATTGGATCGAATCGCGAAATATGTAGGACCTGGAATTGAAGGATAAATCAACTAATCAAGATCGCCGAGAGTTTACCATTGGTGAAGTGAGCGAGGAGTGTGGCGTGGAACAACATGTTCTGCGTTATTGGGAGAAACAATTCGATCATTTGCAGGATGTGACCCGAAGAAATGGTCGTCGCTATTACACCGCTGAAGATATTCAATTTATCAAATCGGTTAAATCTTTACTCTATGATCAAGGACTCAGAATTAGTGGGGCTAAGAAACAACTCAACGAAGCTGGTACCAAAGCTGCTAGTCAAGATGCTATCGACATCGATCAAAAGGTAAATGCCGCGATTCAAGAATTACGACGAGCAAAGACGCTACTCAACGAAGATCAAACAGGTTGAGCATATAACGAACGGGACGTGGCGCAGTTTGGTAGCGCACATGACTGGGGGTCATGTGGTCGCCGGTTCAAATCCGGCCGTCCCGACCAATTTGCAGATGCTTGATCGACCGTTAGTCTTCTAAGTTCTTCCCACCGTCTTCTAGTTTTTCGGGAATTTGCCAATAGCGGAACTGTGGTGTCCAATCATTTTCGTTGATGCCGCTTAAAGCTAGAAAATACCACAGCGAACAATACATATCTCCAGGTCCGAAAATACAGGTGTTCTTTTTCAGAATTTTGCTATTCTCTCGTAGATAGATAGCGGCGCCGGGCATATTCTCATATTCTCCTACCACAATGTGATCGGCGGCGTACGCAGACGATCGATGCGAAGCGAGTTTGAATCGCCAACCACGTGAGTTCGCAAACTTCCGTTGTACGTCGGGGGCATCTTTAGATAATAAAACGACACTCATTGTCGATTCTAAGTGCGGTAGTAATCCGTTGATTCCATCTGCCCAAAGTGTACAGTAACGACACCCTTGACCCATATTGTGGATTGTGAGTAAAGTGTTGTGAACACCAAACAGATCACTCAACTGAGTAGAACCATATTCGGTTTCGAATTGATAGTCCGATACTTCAACTGGTTGGGCTGCTACTTGCAACTCTTTTAACTTTGTCGTAAGTTCAAATATTTCTTTTTCGAGACGTTGAATCTCTGTAGTGTTCATTCCTATCTCCTATTGTTAAAGCATTATGTGTGAAACCTTTGATCGTCAGAAGATCATGAATTTTTCAACCTTTGCGTCCGGTTTGACGCAATCGTTGGTTCAAAGTACTCAGACCATCCGAGATTAAGTCGGTCGGGAAAGGGGCTTAACTACTAAAATTTTTAGTTCTATATTGTACGAAGATCGTTCCATGAGACGAAAAGAGAGAGGTATCCACAATTTTTTTGCCAACGATCCCGAAGCCGCTGACTGGCAGGCTTGGGGCCGACGAAGCAGTTCCATCACAAGACGTGGTTTCGTTACGGGTTTGTCCACCTTGAGCACGTTGGTTGGTGCCCGTATCGTATTTGCTAACCAAATGCCGGCCGGACTCATTCCAGCTGCTATTGCAGATTCCACTGATGAGTTTGAGATTGCTGGTAAAGAAGGATTAACGTTACTGAATGATCGCCCGGTAAATGCAGAAACTCCCGTGCACTTTCTCAACGATCAGGTGACACCGGCACATCGCCTATTTATCCGAAATAACGGTATCCCACCCGTCAATGTAAATGCTGATACATGGACGCTAGCAATTGAAGGTGAATCGGTAATAAATTCAAAAACCTATTCCATTAAAGATCTACAGTCAAGCTTTGAAAACATCAACCGACAATTAGTTCTAGAGTGTGGGGGCAACGGGCGATCCGAGTTCAATCCACCAGCTTCTGGAAATCAGTGGACACTGGGTGCCGTTGGTTGTCCTGAATGGAATGGAGTGAGATTAAAGGATGTACTGAATGATTGCGGATATAAAGACGATGCAGTATATGTAGCCTATTATGGTCTTGACAAACATCTTACTGGTGTAGCTGATCGTGTTCCGATCTCGCGCGGAGTCACGATTGAAAAAGCCTTAGATCCAGAATCCATGATCGCGTGGGGGATGAATGGTAGTGACCTGCATCCGATGAATGGTCATCCATTGCGATTAGCCATCGGTGGTTGGCCCGGGTCTGTGTCAGGTAAATGGATCCACAAAATTGTTATTCGAGATCGAGTGCACGACGGTCCCAAAATGGCACCACCATCATATAGTGTTCCATGCGATCCTGTCGCACCTGGAACAACTGTCAGTAACGACGATATGTGTATCATTCATTCGATGCCTGTAAAGTCTCTCATTACCTCACCGCAAAGCGGAATTAGATTAAACATTGATAAGAAATTGATGGTTAATGGTCATGCCTGGGCAGGAGATCTTTCTGTGTCGGAAGTGAAAGTTTCAATTGACTTCGGCCAGACTTGGTCAGCTACCAAATTACAACAACCAGCCAACAAATTTGCTTGGCAACACTGGGAGTATGAAACGACTCTTCCTTCACAAGGTTATTATGAAGTGTGGGTTCGTGCTATTGATTCAGATGGCGTCTCGCAACCCATGGTAATGCCAAATTGGAACCCAAAAGGATATTTGAACAATGCGTGCCATCGTATTGCTGTATACGTTAGCTAGTTTTATCGCGTTAGCACCTCTATCTGTTGTATCGACAGCCGAATCCGGATCAGGTGAAGAGATAACGGATACCAAATTAATCAAAGATGCGAAAGGTACTTGGAAGTTAATTGAAACTCAATGTACTCTTTGTCATTCCACGCAGCTGATTTCTCAACATCGGTTAAGCACCGACCAATGGCTGAAATCGATCAGACGTATGCAGAGTGATGAAGGGTTATGGGATTTAGGTAACGACGAAGCACCAATTTTGGAATATTTGACTGCTAACTATGGAGTCGACGCCAATCAGAGATCGGCACGCGAAAGGAGAAAACCGTTAAATCAACAACCGCTTGAAGAGGTATTGCCAGAACCGACTGACGACACGATTGAAGACTCGAAAAACTCCAACACGGAAGCAGCTGAACAACAGAGAATACACACTCCATTACGGTTTTCGACGAAGCTCCGCATACATGATTATCCGTCAATCTATAGCGAGAAATCCCCATAAACTTCGATAAGTACGATTTGAATTCGTTGTATTACGATGAGTTCTTCAATACTGACGGTACACCACGTCCACATTGTCAGCTGTTATTCGATGAATTGCAGAACAGTTCCGTCGAAAAGCTGGAAGGGATTCAAGAACGGGTGACTCGAACTTTTTCGACACAGAGTATCTCATTCACACTTTATGGAGAGGACGAACAAACTGAACGAATCATCCCCATTGATTGTATTCCGCGAATTTTGCCAGCCGATGAATGGGAACGACTCGAAGCTGGATTGATACAAAGAGTCACTGCACTGAATAGGTTTGTTGTCGATGTCTATAGTAAAGCGCAAATATTGACAGACGGTGTAATACCGCATGACTTAGTTTTGGGATGTGCTCAGTACCGGATCGAAATGCGAGGTGTGCCCATACCGTTGTCGACGCCAATCGGTATTTGTGGTACGGATTTAGTTCGTATCAACGAAGGATTTCGAGTCTTGGAGGACAATCTCAGAGTCCCGTCGGGAGTTTCTTACATGATCGCTAATCGGCAGGCGACGAAAACTAATTTTCGCAACTTGTATCGCCAGTATAGCGTTCGAGAGGTAGAAAATTATGGTGAAGTACTGTATGAAACACTGCGCGAATTCGCACCACACAATCAAAGTGATCCGTGTATTGCGTTGTTAACTCCAGGGGTATTCAATTCGGCGTTTTATGAGCACATGTTTCTCGCCGATGAAGTGGGGGCAGAGTTAGTTGAAGGTCGAGACCTAATTGTCAATGACGGTTATGTATATATGCGTACGACCTCAGGTTTACGGAAGGTGGACGTTATTTATCGCCGCATCGACGACGACTTTTTGGATCCGCTGTTCTATCGAGAAGACTCGGTATTAGGAGTCCCGGGACTTATGCACGTGTATCGCAAAGGCAACGTGGCGCTCGTTAATGCACCCGGGACTGGTGTCGCCGACGACAAAGCCATTTACGCTTACGTTCCGAAGATCATTCAGTACTACTTAGCTGAAGAGCCAATCCTCCAGAACGTTGAAACCCATCTTTGTCGCGATCCAGAATCGTTGCAGTACGTTCTCGATAACCTTGAGCACTTAGTGGTAAAACCGGTAGGAGGGTCAGGTGGTTACGGCTTGTTCATTGGTTCACGTGTTAATTCGAAAGAACGCGATGCGTTTCGAGTTACATTACAAGAAAATGCGGCTCAATACATTGCTCAACCTGAACTGCAACTGTCGAAATCCCCATGTTGGATAGATCGACGATTTCAATCTCGCTGTGTGGATTTGCGACCATTCATCCTGAGCGGCATGAACTGTCGGTTAGTCGGTGGTGCATTTTGTCGTATCGCATTACCGGAAGGTAGTCTAGTGGTAAATTCTTCACAAGGTGGAGGGGCTAAAGATTTATGGGTAGCTGACGCCGCATGTTAGCTAGAAGTGCAGCTGGTTTGTATTGGATGGGACGCTATCTTCGTCGTGTCGAACATGTGAGTCGGTTAATGGAAGTCCAAGTCGATGCCTTGGTCGATCAATCACTGGAACAAATTCACTTTGGCTGGTTAAGACTTTTCTCGCACTTGAAAGTCACTAATCCAAGCGCTGTATTGGAAAGCGATTTCCGTAACCACGAAGACTGGTCTTTTTCAGATTCTTTCATTCTTGCTGATGATCTCACATTCAATGTCGATAATCCTTCGTCAATTGTGAATTGCTTCTTGCAGGGGAGAGAAAATGCGCGCCAGATGCGACATTGCATAAGTGCTGAAATGTGGTTAAGTTTGAATCGTACCCACTTTCGTCTGAAAGATTTGACGATTGATAGTATCTGGCAACGAGATCCCCATCTTTTTTATGCAGAAATAGTTCAACATATCAGTACTTTTATGGGGGTCTGTGCAGCGACACTCTATCGCGATGAACGGTGGGAGTTTCTGCAAATTGGTAGGTACATAGAGCACGCACAACTCATGGCAGCGTTACTTATTTATCAGGCGCAATCTGCGACAATGGAAGATTACGAAGAGCTAGATGGGTACGATTGGAAGAGTCTGCTCGATTGTTTTCAAGCTGATCAACCCTATCAAAATCGCTATGGAGTCAAAGTTGAACCAAATCATGTTATGAACATGTTAGTTACCGATTCCATATTACCAAATTCTATTGATCACGCAGTTGACCAAATTCGTATGCGCATGGGAGAATTGGGACAAGCACCAGCACAAAAAAGTGGTGCGTTAGCACAAAGGTTTACTGGGCGTCTAGTATCTTTACTACGATATGAGTGGCCTGATGTGGAGGACAAACGAAGACTCCTAACGTTAGTCGAAAGTCTCGCTTACAAGTTTCATGACCACCTGTCAAATGCGTGGTTCAATTACGAAATAATAGACAGCTCAAGAATTTAACATGACTGACTCACCCTACCAATTCACCATCATTCATACCACAATTTATTCCTACGTTTCACCTCGACAATCAAGTGTTATGGTTTTGTGGATGAAACCGCGCCACAATGAGTACCAGACCCTCGTAGAGTATGAGTTACGTGTGAATCCAGATACATTTATTGCACAAGACACCGACTATTTTGGCAATGTGCATCACTTGTTCGATTTACATCGTCCCCATAGTCATCTGACTGTGTCTAGTATTGCCAAAGTACAAGTTTTGGATCGAACGGAAGTATTAAACATTAGTCCCCCGTGTACATGGAGCGATGTGTATCCATTAGAATCTTCCATAAAGTATTGGGATTTTTTACAACCGACAGACTTAACAACTACCAAAGTCGACTTGGATCAATGGCTGAGTGAACAAGGGGGAATAGATTACTCGGATCCGTTTGCTTTTCTAAAGTCGCTGGAACGACGTCTCTCGGAAGTCATCGAATATCGTCCTGGTTCAACAACAATTGACACAACAGTGGATGAGTTACTGAGAAGACATGAGGGAGTTTGTCAGGATATTTCGCAGTTAATGATTGCGATTGCACGCAGTCGAGGAATACCAGCGCGTTATATGATGGGCTATTTATACGAGAATCCTGGGGAAATTCGTCGTATCGTTGATAATGCCACGCATGCGTGGGTGGAATGCTTTTTACCTGAGTTTGGCTGGTATCCCTTCGATCCTACTAATCCTGACACTCCAAGTGGTTCGCGCGTTAACATCGCATATGGACGAGACTATCGTGACGTTCCGCCAACTAAAGGTGTATCCATTGGCGATGGAGACGCGACCATGGATGTAAATGTGTCGGTGTTTCGAGATGAATATCTCGGATCCACACAAGTACAAGAACAGTCAGTAATGTTTTCGTAATTTCGTAATATACTTCTTTGAACTAGTTTGATTTATTTAGCAAAAGCGAGGACTTCTTAGTTGAATCATGGCTGAGAACATACCAAATCACATTCTTGTTGTAGACGACGAACCAGATCTTGAAATACTCATGAAACAGCGCATGCGGCGGGAAGTTCGCCGCGGTGAATTAGTTTTAAGTTTTGCTCAAAATGGGTCTCAAGCGTTGGAAATATTGAAAGAGAACAACAAGATTCAAATTGTACTCTCTGACATCAATATGCCAGTCATGGACGGGTTAACGATGCTAGAAAAAATTCCTTCGATTGATGACAAAATCAAAACCGTGATGATTTCTGCATACGGTGACATGAAAAATATTCGTCACGCAATGAATCGAGGCGCATTCGATTTTATCACGAAGCCGGTGGATTTCGAGGATCTAAAGATCACGATCGATCGTACTAATCGCCGCGTCGCTTTCGAGCATGAATTACACGAAAATCGAGAAAAACTAATCAGCATTCAATCGGAATTAGAGACTGCATCGGCAATGCAGCAGTCTATTCTGCCACGTATTTTCCCCGTCGGCGAAAACTTTCAAATTGACGCAAGTATGGACGCAGCCCGCGAAATTGGTGGTGATTTTTACGACGTCGTAAAGCGTCGAGGAAATCAAATCGGCTTGTGTATAGCAGACGTAAGTGGTAAAGGGATTCCGGCGGCGTTATTCATGATGTCGAGTCGAACATTATTGAATGGTGCGAGCATCGGGATGGAAGAACCCGAAAAAGTCTTGAGGGAAGTAAATGATTTGTTAGAGATATCTAATGAATCCATGATGTTTGTTACCTTGTTTTATGCAGTATTCGACCCCACCACTCGCTGTATTCATTATTCGAATGGTGGTCACAATCAACCGATCGTTTTTCGCGCGGACGGGTCAGTTTATGAATTAGAGACGTCACGAGGTGTAGCTTTGGGGGTGGCAAGAGGTGTTGAATTTGAGAGCAGTTCACTCGAATTACAGCCTGGTGAAGTTCTATTGTTGTATACCGACGGGGTCAATGAAGCGGAGCGAGGCGACGCAAGTTTTTTTGGTATGGAACGTCTTATGCAGGTGTTTGATGGTAAGCCACCTCCCAAAAATGCAAAGCAAGTTACCGAGACAGTATTTGCCAAGGTCAGAGAATTTACAGACGGTAATGAACCGTCTGACGATATCACATGTTTAGTTTTATGCGTTTCATAGGAAAATCATGCCAGCTTCCTGTATCATTCGATTAGACAATCGCTTAGAAGAACTGCAGCGTTTTGATACCGCATTCAATGAGTTTGCCAGGATGCAGAAATTCTCGCAAGAAGTTACCTACGCGATACAACTATCAATTGACGAACTGTTTGTCAACATTGTTTCTTATGGTTTTGAAGACAACGATGATACTCGGCATGAAATCGAAGTTCGAATAAAAGTATTCGAAGATCGTGTGCAAATTGATCTCATTGACGATGCTAAGGCATTTAATCCATTAACCGAAGCAAACGAACCTGATTTAGATGCTACATTAGAAGATCGTCGAATCGGCGGTGTTGGCATTCATATAGTCAAGTCGATGATGAAAGAAGTGTCCTACACTAGGACGAACAACAAAAACTGTCTTCGTATGGTTAAAAGTCTCGATCGTTGAGTTCTTCATCAATGCTAAATCGATTTCTTGCTACCCTTCTTTGTTTTGTCGGTAGTCTGACCGTAGTCTCCCAAGAAATCGTAGAAGACTCTAGTACTGCTCCGAATATCTCAGAGGAGCAACATTCTCTTGAACATGTGTTGACTGTTGCTGGGGTCACGGATACTGAGATTTTGTTTGGTCAATCGTGTGCCCTTAGTGGCTTGAACGGTGCTTCTGGCCAGGGAATGCAGGTTGGTATTCAGGCAGCGTTTAATGAAATCAACAATGCCGATGGTGTACATGGACGTACACTAAAACTTATTACTTTAGATGATCGATACGAACCAGAATTGACCATCGAAAATACCAATCAGTTGATTGATATCCATGGTGTATTCTCTCTTATTGGGGCAGTCGGTACGCCGACTTCCCGAGTTGCGGTAGACATCGCTCAGAATAACAGTGTCCCCTACATTGGTCCTTTAACGGGGGCGGCTTTTTTGCGCGATGAGCGAGAAGTCGTGATCAATTTACGCGCATCTTACGCTCAAGAAACAGAAGCGATGATCGAGTTTTTGACTAGAGAAGTGGGTACGACACGTATCGCAACTTTTTATCAGGATGATTCTTATGGAAGGGCGGGACACAACGGCGCGAAAGCAGCAATGGAACGGCGTGGTCTCAAATTGCTTCCCTCTGGCGTTTATCGACGAAATAGCCTCGACGTGCGTAAAGGTGTGCTTGACGTTATGGGCGGAGAACCAGAAGCGGTTGTCATGATCGGGGCGTATGAACCATCGGCAGAGTTCATTCTTTGGTCAAGAAAAGTTGGCCTCAACGCGATCTTCATCAATATTTCGTTCGTGAACAGCAATGCTTTAGCCAACGCACTCGGCGACGATGGTACAGGTGTTATGGTCTCGCAGGTCGTCCCGTTTCCGAAAAGTGACTCTTTAGAGATTGCGCGGCAGTATCGTAATTCCCTCGCTGTATTAGATGGCGATCTTGAACCGGGTTTTTTTTCTTTTGAAGGATATTTAGTTGGAAGATTGGCGATTCTCGGGCTGGAACGTGTTGGTCGAGAACTAACACGAGAAAGATTTTTGGATGCGATAAGATCTATAAATGATGTAGATTTGGATGGGTTTCTGCTGGATTTCGAAACAGACAATCAAGGCTCTGACAGGGTGTTTATGACGGTGCTAACAGAAGATGGAACTTTTCGCGCCGTCGAGACAATTGAGGACTTAAGTCCGTAATGGCTGAAAAATCTTCCTCTTCTTTGCTGCAAAGCATAAAGCAATTTCGACACAAGATTTCATTTAAGTTAGGGACGGCTTTGCTGGGTGCAGTCGTGCTAACGCTATTAGCTAGTATTGTGGGTCTTGTATATCTCGAACAAATCCAACAAGCACAAAATCGAGTTCACGAAGTCGCAATGCCCAACGTAGAAGAAGCGTTTTCGATTTCTCAAACTGGAACATCGATCGTATCGGCGGTACCGGAATTGACCTCGGTACACTCACAAGAAGAGTTGACGGGTTTGAAGAATGAGCTGGAAGTGGTTACCCAAACTTTTGAAAACCAACTCAACAACATCGATCGTTTTCATCTCAGCGAAGAAAGTAATCAACAACTGCTTTCGGCAGGAAGTACCCTGCTAGAAAACATAACGACCGTCGAGCAACACATTGAACAACGTATTGCTAAGATTGTGCAACTTGCCGAACTTGGGACACAGTTCGATGACCTAGCTACATTTATCGATAACCGTTTGGGTTCCGAAATCGATGCTCAAATATTGTTTCTTGCACTTGGTTATTCCGATCGAAATGAAGCACCGGTCGCGCGCGATGAACATTTCACTAATGAACAGATCAATCGTTATCGGTACATGGTAGATCTCAGGCGCTACACAACGATTGCTTCTCATTTTGTTTACAGCGCTGTAGAGGTTATCGATTCAGCTTTACTCGAGACTCTGAAAGATCAGTTCGAGACTAGTGAATATGGAGTAGATCGCATATTGGGTTTCTTAGAAACGGATCCTATTCATGAAGAATTTGCACCTCTATGTAATCAGTTGTACGTGATCGGTCTAGATGTTGGTGGTATCTTTGAGGTAAAGTCTAGCTTGCTCGACATTCAAACCGAGATCGAAGAAGTTTTTAATTTGCACCAAAGTGTAAGTGAACAAGTTGAACAAATACTAGAAAACGCAGTATTTATTACGACTTTAGAGAGTCAGGAGGCCGCGCAATCTAGTATTCAAGCGATTAACACCGGTAGAACACTATTGTTGATCGTTAATGTAGTGAGTATTGTCGGCGCGGCGTTGATTGCTTTTGCATACATCGGTAGACGTTTGTTGCGTCGATTAGACAGTCTTTCCAGTCGAATGAGTACGATGGCACAAGGCGAGTTGGAGGAAGTAGTAGTAGTCGACGGTTCTGACGAGATAGGAGATATGCAACAAGCGTTAGAGATATTCCGAAAGAATGCCTTAGAAGTTCAACGTTTAAATCTCGTTGAGCATTTAGCCGACGAGTTGTCGAAGAAAAATAATGAACTGGAAGATGCCAACGAAGAATTGAAACAGGCACAAGGACAGATAGTACTTCGTGAGAAGTTAGCTGCTTTGGGGGAATTGACCGCTGGGGTGGCACACGAAATTCGAAATCCGATGAACTTCATCAAAAACTTTTCGGAATCCTCGGAAGATCTATTGGAAGAATTGCTTGAAGAAATATTGGAAAATGACGGCGAAACAAAGTCAATGGACGTGGACATCGTTAAAGAAATAAGCAGTGATTTGACTGAAAACTTCAAACGAATTCGACAACATACAGGGCGCGCTAATCGAATTATCGACGATATGTTGAAAATGGGACGAGATGCACATGAGTTCCAAGAATCCAATATAAACGTTTTACTCGAAGAACATGCTCGACTAGCCTTTCACAGTGCCCGAGCGACGGATAATAACTTTCAACTAGACATTCAATATGAACTAGACGAGAGCATAGAATCAACACGGATGGTACCCCAAGATATAGGAAGGTTGGTTATAAATTTAGTGTCTAACGCTGGCTACGCCTGCAATGAAAAACGTAAATTACTACTTGCAGACGATCCCAATTCTGACTATGTCCCAACCTTACTAATCAGAACCGAAATGTTTGACGATGGAGTCCTTATTACGTTCCGAGATAACGGTACGGGCATACCAGAATCAACGATTGAGAAGATATTCAATCCATTCTTTACGACTAAACCAACCGACCAAGGGACTGGACTCGGCTTATCATTGTGTAATGACATTGTTGGTCAACATGGGGGAACAATGGAAGTGTCATCTGAGGAAGGCGAGTGGACGCAAATGATCATTGACCTACCTAAAGATCCCTCGCAATTTATGGATGTATAACGGCAAAATCCCTGGTCGGGATTTCGGTTCAGTTCATTGATTGTGTGGAGTAGAGCAGTGAGTGGTCTACTTTTTTCCAACCTTAGCTATTGCATCTGCGTGCGTTTCAACAACAT
This sequence comes from Gammaproteobacteria bacterium, assembly GCA_009845835.1. Lineage (GTDB taxonomy): Bacteria > Pseudomonadota > Gammaproteobacteria > Pseudomonadales > Azotimanducaceae > Bin55. Next base: position 43,586 of record VXYV01000067.1, on the reverse strand, counting down.
TGATGATTCGATCAAAACCAGCAATTTTGATGATTTCTAAGATTGTGTTTGGGACTGAACAAAGGACAAATGCTGAACCCAGTTTGTTCAACATTTTGGCGATGAGAAGCATCGAGCGTAATCCCGCACTACTTAGATAAGTGACACCGCTCAGATCAATGATTACGCCGGTATCGGTTTCAGCGACCTCACCCCGAACGTTTTCTTCAAATTCTGTAGCAGTCATTCCATCTATACGACCTGAAACACTGGAAGTCAGGACTCCATTATCGCGGTTATGTTCAATATTGAGTGATGATGATTTGATAAGAATTCTCCAACAGTTTAAACTCGTGTTTTAGACTTAAAGACACACGAGTAAGATTGCGCGCTTTTGTATTTCGTAATTATACGAACAATGATGTATTTCAAGTTTTTTCCAACAGATTCACGATTTCGATGTCTACTGAATCGATAAAGATTGACCATTGGAAAAGAAATTTTAATGAAATTGAACCAGTTTCGTATTTGTTATTGGTATTAATTCAGCATTTGATGGGCTAAATTAAGTTCTTTTGGGGTATTTACATTAAAAAAAGAACTAGCTTGATCAGCCATATCGGTTGATTTGACTTGTCGATGATTTAACCAGTACTTGACAGCTTTACCACCTTCGTTATAAAAGCGACAGAGATCGTCTCGTGCTGCTGCATCGAGTAGTAAACACAGGTTTTGCCTATGTTCGCCGTTATCGGGGACGGCGACACCTTGTCTTGCTGCATCCGTACTAAGCACAGAAACTAAATTGCTAGCAAGAAAAGGGCTATCTCCCGGTACAGTCAATACCCACTGCGTTTCAATGAATTGAAACGATTCACAGAGCCCCGCGAGTGGTCCTCGTGCAACATCAGAATCAACTATCACTTGGTGTCCTTTAGCTTCATAGAGAGCTACATTTCTTGAACAGGAAATCACACATCGTCCAACTTGTTCAACTAGCCCATCAAGAATGTAATCGATGATTTGGCGGTTCCCTAGACGAAGCAAGGGTTTATCCTGTCCGTTGAGACGTGCCCCTTGACCACCACATAGGACGATACCGGTAACGTCGCTTTTGTCAATGCTCACAGACTCGTTCGCCACAGTAGATGTTGAGATTCGATCTCGATAAAAAACCAACAAGTGTGATTCGTTGTTCTTGAGCTAGATCGATAGCCAGCGAAGAAGGGGATCCAATAGCCGCCACAAACGGTATTCCTACTATAGCGGCTTTCTGTAATAACTCAAAACTTGCACGACCACTGAGTAATAAACCAAACTGTCGAATATTCGATAAGTTATCACTTCGAAACGAACCAATGAGTTTGTCAAGTGCATTATGACGTCCAATATCTTCGCGAACTCGGTAAATGGTTCCCTCAGTGTCAAATAGTGCACTCGCGTGTAAACCGCCGGTCTTCCGAAATTCACTTTGTAGTTGACGCAGATTTGTCGGTAGTTGATGTAGTGTTGACCGAGGAACCTGAAAACTTGAGGTTTCAAATTGTGGTACATGGACCGCAACTGCTGCGAGAGATACTTTTCCACAAACCCCACAACTAGATGAAGTATAAAAGTGCCGCAGTAGCAATTCTTTGTCAAATTCAACACCTTGCTTTAGACAAACAACCAAAGTATTAGAATTTTCGTTTGGTGAATCAAAATACGTATCTTCGACTTGATCAAAACTATTGATCACACCTTCACTTAACAAAAAACCGTGGGCTAAATCTATGTCGTCGCCTGGAGTGCGCATTGTTACCGCGATGCTGGTCTGGTGCTTACTGGCTTTTGAAAAATACTCGAGTTTGAGTTCTAAAGGTTCTTCTCGAGTTACGTAATCTAGTCGTTCAGAAGATTGCCCATTAAAACGGCGAATCGGATACGGTAGACTTCTTAAATCTTCCAACGGTTTAACTTTCAGTCGGTAACAAGGAATGTTGTTTTTCTTCGGAATCGACGAAGTGATCGTACCAATCCGAGAGGTGATTCGCGGGGTGAACTTCAACAGCAGTTACTTTGTACTCGGGACAGTTAGTAGCCCAGTCAGATAACTCTGTAGTTACGACATTGGTCCCGGTCGACGGATGGTGAAAAGTAGTGTAAACAACACCAGGATTAACTCGATCAGTGACTTCGGCACGCAAGGTAATCTCACCCATACGCGAACGAACCGAAAGTAAGTCGTTAGTGCGAATACCTCTCAGTTCTGCGTCTACTGGATGAATTTCTAGACGATCTTCTTCCAACCACACGTTGTTTTCGGTACGTCGTGTTTGCGTACCTACGTTGTATTGAGTTAATTTTCGACCCGTTGTTAATAGAAGTGGAAATTTGCGGTTGGTTTTTTCTTTCGTTGGGAGATATTCGGTACGAACAAAGTTCCCCTTACCTCGCACAAACTCACCGATATGCATGATTTCTGTTCCGAGAGGGGCGTCTTCATTACATGGCCACTGTACACTGTTTACTTCATCTAGGTAGTCGAAAGAAACATTCTGAAACATAGGTGTTAGTTGCGCTAGTTCATCCATTATCTCAGAACCACAGTTGTAGTGCATTGGGTATCCCATTTCGCACGCAAGCTTTTGAATGACTTGCCATTCTTCCATACCGGTAACTGGTTTCATTGCAGGTCTTACACGATTGATTCTTCGTTCAGCATTGACGAAGGTTCCGTTCTTTTCTAAGAAAGTTGTACCCGGTAGAAAAATATGTGCTAATTTAGCTGTTTCGGTCAAAAACAGATCTTGTATAACTACACAATCCATCGACTTAAGTGCTTGTTCAACATGCTTGGTATTTGGATCTGATTGCATGAAATCTTCACCTTGAATGAACATACCTTTAAATCTTCCTGCGCAAGCTTCGTCAAACATTTTGGGAATACGATAACCTGGTTCTGGATCGATAATCACACTCCAAGCTTCTTCAAACTCAGACCGAGTTTCTTCTTCGGTAATTTTGCGATAACCCGGGAGTTCGTGTGGAAACGAACCCACATCTACAGCGCCTTGTACGTTATTTTGACCGCGGAGTGGGTTAACTCCAACACCCATTCTCCCAATATTTCCCGTTACCATGGCTAGATTTGCCATCCCCATGACCATTGTCGAGCCTTGACTATGTTCAGTAACACCCAATCCGTAATAGATAGCGGCGTTTTTTGCGTTAGCATATAGTCGCGCTGCTTCGCGAATATCTTTGGCAGGAACTCCGGAAATTAATGCTACATTGTCGGGCGAGTATTCGTCTTGTTGAATCAGATCTCGCCAATCAGCATAGGAATCAAGGTCGCAACGTTCATTGACAAATTCTTCATCAGCTAGTCCTTCCTGCAAAACTACATGGGCGAATGCATTGATAATTGGAACGTTTGTTCCTGGTAATAAGGCTAAATGTAACTCAGCTTCAATGTGAGGTGAGCGAACCATGTCAATTTTTCGCGGGTCAATGACAATCACTTTTGCACCTTTGCGTACACATTGCTTTAAGTGTGAGGCGAAAACCGGGTGTCCTTCCGTTGGGTTTGCACCGATAACAACGATTACATCAGCTTCTTCGACCGAGTCAAAGTGTTGCGTACCAGCCGAAGTTCCGAAGGTCTGTTTGAGACCATAACCGGTTGGTGAATGACAGACACGCGCGCAAGTATCAATATTGTTGTTTCCAAATGCGGTTCGTACTAATTTTTGAACTAAATAGATATCTTCAATTGTTGTTCTCGACGAACTGATACCACCAATAGATTTTCTTCCATATTTTTCTTGAATTTCCTTAAATCTTGAAGCGGTTTCTTTAATTGCCGTATCCCAATCGACTACCTGCCACGGGTCTTCTACAGAATCACGAATCATCGGTTGGGTAATTCGATCGGGATGATTTGCATAACCGTAGGCAAATCTTCCTTTTACGCAAGAGTGACCGTGATTGGCTTTTCCTTCTTTATAAGGCACCATCCGAACTACTTGGTCGCCTTTCAGCTCGGCTTTGAATGAACAACCGACCCCACAGTAGGCACAAGTAGTCAGAACCGTTCGGTCGGGGACACCATGATTCACAACACTTTTTTCCATTAGAGTGGCGGTCGGACAGGCTTGTACACACGCGCCGCAGGAAACACATTCAGAATCCATGAACAAATCAGCGGACGTTGCAACTTTTGACTCCCAACCGCGTCCGTCAATCGTTAAAGCAAAGGTACCTTGAACTTCATCGCAGGCTCGGACGCATTTAGAACAAACAATACACTTCGACGGGTCAAATTGGAAGTACGGGTTCGATTGATCGATGGTTGCATCTAAGTGATCGTCTTCAATCTCATAACGAACTTCCCGTAAGCCTACTGCTCCAGCCATGTCTTCGAGTTCGCAATCGCCGTTAGCAGGGCAGGTTAAGCAATCCAATGGATGATCAGAAATATAGAGTTCCATTACACCACGGCGAATCTCTGCGACTTGCGGTGTTTGTGTTTTGACCCGCATATTCGCTTGTACGGGTTCGGTACATGAAGCGATTAAACCGCGTCGTCCTTCGATCTCTACTAAACAGAGGCGGCAAGAGCCAAAGGATTTCAGGTTGTCCGAAGCACAGAGTTTTGGAATAGGTATTCCTGCTTCGACTGCAGCCCGCATTATTGACGTATTGTTTGGAACGGAAACGTTGATACCATCAATATTTAAAGAAACTGTTGGACTATCCTGGTGGCCGTTCAATCTAGGTGCAGGAGTCCCGTAGTCTTGTTCTCTTAGTCTCATGGTTTTACCCCACGAAAATCTTCAGGAAATTTTTGCATCGCGCTACGGACGGGGATCGGTGTCATTCCACCCATTTGACAGAGGCTAGCTTTTTCCATTACATCACACAGATCTTCGATCAAGCGTATTCTATCCCCACCGGGTTTGTTACGCATTTGACTGACTGTTTCTTTTCCTCGAACAGATCCTATTCTACATGGTGTACATTTTCCACATGATTCTATCTCACAAAACTCAAAAGCGTATTCGGCTTGTTCGCGCATATCAACAGTATCATCAAAGACGACTAAGCCACCGTGTCCGATACCCGCTCCAATTTCCATTAGGTGTTCATAGGTTAACGGTGTATCAAGTTCATCTTCGGTTAGATATGCACCAAGTGGGCCACCGATTTGTACGGTTCTTAGAGGTCGCCCCGATAGAGTTCCTTGACCGTAATTCTCGACAAGTGTTCGTACAGTTGGACCGAATGGTAGCTCGATGAGACCTCCTTGCCGAACATTTCCCGATATTTGGAAAGGCATAGTACCTGTCGATCGACCGACGCCGAGGGCACCATACTCGGCAGCACCGATTTGAAAGATCCCGGGAACGGAGGCAAGACTAATCACGTTATGGACCAAGGTTGGCTTGCCTAATAAGCCAGCAATCGCTGGTAAGGGAGGTTTTGATCTGATTTCACCGCGTTTACCTTCTAAACTTTCGAGCAGCGATGTTTCTTCGCCGCAAATGTAGGCACCCGCACCAACAAAAATGTCTAAGTCAAAGTCTATATTGGAATCTCGAATATTTTTTCCCAGTAGATTCTCGCGGTAGGCAATATCTATCGCTTGTTGCAGAAAGTTCAGCGCTACTGGATATTCGGAACGTAGGTAAATGTAGCCCTCTGTAGCACCAGTCGCATAACCCGTAATGATCATTCCAACGATAAGTTTGAACGGGTCGGCTTCCATCAACATACGATCCGAGAACGTTCCAGAATCACCTTCGTCGGCATTGCAGACAATATATTTTTGATCGCTTTCAGTTGTCGCTACGGTACGCCATTTAATGTGTGCTGGAAACCCTGCACCACCACGGCCTCGAAGTCCTGATGTTTCGATCGCGTCAATGATTTCAGTAGGGCTAAGATTTAATACTGAATCTAGCAGCGAGCAATCTGGAACAGTTACCGGTGGTTTAATGCCGGAATCGTCGAATACTAATCGTTGTTGAGTTGAATAGTAGGAATGAGTCTCGATATTAGGTATTTGTAAATCGTGTTTTTTGTTTGCTCGACTTTTAAGAATGGATTCAATGGCTTGGGGAGTTACATTTCGATAAGTAGTTTCAACGGAATCGATTTCCAGTTCCAATACTGGTTCCAACCACGCTAGTCCGTACGAACCGGTTTTGATTACCGAAAGATCGTGTCGATTCAGTTCTACTACTACCGAATCGACACCACTTGCGACAGCAAAAGAATCGGACGATATTGTTGCTTTCATCGCTTCACCCGTTCGAGATCTTTTACCGTAGCCTTAGCAATCAGTTCCCCATTTATTTCCATGGAAGGTCCTAATGAGCAGAGACCCAGACAGTAAACTGCTTTTAGTTCGATTAAACCATCGCTAGTTTGACTGTTCATTTTGGTGTTTAGACGTTCTTCAACAGCTTCCGTTAATGCCCGCACTCCTTGAGCTTGACAAGCTTCGGCTTGACAGATTCTAATAGTATGTTTCGGTGGGGGTGAAGTGCGAAAATCGTGGTAGAAGCTGACTACACCTCTAACTTCTGCTACGCTGAGGTTGAATACGTCAGCAATATCTACGTAGTGTTCTGGGTTGATATAACCAAATTTATGTTGTACCCAGTGTAGTGCCCGAATTAGTCCGCCAAGTTGCGATGCATACGGAGCGATTCCGTCACGTAAAGCTTGTTGTTTATCCGATATTTTTAATTCTCGGTTGGAAAAGTCATGCGGGCTAGTGGACATGGACATCTTCTATGAAATAGCCTATAACAAAATCGAATACAGGTAGTTAAACTAAATTTTTGAACAAAAATTTTAAGAATGTCTAACTATTGTCCACAATTCAGTGCATAACTTGATGTCTTGATAAACAACTCTGGCAGTTGTTTAACTCACCGGAAGCGAGAATTTCTCAAGAATGAGCAACTGTGAATTTGCTTGTGAAGTTGGATCGACGATGCTCAATAGCAACGTGTCAAGAGTCGAGTCTGACTTCGTCTTCAATGATTTCGTCGAATAATTCGAAATTATTTCTGAAACCTTCAAACACTAGGTAGTTATATTTGCGTCCTTTTTTAAGAACTACCCCATCTTTGAGGATTGGTAGTTCAGTTTTTTGATTATCGGTAACTTGGTATGTATCAAGACTCATGTCATCAAACTTTGCTACTTCTGACGTGTTGAAAATGAAATAGTTTACTGTGTTTTCGTCCCAGATCTGAATCCAAACATAAAACACTCGACCATCAGCAAGGTGATAACGTAATTTTGGATGGAAACTATATCTTTTCAGTTCGGCATTGACTGGTATGCCTTCCGAGGTTTTCACCTGAACAAATCGCACCAACATTTGCAATGAGTCCTTTTGACAAAGGTCGCAAAGATTAGTTACGACATTTCTACGTTTGCCATCATATCGGTCCTGTCGGTGTAATGCGTTGACGAACTGCTCACACTTGTGACAGTAAGATCGCATAATTACAAAGTCAAACTTTTCATCGATGTAGGGGCGATAGACTTGCCATCCCCGATTGTGCAATTCCATTGCTAGGCGCATTTCGCCGTAGAGGCCGATAACTTTTTTATCGCGTTCTTCCTGTTGTGGGTCACTCATGGACTTTTTCAAGCTCAGAAAACTCTGTATGAAAAATGTCTGAAGTTACTCCAAGCTTGTTTATCAAAATATCTCGGTTCGGATTTCGATGTAGCTCTATCCCGATTCCAACTCTTTTCAGTTCTGTAGCTTCTATTGGAGTTGTAAAACTGCCTGCAAATGGATCGAGAACAACTTCGCCGACTCCACTAAACACTTTGGTCGAATAATATGGGATCTGACGAGGAAATGGAGCATCGTGCCCCAACACGTTCTTGCCAGAACTGTTTATTTTGATAACTGGAGGAAAAGATACGATGTCTCTTCTCCATTGTTTTAGCAATTCGTTGTTTACGAGATTCTCTGAACTTTTCAGTTCATTCATGATCTTAGTGCGCGCCGAAAATCTCTTTCCTCGATTTCCTGCTGATCTTTCCATACACTCAAAATTTTTACATTCCCATGACTTAATTCCGACTCCAGAATAAGCATTTCCATTGACTTTCAGGCACCCACAGATAGGACAGGGATACATTGTGTTATCTAGTCGATGTTTTTGAAAAACAAAGATATGTTCGTAGCAGTTAATGGGATACTGATATAGTGGATACGGACTGTCTCCGTTCTTGTGTCGCTGACTTTGAACCTCTCCCTTATCCCAAATGAAGTCGTCGACGAATGTGAACCCAGCTTTCTCAAACATTACTGTAAAGTAAGCGCCAAGTGGAATTCGTCTCTTACCCCAATTTGATCGTGTATATTTTCGATCATTATCGAAAATGTCGCCAACATTGAAAACAAATACTCGATGGTTGTCGAGAACCCGATAACACTCTTGAATGATGAAGTCCATGTCCTCTAGAAAACCATCAAGTGAATCCCATTGTGAGTAGTCTCTTGCGTTGTAATAGGGTGGAGATGTGATCATTAATTGAACACTTTCAGATTTCATATTCCGTAGATATCGCAGACAGTCTCCCCATAAGATTTTTAAATTAGATTCAGGCTCAGCCAGAAATTTATCAAGTTCTACGTTGTACGGGTGTTGCGATTGAAATCTTGCTCTAATGGTTTCGTAGTACAAATGATTAAACGACTGCACCACCCTATGTCTGTCGGTGTTAGGGATAGTCTTGTAGCAAATATCCTTGAAGTCTACAAGTTCGTCAGGTGTGAAGCATTTTTCAAGGTATTTAGAGCTTACCTTGAATATCTTTGTCAAGTAGTGGGGCTGCACTTTTAAAACATCATAATAAAGATTAACTTACAACTGAATGGCTGATTTAGTCCGAAAAGAGCAACTTACTCGTCTTTTACGTCGTACAGCGATCAAATGTTTAATCAAGTCGGCGCTGTACTTATCAGAAACGGACTACAGACTATTACTATTTTACTAATTGTTAGAGTTCTAACAAATCAATCTTTATTTCAAGACCGTTTAACCTAATTAAATTGCGAAAGAAACCTCGTTTATCTAGTCAGTTTTAATACGGCGTTCATTCTTATGATAGAGATGAATTGATGATTCTTGATGCAGCAGTTCCAATTTATTTCAGTTCTTAAAATCTCCATCGCTACCTCAATCAACCAAATTTAAGATCTATGGAACAATCGTCCTCAGCTTATACCGGGTCTCCACAGAACAATCCAGTCTTGTATGAACATGTGAATTTATGGAAAGATCGATGTTTGATTAAAGGAGGTTCAATACTTAGCGATCTTCCACTTTGGAGCATGGAAAATTTTGAAACACTACAAAAACTAGTGGTCGAGAACCCTATTTTAGGTAAAGGAACGTTCGTAGAAAAACTGAAATTTCAAATCGCCGACGCTACTGACGAAGTTATATGCTTGGCAGCCGAAATCTTGTGGCTGTACTACCTAGGAGTCAAAACGACGGCGGTGAGTCGACCACACAAATACAACATCATCCAAGAGATCTGGACTTGGAGCAAAGTTCCATTTCCACGAGAGCACTCTAGCCTAGGACCCGTATTAGAAAGAGGTCCTATTCCTCCTGGAGTATGGTATCTCGCTAAACTATGGAAAGAGTTTAATTTTATCGTGCTTGTGATGTGCGAGTGGAGAAAATTGTCGCGGTACAGACAAGAACCAAACACTGCCAAAGCTTGGGAATTTGGCGCATGGTTAGATGCGCAACCGGATAGTCAACGTTGTTTGTTTCGACACATCGTATTGCACTTACTTTTTCCAGATGAATTCTTTGACAACAATTCATCACAACATAAACGTCAAATCGTACTAGCATTCACTGAACCAAGTATTGATACTGATACTCTCAACAGCTTAACGCTCCTTGAAGTTGATAAGCGCCTGCATGCGATTTCGCAAAAACTTGGAAAAGAGGAAAATCCTCCAACTAATTACGTCAATTACTACGAGTCTCCATATAAAGAGCGATGGCAACACAAACCAGAACCAAAGGATCCAAAGGAAAAATTTCCATCGTGGTACACGGCGTGGTTTGGTACAGCGAACGTATGGGTAATAGCTCCTGGCTCAGAGGCGCGATATTGGAAAGAATTTCTGCGATCTGGTCTTGTGAGAATTGGATACAGCAATGAAATTGGAGACTTGCATCTATACTCTTCCAAAGACGAGATTCTTACGAAATTGCAAGAGCTAGATAGTAACAAGCAACCGTCGGTGCCAGCTTTAGCTCTTTGGCAGTTTTATGAAGAAGTTCAGCTTGGCGATTACATTTTCGCGAAGCACGGAAGACGACAATTTATCGGATGGGGAAAAGTGACTGGTGAATATTTCTTGGATAAGAACGAGGCAGGTTGGCATGCTCGTAAAGCCGAGTGGCATGAACTGAGCGAACCCAAGATTTATGATCATCCGATGCCCCGAAAAACACTAACGCTCGCAAATCCAAACAAGTACGAAAGTCTACTGAGATTTGCTGCCAACTTAATGCAAGTCAATGCACCATATAGTTTTGCAGATCTGTCGAAAGGCGTGTTTGTTGAAGCTAAAAAATTGGATCGAATCCTGCAATCAGTTGAAGCGCGCAAGAACGTAATTCTTCAAGGTCCACCAGGTGTTGGTAAAACATTTATTGCGCGACGACTGGCTTGGACTTTAATGGGTGAGAAGGATTCACGACGAATAAAACTAGTTCAGTTTCATCAGTCCTATTCTTACGAAGATTTCGTTCAAGGATGGAGACCGACAGAGTCTGGAGGGTTTGAATTACGGGACGGAGTATTTTTGAAATTTTGTGAACTTGCTCGACAACATCCCGAGCGAAAGTTTGTGTTCATTATCGATGAAATCAATCGCGGGAACCTTTCAAGGATTTTTGGTGAATTACTGATGCTAATCGAAGCCGACAAACGAAGTATTGAATATGCGGTTGCACTAACTTCTGGAGACCCGGACGCTACTTTTTATGTCCCGGAGAATCTATATATTCTTGGCTTGATGAATACCGCGGATCGTTCGTTAGCCATGGTGGACTACGCACTTCGTAGAAGATTTGCTTTCGAAACCATTCAACCCGCTTTCGATTCGGAGGAAAGTACCAAAAATTTCAAGCAATACTTGGAAGCATCGGGTGGGGGGTTGGAGTTTGTTAATCGAATATGTTCTCGTCTATCTGAGTTAAACGAAAAGATCACAAAAGACAGAGAATTAGGAGCAGGGTTCCAAGTCGGACACAGTTACTTCGTGCCAGACACTGAAACTACCGTTAACGATAGCTGGTATCTAAATATCATTGACACTCAAATCGCTCCACTGTTAAGAGAATATTGGTTTGACTGCTCTGAAGAAGAAGTGAAGGACGCTATACAAGCACTGAAAAAGTGAACGAAAGAAAGATTCCCATAGCAAACATCTACTACCTGTTTTGCTACGTTTGGGACCATGCGCAGGAACTGGACCTGATTCGCTTGAACGAACTAGACCAGTGCGATGCAGTTCATGACCTCTTTGGAAAAATGCTGACCGTCGGCGTCTTTCACTTATTGCGTACAGGATTAGATCAAGACTACATTGATCAACAGGAAGACTTAGTCGGTATTCGCGGGAAAGTCAATGTCTCGCAAATGGTGAAACGCGCATTAAGAGTTCATGGACGTGTAGCGTGTGAATTCCAGGAACTTTCTCATGATGTTATCCATAATCAGATTGTACGGTCCACTTTACACCAATTATTACGTGTTGAAGGATTAGACAAAGGCATCCGATCAGATGTAGTTAAAGCGTGTCGTGCTCTTGCAGGTATACAGATATTGAATTTAAATAGGCAATCGTTCAGTAAAGTGAGACTAGACCGAAACCGACGGTATTACCGATTAATTCTTGATATTTGTCTCTTGCTCTATGAACAAATATTGATTGACGAATCTGCTGGACAGAATACGTTTAAAGAATTTACCGAAGAACAAATGCACAAACTGTTTGAAGATTTTGTAGTTTCATTTTTCCGCCGAGAATTACCAAACTTTTCTGTCAACCTCACCAGACAAATTAGTTGGAACCATCTTGGTTCAGACCAACAAAATCGCAAATGGCTACCTAACATGTATGCGGATGTCATTCTCGAAAATCAGAACCGTCGTATCATCATTGATACCAAATACTACAAAAACACATTTGGGGGGAGATTTGGTGACAAGTTACATTCAGACCATTTGTACCAAATCATGACCTATCTGAGGCATAGAGAAATGACTCCACCTGGACCACGACACGAAGGTATGTTGCTCTATCCAACTGTCCAAGAATCCGTCAACGTTGATTTAACTTTAGATGGATTTTCAGTCAAAGCCCGAAGTATCAATCTTGCTCAAGATTGGAAAGACATTCATGAATCGATGTTATGTCTGATAAATTAGATATGCAAAACACCTCTTTTTTTCCACGGACGAAGGTTTTTGAACGAGTCAAGACTTTTATTGATCTTGTACATCGCGAAATGCGCAGTTTGTCGCGTATGATGCGTTTTCGAGTATTTTGTGTCTTATTAGTTTTCCTGTCGGTAGGTGGATACCTACTATCGAGCCAGTACGCGGCTAACCTAGCACAACTATCGCCAACCTTTGGAATGACTGTTCCTCGTTACCTGCTTGGTTCGATTGATGCAACTTTTTATTTGGTGTTGCAAGTAGGAACGATGTATATGGTTTTCGATGCTCACTATCGGTTGCAAAGGGATCGCGTCGCAGAAGTTTTGCACTCTAAACCAGTGTCTAATCTTGGATTTCTGCTTGTACGGGTAATTGGTACTACGACTCTAATTTGGTTACTGGTTGCGTCAAATGTAGTAGGTTTGTATCTGTTGGGTTTGTTTTCTTTCTACACGGAAGTGGGATATTTTCAACCTTTTCAATTTCATTCAATGTTTAATCTGGTTGTCGTAGATATCTATGTGGTCGTACTTTTCTGGAGTGCTTACGTTTCTTTCCTCAGTTCACTACTAAGTTCTCGTATTGTCGTCGTATTAATCTCGCTCGCAACATTCCTAGTCAATTATCTAACTTTGGTTAACTCCCCTTATTTTCTCCTAGCTGTCATTTCTCCATTCTCAAACGATACTCTATTTGTCTCGGAAGTATTACCTAATTTTTCCAAGGTATCGACGATTGGTATTCGATTAGCGACTCTTTTTGCAACTGGAGCGTTGGTTGTAGGTGCTGCGATGATCTGGCCTCGAAACGACCAAAATTCTTCGTCGTTGAAACTGTCATTGATTACTGGTTTCGTTGTAATTAGCATTGCGCTATGGGGGTGGACCTTCACTCACCATGTGAATTCGTATGACCAAGTATACCGGTGGCGCGAATCTCACCAAACAATCGAATATAGTCAAAAACTCGACCTAAATGAAATTTCGGGAAACATCACTATTAATCCAGGTCGCCAATTGATGATAAATCTTGCCTTGTCGTTTAAAGTTCAAGAACTGAACCACAATAAGCTGGTGTTTAGCTTAAATCCTGGCATGAATGTGGTGAAGATTTCGTTAAACGACGCCGAAAGTCTATTTACATTCGAAAACGGCATCTTGGAAGTCTTGTTGCCTGAAACCGGAATCGGTCTAGAGTCTTTAACACTAAAAATTGAAGCTCACGGTCGTCCTGATCCCCGTTTTGCTTACATTGATAGCTCGGTAGAACTATTTCGTTCATCGAATGTACCACTTAGCGCAGTCAAGTTGTTTGGTAAAGACGGATCGGTTTTTACGCCTCAGTATGTTGCGCTAATGCCAGGAGTTGCATGGTATCCAGTTACCGGTGTTATGGTAGAAAAATCGATAGAGAAAATAATACCCACCGATTTTTTCAATGTAGATCTTGTAGTTGAAATAATACATGAACATTGGTCATTAGTTGGTACCGGACAAACGAACAAAATACGGCAAACACAGAATTCTTATCGAGTATATTCGACTAATCCCGTAGCACAGATCGGCGTGTTCGCGGCCGAATTTCAGACAATTCCGTTAAACGTTGTTGGCTCGGAGACGGAAGTTTACTTACACACACTCAGAGAGAGTGGGCAAGAAATGTCCGACGAATCTATAGCGACTTTACAAAAGAGTGTAAAACTTTGGCTTCGCGAGATCACAAACAATGGTTTAACGTTACCGCGCAGCACGATCAATCTAGTGGAGATTCCTAGTCGACTACGTACCGTAGGTGGTGGTTGGCGTATGGGGGCGCGAAACACCTTACCCGGAGTTGTTCTGTTCAAAGAATTCGGTTTACCATCACTTTCACTAGATAGTGTATCTAGAAAATTGCCGAATGATCTAGTTGTTACAAAAGAGCAAATGTTAATTAATTTCTTAAACCATTACATTCGAAATGGATTAGGTACCGACAACTTGTGGCTGGACACTCCTGATTTGTTCTTTGCTCATGTCACAGCTGCAACTGGTTCCTACGCCGAAGAACTAGATCAAATTATTCGAAACATAATTGGTTCGCTAGGTAATACTCCATTTGAATCCTTTAATATTTACTCTACTATTCATGTTGCTCCGTTAACCGAAATCAATCGCAATGTGATTCGTTCCACTCCCGTATATTCGCGGTTGTCCATTGACCATATTGGTCATCGACAGACTTTTCTATACATCAAAGCATTAGAAATCGAATATGGCTCAAGAATGGCAGTATGGGATTTAGCTGAAAAACATGGATTTCTATACAATTCAACTATTCTTGGGCACCAACAAGAGCTTGAATTATTTCTTTTTAAGACAAGGGAAATAGCGAAAGCAATACTAGAAACCAACGATAAACAAGCAGTCGTCGGATGGATTAAAGCTATTCGCGAATTATCGTTGGGCAGATCATATACTTACGAAGAAGTAATTAAACTTGCTAAGCAACACAAAGTAACGGCTGAACCCTTTCTTACACAATGGATCACAGATAGGGGTTTACCGGGTTTCATGGCTAGATTTACTGAGATTTCTCAGATAAAAGAGAACTCGAATGGAACACAACGATTTCAAAGTACGATCGATGTACATAACGCCACTCCGTTGAGTGGTCTTATAACCTTACGTTATCGAAATGCGCCGACGTATGGTGTTGTTTCAAGTGTAGCTTCATATACACCTGTAACACCAATTGTTGTACCGGCATTTGAAACGAAGAGTATCAATCTTATTGCGAACTATCCGATCGAAGCGGTAATCATTAATCCACATCTATCTTTGAATAGAACAAACATTTATTTATTGAAACAATACAAACATACTCAAGGGCAAGCTAGTTTAGATCCAAAGCCGTTTTTGCTTAGTAGTAAGTGGATACCTGTCGAGAGTGGAATTGTAATCGATGATTTGGATTCGGATTTCTCCTTTTCTCAACCCAGAAATTCGTTTGCTCTAAATCACGTGAAACAAATTGGTCCCATGAAATGGGTGTTCGGGTTTCAACAACAATTGGATTATGATTCAGCTCTACCGACAATAGATACCATCGGAACTCAACAAGTTCATAGAGATAGTTGGTATAGAGTATCGTCATTGAGAGCGTTTGGAAGATTTCGTAGAACATTTGTGGCACTTGATAGATTTACACCTCAACACAAGGTTTCAATCCGAGCGGAAATACCAACTAGTGGAACTTGGATGTTACAGTATCACCTACCTTCAACCGCATCTAACCTCTTCGACAACAAGTCTAATACTATACAACTTAATATAAACTCCAAAGAGGTTCATATAGGAAAACAAGTGTCGTTGGACTCGATGACCCGTGGATGGAACCAGATCGGCAGCTTCAAACTTAGTAGCGGTAGGGTGAAAGTTGAAATTACCGGGACTAGTGCTAATACCCCTATTATTGTTGATGCAATTCAATGGTCTCCAGTCTTGTTGCCTAAAAACGCCGTCGACTAATTGCCACACACATCCGCCTACACGCTCTGCACCATTCTTCGATCCTCTCTGGAGGAACTAAACCGTTTTCATAACGGATGCTAGCATGTTGTTCCATAAACCAATAAACGACGGCACGATCTAGGCGGCCTTGGATTTTAAATCCTAATTGATGTATATGAAAAGCTGGTATCCAATCATTGTCGCAAAGAAACGATGTACCGTCAAAACTGAACCTGAATCCTGAACTTCGCCGCAATCAAAAATGCCTCATTTGTTGACCAAAAAGTGACTTCGTACGTGGTCCTCAAAACTAATCAAAATCCTGTTCTCAACTCGCTGCAGGATCTTTCTGGAATAAGTTCAATTGTTTCTAAGAAAAGTACGAGTTAGTAAAATGTCACTTCATATTGGTTTCTGGATAAACAAAATGAAATTTAGTAACCTCTATATTCTTGTGTTAGTTGTGGTCGTTTTTACTCTGTTTGGCTGTGGTAAGTCTCCTTCAGGTAATCAGTGCGGGACAAACGAAATCAAAAAGTTAGAAGTTACGGATTGTTCAGGCAGTAATTGTTTTGTAAGAATCGTTGAATTAGATCCTGATGCTGCAAATGCAGACGAACTTTCAGAGGGAGACGAATTTCAGATTCCGCGAAGTAAACTTTCAGAGTTCATTAAAGACGAAATAGATATGTGCTTAGTAGATTACAATGCCGGAAGTTTTTATCTCTATGATGTTGTGTACGATTCTTGCACTCACTCAGCTTCTTGGTCCTCTCATGAGTGCACTAGGTAGGTTAAATGAGAGCGTTGTCAAATACCTCGACGACTTTCGATTGATTTGCTGATAGTGTTCGTCAAATAGAAGGAGCGACCTTCAAGACTGTTGTAATAACCAGGCGGCCCGACAGCGCTCTCTGCATATCTTAACTTAAAAAATTCGATTTTTTGGTTGATTGCTGATTTTGCTACATAAGTCCCAAAATAATAGTAGTGACAACTCCGACTAGTGCAATTCGTCCTTAGTTTGTACAGTACGTTTATTTAATCTTTCAAATTCCGTAACTAAAACGATTCGATCTTTACGAAAGCTCGATACTTGAATCATACCCCAACACCCGGAAATTATGACTCTTATCGAGATGTCAAAACATTTGTGTCAAGCAGGTCACGAAGTGAGAACAAATGTAATATTTCAGGAGTTATTCTGTAAATTAAAAGTGCTCATATCGAATGAACCGCCGCCATCGGCGAAGGAATCATGCATCCTCCCGAAAGTTGACCTTTACGGTCTCGCTCAATGACTTGAGGAACTCCAAATAAAACAGGCGACATGCCATTTTTTCGAACTTGTGTGTTAGCAAAATGTTCCCGTAGGTGGTTGATCGCTTCGTCATTCAGGTGGTCCATGATTGTGACTAAATCTGTTCCAGAGACATCGACTCTAGCTTGGTGAACAGCATCGTTCACATCCATACCAAAATCGCATAAAAACGAAACGACTTGATACACCGCGGGAAATATTTGTCGCCCTCCACAAGCACCTAATGCGAACATCCTACCATCTATGGTTCGTCCGATCGTGGGACACATGTTGCTTAACGGATATCTTCCACCTTCGACCGAATTAGCGCGACTTGGTCTAGGATCGAACCACATCATGCCGTTATTCATCAGGATTCCCGTTTGTGGCAGCATAACATACGAACCAAATGAAGACATTAAGGTTTGCGTTAAGGAGACGAGATTGCCGTCTTTATCGGCGACGCAGATGTGAGACGTAGCACCAGATCCTGGCTCTTCGATCGCGCCATCGCCAAGATTTGATAATCGATACTGGTATGCTTCAAGTAAAGTTTCGGTGTATAGCCGATAGTCTAGCGCCGTCGGTTCAGTTGTCTTGGTTGTAGATTTTTTTTTCTGTAATTCGGCTAGAGTTCTCGCTAACGTTGGTCCAGCTGATCTCCTCGTAGGTGTGTAGATTTCGTTTTCACGATAGTCGTAACGCAGTGGATCGGTTACATACGCTCGATAATCGCTGAGATCGTTCGTTGTGATTTTTGAACCGGCGTGATTGAGATCTGCGACTACTTTTCTCGCAATCGTTCCAAAATAAAAAGAATCCGGACCATCTTCCTTCAGAGTACGGTAAGTTTCCGCTAAATTGCCCAATGGAATGTGATTCTGATAAGTATCTTCATTTTCGGTCTCCGGAGGCAGACCATCACCAAGATAAACTCGATTAATTTCTTCATACTTACGCATTAGTCTCGCTGATTTTGTAATGTAATGAACCATATACCAATTAGTAGGTAATCCTTTTTTAGCTAGCGAACAAGCAGGCTGAATCAAATCATTCCACTTCCATGTTCCAAATCGTTCTAGAGCTAGCGATACACCTTTGACATAACCGGGGACAGCTATCGATAACGGTCCGTGAACATTGCGATCATTCTCGACTTCTGGCCAATTGAAAGAAGACGCACCGGTCACATTACCCGTTAGTGGGTAATCCGAATGTTGTGCTGCAAAAGGTGCTCGCATACCAAATTCAACTACTTGTACTTGGTCAAGTTTACGACTATACACCGTCATGAACCCACCCCCACCAATGCCGCTCATTGCGGGTTCAACGGTACCAAGTGCTAAACCTGTTGCGACAGCTGCGTCTACAGCGTTGCCACCATTCTGTAAAACTTCTACTCCAACTTTCGAAGCTAGGTAATGTTGGCTTGCTACCAAACCTTTGGTACTATGGATCGCGGGTTTAGTTATGGTCCAGTGTTCATAAAATTGATTGGAAGTTGAATTGTTGGTTTCTGACATAGTTCGTAGAATCTATTAAACGAGATTTGAGGAGATGTCTCGATTCGATTGATTGAGAAGTAACATTATTTACAACGATTGATTTCGACAGTGAACTTGTTCGATCGATATCGGCTCGAACGACTTATCATTTTGATTACCACCCACTCACCACAATTACATAGCATGCACCAATATAAAGGCCCCACATTAAACGACTCTGACTCTACTGTTCTGGATCAGAGTTACAACGATTTTGTAACCCACTATATCAATGGCGAGAGTCTATCGTCAGAAGGTCGTACACTACCGGTGACTAATCCAGCTACTGGCAAGGTGATTCGTCAGGTCATGTTAGCTGATGAAAAGGTTGTGAAACGAGCTGTAGATGCAGCGCACGAAGCTTTTCAGTCTTGGAAAGATTTCACACCTACAAAACGAGCACGCGTATTGTTTCAGTTTAAACAGTTACTCGAAGATAACGCTGATGAAATCACGTATTTGTTAACTGAAGAACACGGCAAAACGAGGGAAGATGCAAAAGGTGAGCTTATTCGAGGTATCGAAGTAGTGGAGTATGCCTGTGGAATCCCGGAATTGCTCAAAGGTGAATTTACACAGCATGTAGGACCAAAAATCAATAGTTGGTCACAGTTTGAACCACTTGGTGTAGTCGCTGGTATTACTCCTTTCAATTTTCCAGCTATGGTTCCAATGTGGATGTACCCTATTGCTATCGCGTGTGGAAATACTTTTGTACTTAAACCTTCAGAAGTTGATCCAAGCGCAGCGAAGTATTGTGCTGAGTTGTTTTACGAAGCTGGTTTACCAAAAGGTGTTTTAAATGTGGTTAATGGCGATAAAGAAGCAGTTGATGCATTATTGGATGATTCTCGAATAAAAGCAGTGAGTTTTGTCGGTTCGACTCGAGTTGCCCAATACATTCACCAACGAGCCTCCGAAAATCACAAACGAGTTCAGGCATTGGGCGGAGCCAAGAATCATGCACTCTTAATGCCCGATGCCGATATTGAACAAGCTGTCAATGCCACAATGGGAGCTGCATACGGTTCTTGTGGTGAACGATGCATGGCGATTTCAGTAGTTGCTTGTGTCGGTGAAGAATCAACCCAGAAGTTTATTCAAGGATTACAACAAGCGATCGACAATCTTGCGATAGGGAATGGTATGGACGACAACGTCGAAATGGGACCATTAGTCTCAGCTACCCACCGCGAGAAAGTATTGAACTATATTCAATACGGAATTGACGAAGGTGCGAAATTGGTCGTTGACGGTAGGGGATTGAGTATTGAAGGACTGGATAATGGGTATTTCCTCGGTCCGTGTCTGTTTGATGAAGTTACTCCTAATATGAAGATTCATCAAGACGAAATCTTTGGACCGGTACTATCGATTGTGCGGTGCGATACCCAAGAAGCTGCGATGCAATTGATTAACGAACACCCCTATGGAAATGGGACGTGTATCTTTACTCGGGATGGCGAGGCAGCGCAGTATTTCGTTGAGAACATCAAGGCAGGTATGGTCGGGGTTAATGTACCTCTTCCGGTACCCGCTGCGACACATAGTTTTGGTGGATGGAAGAGTTCTTTGTTTGGTGATTTATATGCTTACGGACCAGATGCGATTCGGTTTTACACTAGACGAAAGACTATCACTCAACGATGGCCGTCTGGGGGAATACGAGAGGCGGCACAATATGCATTTCCGTCGGAAAACGTTTAGTTCTTTCATCAACTAGTCTATTCTCACCAACAAATATATTTTTGTGTATTGAGACTCCAGAATAACGATGCATTATCGCTGCGGGAAGTTGCGCCTCGTAAAACAAAATTGCTGCGATTTGCTGTATTCATAAAATTTCTCAGTGAGTGCTGAGATGTAGTTTCGATTTAAATTTCGCCCACGCGATGAAAACTACGGAATAGTCTAGACTATTAAAGACGTACCAAGGAGAGAAACTATGGAAAAAGAGTCTTTAAGCAAGTTCGAACAAGAACTTAAAGCATATGCTGAAAAAATGGAAGGTATTTTTGCTCATTGCGATAGCGAAGAGCAGACTAAGGTTAGCATGATTAATCCCTTTGTTGAACTTCTGGATTATGACGTTCGCGATCCTCGAGTCTGCAAGTTTGAATTTGTAGTCAATCCCAAGGGGGGCGGAACGCGTGTAGACTATGCATTGTTTTGTAAAGGACGGCAAAACGCTAGTTTAGAGACACCGACTATTCTTATCGAGGCAAAAGCAGCTTCCAATGATCTAACGCATACCCGACTTCTCGGACAAATTTCGGATTACGCAGACCTTGTTTCAAGTGTCGAATTTGTTGCACTTACGAATGGTCGAATATGGAAATGGTTTCGGAAAGAAAAGAATAGTTTTGGAGATCGCAAGTTATATCATCAACCATTCATAACTCACGACGTTCTTAGACCTTTAGCTGGAAATTCACGTGAGTTAAAATTTCTAAAGAAAATATCTTTCCAATCGTTTGATTCCAATTCTGCTCGACAAGCAGCAGATGAAGTACGATTGTCTGACTTGATTTTGCAGTTTTTTGACGAGATAAAGGAATCACCGGGAGATGACCTACGAAGACTAATGTTTAAACGATGGGGGTTGAAGACTACTAAAAGAGAAACAGAGTTATTTGAACAAGTATGGTCAGATTGCTTCGATACTTTTATAGCTTCTCAGGCCAGAAGAATGCAGATCGACGAAATACTTGAACAGTCGAAAGACGACGAGAGTAAGAACGTTCATCAAACTCAAGGGGTTGTTGTAGATTCCGAAGTTATGAACTCGATTCAGTCTAATGAACACCAAAACGAAACCTCTTCAGAATCAGACGGTACCACACGTTCATTTGACACAGATACTGGCGTTGTGACTTTGAACAGTAGAAGGATGAAACGGGCATGGAAACCTTTTCACCAACGGCATTGGAAAGTCGAAGCGAACGCAAAAGTCTTATATGTAAACGTCTGTAAACATTTGGCTAGTATTCATACAGGTGGGCCTCATGATTTTTACTCTCGATGTGAAAATCTAATTTTTACACCCGAAGACTTAACTGACAATCCGGAAACACAGAAACGGTACACAGTTATTGATAACGGTTTTTACCTCTACACCAATTTGACCAAATCCGAAATGCGTCAACGTATCGAAAAGTTGGAGTCATTGGTTTCTACTTCAATCGAAAGACCGGAAAGTCAAAAGTTGGTCGATGTTTGGCTACCAAAGCTTTAATTCTGAGAACTTTTTTAAGTAGAGATTCCACCAACCATAATTTTGGATGTGGTGTAAAAACCGTGGAATTGTTGTGCTAACTTCGCGGCTGACTGTACTGCTAAGCCAATAACGCACTCTGGGTACTTTACTTGACTCTTTTCATCATTAATCTATCGATTGGGTGCCTCACCTCAAACCACTTGCCTTTAACTGTGATCGGATTTCTTTGCGCGGTTGAGTTGTCCCACTGAAATATGCGGTGAACTCGTATTTTCATCGCATTTGCTTCACATCGATTTCCTAACTTGACTGGTTCTAAGTGATCGATTGAAAATCATAAAAAAGAATTTGAAAACATAATACAATTTCGAATTAGGACAAAATCACGCACGTTGTTCATTGATAGGGTAACAAGTTAAGCAAAGCTGATGTACTGAAAGTACATTTAGATTTAATGTAGTATCGTGGAAACGTTGACTAATCAAAAAGCGACACGACAATATTTTGACAACTTAGTTCAAAGTGATCGATTGGAAGTTGACGACGATAATTGCAAAACACTCGAGATTGCAAAAAACTACTTGGCGCAAT
Organism: Gammaproteobacteria bacterium; assembly: GCA_009845835.1. Taxonomy (GTDB): domain Bacteria; phylum Pseudomonadota; class Gammaproteobacteria; order Pseudomonadales; family Azotimanducaceae; genus Bin55. The sequence goes on along the minus strand of VXYV01000067.1, from coordinate 20,966 downwards.
CTCAATACGGTATTTCATGGTCAGATCTAAAACAATTTTGTCAGGATGCTGCGGTAATTGAGCCTAGTAACACAATGCGGTTATCTCGTTCAGTTGAAATCACACCGACTGAAGTGTGGCCTTTCTTGGTTGAACCCGACAATCTCATTCGGTGGCACATTCCAACTGTAATGGAATTTGTGGTAGGTGGGCGATTCGAATTTAAAAATGCTTGGGCCGGAACCATCGGTGCTATTGAAGAAGACCGTTTGGTTCGTTTCGACGCCGACGAAGGAGGTTGTACCACGTTTAGCGTGAAACGGAAGGATCAAGGTAGCCAGATTGTGATTACAGATGTGATGGCTCCCCAATTCAGAATTACCAAAGAGTTGATTTCAAATAAGAAAACAATCCAAGAAAACCAGCCTGGCGGAGTGGGAACTCATTGGTCTGGTGTATTGAGTGGCTGGCACTGTGCGATCGATGAACTAGTCAATCTAATGGAATGGGTGTGAACAATTACCCAACTAAACTAACGTACTCCCAAATGGACTCACTTTACCTTGAGTTGTTGAACGAAAGATTTCGTACAACATAAAGTCTAACATGAAACATTCGTCAGGTGGTTTGTCAACAATTTCAAACATCAAAGGCAGTTAGACTATCGCTCAATCGTTTGACTTTGACCTGTTTGTAATTGGAGCAGGGTCGGGTGGAGTTAGGGCAGCGCGCATGTCCGCGGGTTTTGGAGCGCGAGTTGCCATCGCCGAAGAACGATACTTTGGTGGCACTTGCGTTAATGTTGGTTGTGTTCCCAAAAAGTTGTTTGTTTATGGTTCACAGTTTTTTGAGGAGTTCCAAAATGCCTCAGTGTACGGCTGGTCGGTTAACAACACCGGTTTTGATTGGGCGACATTGCGCGACAACAAGACCAAAGAGATTAAACGACTTAACAACATTTACGTGAATTTGCTCACTGCAGCTGGTGTCGAAATTTTCGAACACAAAGCCCAACTGCTAGATTCGCATACAGTTCGTATTAATGATCGAAAAGTTACAGCACAAAAGATTCTCATTGCTACGGGTTCATGGCCATACATTCCAAACGTGCAGGGTAGGGATAATGCTATTACCTCTAACGAGATGTTTTATCTAGACCAACTACCAAACCGACTAGCGATTGTCGGTGGAGGATATATTGCCGTTGAATTCGCCGGAATTGCGAAAGGATTAGGAGTAGAGACCACTCTCATTTACCGTGGACCGTTATTTTTGCGTGGTTTTGATATCGATATCCGTCGGTTTGTTTATGAGGAATTAAAGAAGAAAGAGATCAATTTGATCTTCGAAGATGATGTCACAGAGATTCGTAAGAACAGTGATAAGCTTCAAATTATCTTAGCTTCAGGTAAGGTACTCGATACAGACGAAGTCTTGTATGCAACCGGTCGAAAACCTCTTGTGTCAGGATTAGGAATCGAAAACACTTACGTGTCGTTAAACGAACGAAGAGGTATCGAGATTTCAGACAAATTTCAGACTCGTGATCCTAACATTTTCGCACTGGGAGACGTCACCGATCGATTTCAATTAACGCCTGTAGCGATTGCAGAAGGTTCATCGTTTGCACGAACACAGTTCAATCAAGAACAACACCAAGTTAACTATGATGCGATACCCACTTGTGTTTTTTGTCAACCGAATATTGGGACCGTTGGTCTTACCGAAGAACAAGCTCAAGAAATTTACAGTACCGTCGATGTGTATGAATCGAGCTTCATTCCAATGAAACTGGTGCTGACTGAGAAAAAAGAACAAACCTACATGAAATTACTAGTAGATCGTAAAACTGATAGAGTTATCGGAGCTCACATGGTGGGTCCAGATGCTGGCGAAATCATTCAAGGTCTTGCTGTAGCAATTACTGCCAACGCGACAAAAAGCGATTTTGATCGAACAATTGGTATTCATCCAACTTTGGCAGAAGAGTTCGTAACGATGAGAAACAAAACTAGGTCAATTGGCTAAACGACAATCTTTCATTACCCTTAAGAGTTAGATTAACAATACCATAAAAATCAAACTTGGTTATAAATAACACTTTAATGGTGCGAGATTTGACTTCGTAGGAGAAGTTTATGCAATTTGTAGGCGACTTTTTAGACTTTCTTGATTCCTTTTTGGGATCATCTCTGTGGTTTCCATTCCTTTTACTGGGTGTAGGAGTTTGGTTTACTATTTACTTAGGATTCCCGCAGATACGTCATTTTCCACGCGCTTGGAAAATACTGGCTGGAAAAGAAACACCACCAAACTCGGTGGGAGATACAACCCATTTTCAAGCGCTGTCGACTGCATTATCCGGTACCGTCGGTACTGGAAATATAGGTGGAGTAGCATTCGCAATCTTTCTTGGAGGTCCAGCAGCCATCTTCTGGATGTGGGCAACAGCATTCATTGGCATGACAACTAAGTTTGTTGAAGTAACACTTTCGCACAAATATAGGATTAAAGACGAGAAAGGCAAAATGGCGGGTGGGCCGATGTACTTCATGGAACGAAAACTCAATATGAAGTGGTTGGCAATACTGTTTGCGATCGCCACTATTTTTTCTACCCTTGGTAGTGGTAATTTGCCACAAAGTAACAATTTAGCCGAAGGATTGAATTCGTCATTTTCAATTCCTACTTGGATCACTGGATTAGTGTTAGCTTCTTTACTCGGATTAATTATTATTGGTGGGATCAAAAGAATTGCTACCTTTGCATCAAACGTTGTTCCGTTCATGGGAACAGTCTACGTTATTGGTGCTGCCGCTGTGATAATCCCTAATGCGGATCAAATAATACCTTCATTTGGTTCTATTTTCTCAAGTATTTTCTCAGGGTCAGCCGCGATTGGAGGATTTTTAGGCGCAAGTTTTGCATTTGCATTCACCAAGGGGGTTGGACGCGGACTGTTTTCCAATGAAGCCGGTCAGGGATCCGCGCCAATAGCCCATGCGAGTTCAAAAGGTGATAGTCCAGTTTCCGAAGGCTTAGTCTCGCTGTTAGAACCGTTTATCGATACTTTGGTTATTTGTACTCTTACGGCTTTAGTTATTCTCGCTTCTGGTGTTTGGAACGAAAAATTTGACAATGAATTTCATTACTCAGAAATCAAAATTGTAGAAGGAACCTACGATGAGAGTAACGCGAATGATGCTAGCGAACTTGGTACATACTTGACCAACCCTTCAAAATCCAATGTAGCTAACTTTGACGGGACTCTCACGGTGGAGGATGGTGTGATTCAAACAGAAAACATTACATTTCTCCATAACAGATCGGTTGCTGAAGAAGTCGTCGTTAATAAACGAGGAGAGCGATATACCGGGGATATACCGGTACTAAATGGGAGAATTGAGAGTTTCGACTTTACATTTACAGGAATGTCCTTGATTCATTCAGCACCCCTGACTGCCGAAGCGTTTAAGCATGGTTTTTTTGGTGATTTTGGACAGTACACTGTCACGATAACCCTAGTGTTCTTCGCATTTACCACTGCGGTAGCTTGGTCGTATTACGGAGATCGAGCGGTTGTATACTTGACGAATGGAAGTACAAAGTACTTATTTGCTTATAGGATGGCGTATACGGTAATATTTTTCCTAGGTACGATTTTGGATACGTCACTTGTATGGAAGTTCTCAGCCGTTACGTTAGTATTTATGGCTTTACCTAATTTGTTTGGGATTTCTCTGTTGAGTAGAGATATGAAAGCGACAACGAAAGAGTTCTTTCATCCATCTAAGGAACGAGATGTCGCTTGATCAAACGATAACCTAGACAAGCGAGATTAGTACTTTTGGTATAGAGTTACGAGATGTATTACTCAAAGGGAAGGTTTTAAGTTCTTAACGACCATTGAGGATTGTTTGCGCGGCATTCTTTCCTGGAATACCCGTAACTCCACCACCTGGATGAGCACCCGCACCACAATGATATAGTCCTTTCATCGGACCTCGGTAAGACGAATACCCAAGTAATGGTCGGTTCAACCAAAGTTGATTGAGATTGTGCGCGGCGTGAAAAATGTCTCCCCGAGGTAACCTGTATTCCCGTTCTAAATCTAACGGCGTCAAGATTTGTCGTGCAATTATCGACGACCTAAAGTTCGGCGAATACTGAGAAACAACATCAACAATGTGGTCAGCAGCACGTTCTCGTTCGTTGTCCCAATCTCTATCGTATGGAAAATACTGACAGAATAAACTGGCTACGTGTTGTTCTGGGGGAGCTAAAGAACTATCTACTGTGGAGGGAATCATTAATTCGATTACTGGATGTCTGGACCATAACCCTTGTTTAGCGTCATGATATGCTCTATCCATATATGACAAAGTGGGTGCAATCACAATACCCGATTGATGGAAGTCTTGCATGGTCGTGTGAGGTACACATTGAAATTGTGGTAACTCAGACAATGCTACATTCATTCGAAACACTCCAGATTCCGTTTTCAAATTCGTTACGCGCAGTCGAAATTCATCGTCAAGGTCCCTGGCATTAATCAAGTCTTGATAGAGATGTTTGAGCGCGACGTTGGCGACAACAGAAGAAGCTATTCGGCTGGTACCATCAAGCAGTGAAACGCCAATTACATGATCGTGCTTAATGTTGATTCGGACCACTTCGGTAGAAGTTTCGATTTTCACACCTAACGAAACTGCTTGTTTTTTCATCGCTTGCGTAATGGAGCCCATACCTCCTATGGCATGTCCCCAAACACCTTGTTGCCCAGCTAGTTCTCCAAGCGCGTGATGTAACAATCCGTAAGCCGATCCGGCTGCCTGTAGCGACGAATAATTACCAACAATTGCATCAAATGCTATGGTTGCTTTGACATGTTCGTTCTCAAACCAACGGTTAAGTAAATCTTCTACCGGCATAAAAAATACATCGACAAAATCACGTCGACGCGACCGCGACAAGCTGTTTACCTTTTTATACGTGTGTAACATCGACATCCAATCTTGGACATTAGCCCCCATAACTGGCGGTGAACGATGCATGAGTGGTTGAACAACGCTGGCAATATCTCTAAGCATTTCCATAAACTTCGGAAACGCTTTAGCATCTTTTTTTGAAAACTTTAGGTATTCTTTTGCGGTTTGGTGCGGATCGTTATGTATCGTTAGAGATTGAGAGTCTGAGAGCGGATAGAAGTTTGCCAAGGGTCTAGGAACCACTCTTAGTCCATTCTCTTGTAACCTAAGGTCCCTGATCACTTGGGGGTCGAGCAACCCAACCGTATAACTCAGAGTGGAATTGCGAAAGCCTGGACTAAATTCTTCTGTTACCGCAGCGCCACCGACGATCGATCGTCGTTCAAGAATACGAACAGATTTACCCGCTGCGGCTAGGTAACAGGCGCAAACTAACCCGTTATGACCACCGCCAATAATGATAGCATCGTCACGTTGAGTCACTTACTTGGTTTAAAATCGACTACTGACTCGAAGGTAAACCGGAATGCTACTCCGATTATTTGACTGACAAGTGTTCGGCGGTTTCCCGTATCACATGATTTACCACTTCTCGCAACGCTTCTTGGCTGGACGCCCCATCCAGAATACACAAGCGATAATGATCAAGTTGGCGGTCCGCACTTGTACCACTTTTAACAATCTCCAACGAATGTTGTAACTCGTCCACACAATCTAGAGCTTTCGCATCTTCTTCTAAAGAACCTACTAGGGCTCGCAACAAGTCTTCGATATCAACCCGTTCACCGGAACGCGGATGTGCTAAAAAGGAAAAGATACCATACCGTTGTGCTTGCCACTTGTTTTCGAGAATAATTTCCGACATACTGTCATGTACGAACGGTAACACTTCTTCATGTAGCATAAGATGACGAATGAGACAAGCGTATAACGCGACGATTGCCATCAGATCGTTAATGTTTGTGCAGACATCACAGATTCGTAATTCAATCGTAGGAAAAGTATGAGATGGTCGAATATCCCACCAAAACTCACTTGAGTCGGTGATGAAGTTTCGTTTTACGTATTCGTTCACCAAGTTATTGAAATCGTGATACGAATTAAATGCTCGAGGAATCCCTGAACGCGGTAGACTACCCATAATGTTCATTCGTGTCGATTTATAACCGGTCTCCCTACCTTCCATAAAAGGCGACGAAGTCGATAGTGCAAGAAGCAGTGGAAGATAGTGTCGCAGTGCGTTCATAACTCGTATACGGGTTTCCTCATCGCCAAAACCAGCGTGAATGTGCATACCGCCAATGAGAAACCGTCGAAATGTTTCTTGATACATGATCGAAAAACTTTCGTACCGTTGGCGGGGGGTATGGGTTTGATCCTGCCATTTGGCAAAAGGATGCATTGAGGATGCAATGACTAATGCGCCGAATTTTGCAGCCGCAGTCGCAATAACCTGACGAGTTTCGATTACCGATTGGCGAACTTCATTTATCGAATGACAAACTTTTGTATTGGACTCGATTTGCGAACGTAAAAATTCTCGGACAATTTTATGTTCACCTGCACGTGTTTCGGAGTAAATGAACACGAAGGAATCGGGGTCAGTGAGAAGATCTAAGGTATCCGGATGGACTAAAAAAGATTCTTCTTCTACACCGAGCGTAATTTCTGTTTGCGCGTTCGTTGAGTTATTCATTTCAAATTCTCATTTGTTTGTAAAGGGTTTTAAACTTTTTAGCAGCGACGTATTCTCGGTTAGAAGTAGTCGCAGGTTTCGCAGTAAGCGTACACGGTTCTAGGTTCAAAGTTAATGTACTTCTTCATTTCTTGATAAATACTATAAACATTTTGTAATAGAAGTACATCTGATGGGTTAATGGTAGGCAAGACCTCTTCAAGTTTCGCAAAAATTGGATTACTGATCAGAGAGGCCGGTTCAGCATCATAAAAGACCAACTCAAATCTTGTTAAACCAGCCATCTTCGCGGTAGTTTCAGCCGCTTCATCGAAGTTGCCAAGTTCGTCGACAAGTCCATTTTCCTTTGCTTGTAAACCCGTCCAAATACGACCACCAGCGATCGCATCAACCGTCTCAATACTTATATCTCGACCATTACTGACGAGCTCTAAGAAAGCGAGGTAGAAGTTGTCCACACTTGCTTGCAGAATGACTTGATCAGTCTCCGAGATACCTCTTATGCTGTCCAACGTAAATCCACCATCGATAGCATCAACACCATCGGTACTAACACCAACTTTTGCTAGTGTGTCTTCGAATGAAGGAATAAACGAAAAGACGCCAATTGATCCGGTGATCGTTGATTTTTCGGCGAAAATGTAATCAGTTTCAGCGGCGATCCAGTAACCGCCTGAGGCAGCAACCCGCGACATGGACGCAACAACCGGAATTTCACGTTCTCTTACAGCCGCTATCTTTTGGCGAATTTCTTCGGACGCTAATACAGTTCCTCCAGGAGAATTTACTCGCAAAATGACGGCTTCTGCGCCATCTTCCAATGCTTGCTCAAGATTATTGATAGCATTGGTAGTATCGAAGATTAATCCACTCTCTTGATCGAAGCTGTGCAGGATAGTACCTTCTACTGGAATCACCGCAATCTTACCAAATTTTCGAGATGGAGGATTGCTATCTTCGGATTCAGATACATTTCGTCGATCTCTCTCCTCGATAATGAGAGTGTTGTAGTCAAGTACCGAAACGAATGGTATGTCGTTGATTGTCAGTCGATTTGAAGAGTTATTACTAGTCGAAGTTTTGGTTGAGATTCTTGTTTTGACGTCAGAAACGTTCACTAATTCGTCGACTAATCCCAGATCCAATGCTAGTTCAGCCGCACCTTTATTGCTTTCTTGCAGTAATCCGTGAATATCGGTTGCAAAATTTTCGACATCTTGAAATTGCATTGACCGGTTTTCGGCAATTTTTTCTACCAATGACGACCATAGTTGTCCTACAATCGGGATATAAGACTCACGGACAACATCTGACATTGAATCTTGCATGAATGGTTCGACCGCACTCTTATAAATACCACTTCGAAATACATGAACATTGATCTGTAACTTATCCAACAATTGTTTGAAGTAGATGTCGTTAAACGAAAATCCTGAAAAGTACACAGAACCCATCGGGTCCAACCAGACTTCATCGGCATAACTAGCCAGCACGTACTGACTTTGGGTATATTCGTTAGCATACGCGATTACATGCTTACCAGCCGCGGAAAATTCTCTTATAGCGCTACCAATCATTTCAAGATGCACCATACTAGCACCTGCTAGCGATTGTGGTTGGATTAAGAGCGAAGCAATACGTGGGTCTTGCGCTGCGTGCCTTAACACTTTAACCACTTGGTGCACGTTCGTTTCGTTAGATGCATTCTCATCCAGTAACAACTCTAGCATTCGATTAGGGGGTGTAGTTTGTTCGACCAAGTTTGCTTTGGGAGTGAAAACAAGTATTGATCCCTTTGTTACATTAACCGAATCATCTAGCGTGAACACAAAAATGAGAAAGACAATGAGTAGGATTACTAATAAATTAGCAATTGAGATCCGAATAAATCTGAACACACGACCAATCCAATGAAAAATCTGTTTCAAAATTCTCAGACATCCAGTTTTTTTGGTGCTTGGAACCGTAGTCTCGTTAGTCGCGTTCATGGTTAATTTCTCAGACTCGTAGGGTGGTAGCGAAGTTGAAAAATTATATTTTGAAGGTTAAATCAGCGTAATCCCATTAAACTGTGCAGTGTTCATATACCGAATAGACACAGAGTCGCGAATTGAATTCGTTAAGACAGGTCAATAGGCTGGTCGAAACCGGGTTCTCCTTGCTGGTAATGTTTTCCCCGCTGTAGATATATTCGCTGAGAGCATGAGATGGTATTTCGTTGACGTTAGAAACGCGTCGGAGAGGAACGAAGAGCGACTCCTTATCCAGACAAGACACCAACATTGGTTGGAATCAATCCCCATCCACCGCAATATTTAAGGACACCGAAGCTTCGACATCAGTTCACGATTCGGCAACGACTGTTGCAATAAATAGGTATAATCGTTCGGTAGAGAGATTCTTAGGCAACCAAAGGAAAGGTTGACTCACCTATTCGAATAAATAGAATTTCTATTCTTTCTTCAAATTTTGGGTGGAGTACAGATTAATCCGACAGGTTTAATCTGATACAAAGCTTATACAAATGTAGTTTGAATTCAAGTAGGTCGTCGCTGGGTTGAACAATGTATAACTCGTTCAACCTTTGGGCGTTTATCACGGAGGGAGTATTGCCTACTTTGAGACAATTTCCATTGATTGTCGATTTATTAACACATAACACTTACAAATGAGGATAAATTACTTATGAAGAAATTAATGAATGTTGCATCCCATGCGATGTTTGTTTTGCTCACGTCACTTTGTGTTGTGTCTATTTCTATATGGGCACAAGACGAAGCAGCAGATCATGGTACGACGGCAACAAAAGTTGAGACAATTGAGGGTGTAACTGAATACATCCTTAGTAACGGATTGCGTGTCGTACTGTTACCAGATCCTACTTCAAAAAATATCACGGTGAATATCACTTACCTAGTGGGTTCAAGGAACGAGGGGTATGGTGAACGTGGTATCGCTCATTTGGTTGAGCATTTGCTGTTTAAAGGCTCAGAAAATCATCCTAACATTACCAAAGAATTGGCAGATCGAGGAGCAGCGCCCAATGGTTCTACTTGGCTTGACCGTACCAATTACTTTGAAACCTTTATAGCAACGAGAGATAATTTAGACTGGGCTCTAGATTTAGAAGCTGACCGGATGATTAATAGCATCATGGATCCGAATGAAATCGAGAAAGAGAGGACGGTAGTTCGCAACGAATGGGAACTCTCAGAGAACAGTCAAAGTCAGGTCTTATCTCAAAGGATTCGTTCGGTCGCGTTTGATTGGCATAGTTATGGTCACTCGACGATAGGTTCAGAAGCGGACATCATGGGAATTCCGGATCGTCGACTGCTTGCCTTCTACAAGAAATATTATCAACCTGACAATGCAGTTTTGTTTGTCGCTGGTAAGATTGATGAACAGGAGACATTAGATCTGATTCTCGAAAAATTTGGGTCAATACCTAGACCTGAACGTACTGGAGAGATGGAAATTCTTCCTAATTATTCGGAAGAAATTCCCCGGGATGGTGAGAGAATGGTTACTCTCGAGAGAATTGGCGATGTCCAGATGGTCCGCTATGCTTATCACGTACCAGGTATCTCACATGAAGAAGCATCTCCATTGAGTGCCTTAGCATGGGTAATGTCTGGTTCAGGTGTGAACAGTCGACTCTATCAGCGTTTAGTTGAAACAGAGCTCGCATCTGGTGCTTACGCGTACTCAGAAGGATTTAAGTACCCAGGATTGTTTTGGATTAGCGCGACCGTTCCATTGGACAAATCTGTTGAAGTTGTTGAAGCAGAAATTGAAAAAATAATTCAAGAACTCAAAGACAATCCACCAACAGAAGAAGAGATTAATCGAATAAAAACTAGTTGGGCGAATAGTTATGAAAACACTTCCACTGACGTTCATGCTTTGGTTCGTTCTTTCACTAATCTTGCCGGGAACGGGGATTGGCGCCTTTACTTTGTCAATCGCGAGCGAAGTAAAGAATTAACTGCGGAAGCTGTTCAAGCTGTCGCACAAAAATATTTGGTTCCTTCCAACCGTACAAGAGGATATTTCAAACCACTTGAAGAAACTCCGTCTCGAGTAGCTGTGGAACGGGCGGATTTTTCTACACTGATCTCCAAGTATGACTTTGAGGAAGAAGGTGACTTTGGGGAGGTATTTGAGTATAGTTATGACAATCTTGCCAAACGTGTTGACTACCGAACTTTGTCGAATGGAACTAAAGTTGCTTTTGTACCCAAGAAGAATACGGGAGGTACAGTGAGTTTGAGTGCAACCATGCGATGGGGGAACTTGGAATCACTAATGGACAAGAGCTATATTGCAAGTTTCACTGGTGCCATGATGGGGCGAGGTACGACAAAATATAGTAAACAAGAACTTGCAGACAAACGTACAGAACTGCGATTAAACGGGGGCGTAGGAGTTGGACTCAATACAGGTTCTGTCTCAGTCAGCACGATTCGAGACAATTTAGTCGAATCTATTCGACTTGTCGCCCACATCGCCAAAGAACCGGCTTTCCCGGAAGACGAGTTTGCGCTTGTAAAAACCGCGAATATTGAAGGTATTGAAGCCAATAGAACAAACCCTCAAGTTCTGTTAGGAGTCGAGATGGGGAAACATGTCAATCAATACCCTGTGGGACATCCTTTTTACGTTTCAGATCTCGATGAAGATTTGGCTGCAATACAAGCCATTACACTTGATGATTGCAAAAAGTTCTATTCAGAATTCGTTGGATTTGGTCCCAATACAACTCTTACAGTGGTGGGAGATTTTGATCCAGACGAAATTTTTGCCGTACTTGAAGAAGAATTTGGTAATTGGGAATCAACTGCAGACTACGCTAGAATTGATCGGGTTGCACAATCTCAACCGGGAATATTTCTTGAAATTGACACTCCCGACAAGACAAGTGCTAGTATGAGTGCTCAATTTGACTTCCAAGCAACTGATTTGGACGCTGATTACGAAGCACTATTTATTGCTGGACGCATTTTTGGTGGTGGATTTATCAATTCACGATTAGGAACTCGAATCAGACAGCAAGAAGGTTTGTCCTATAGTGTTGGTGGTGGATTTTCGGGAGCGAATCCTGTCGATAAATATCGTGTAATGTATGCTGGTGCGTCGGTAAATCCAAATAATATGGATAAAGTCGTCGCAGTTTTTAAAGAAGAAGTCATAAAGGCCGTTGAGGAAGGATTTACCGATGAAGAAGTTCGTGATGCAGTCACTGCTCGAATGGATAGTGCAAAAAGAAGTCGCGCTAGTGATGGTTGGATTGCCAACACTTTGCACCACAACATGTTTTGGGGTCGAGATATGGAATTTCACAAAGCCAGAGAAGCTCGTTACGAATCTTTGACTGCTGACGAAGTTAATGAAGCTTTTCGTAAATGGGTGAGTGTTGAAAAGTTCACGATTGCTATTGTCGGTGACATGTCGAAACGATACGAAGTTGTCGAAGAAACCTATGAAGACGACGAGACAGAAGGTCAATAAAACGTCTGCTGTAGTTGTTTTGTAGTTGATAAGACACTACGTAACATAACAATTGAAACGAATGCCGTATTCTCATGGAGAATGCGGCATTTTCTTTAACTTTTTAGTAGTTCTCGTTTCCTTGGTGAGTATTAACACAACAAGCAGTGTAGTTTGCTAAAATTTTGTTGAAAAGTTTTTCCTGTCGGACACTAGCAATTTCGTGTACAAAATGAATGACCAATCCAAATTTAATCAACCTTTGTCAGGAAATGCGATGCCTCGCGTGGGAGGGCCAGCAACTTTTATGCGGCTTCCTACGAGTACTGATACCAACGAATTGGATGCCTGTATTGTGGGTGTCCCATTTGACATTGGAACTTCGAATAGACCAGGTGCTCGATTAGCACCGCGAGAAATTAGAGATGAATCACGTCTCTTACGACCGTATAACATGGCGACGCGCGCGATGCCATTTGATTCAATTCAAGTAGCAGACTTGGGAGACGTTCCAATAAATACCTACCACATTCGAAAAAGTTTTGAACTCATTACTGAATACTACACGTCAATTTTTGCAAATAGTTGTGTACCGCTGACATTAGGTGGAGATCACTCCATTGTATTACCGATTTTGCGAGCTGCGTACCAGACTTACGGTCCTGTAGCGGTTGTTCATGTCGACGCACATGCCGATGCAAATGACAAAATGTTTGGTGAGAAATATACCCATGGAACTCCGTTTAGACGGGCCGTCGAAGAAGATTTATTGCAACGTGATAAAGTTGTGCAAATTGGTTTACGAGGGACCGGTTACGATCCTGCAGATTTTGATTGGTCAAAGGAACAAGGCTTCAAAGTTGTTCAAGCACACGAGTGTTGGTATCATTCTCTTGAAACCATGATGGACGAATTCCGTTCGATTATTGGGGATCATCCTGTTTATCTTAGCTTCGATATTGATGGATTGGATCCCGCCTATGCACCCGGAACCGGGACACCAGAATCGGGTGGTTTGACTACGATGCAAGGTTTAGAAATCATTCGCGGATGTCGTGGATTGAACTTTATTGGTGGAGATTTGGTCGAAGTTTCGCCAATGTTTGATATGACTCGAGGTACCTCTTTATTAGCGGCTAATTTGGTGTATGAGATGCTTTGTATACATCCTGATGTCAAATATCGGGAAACAACATAAGGTACCGCGTGGGAGAAGATTTTGCAATTAATCTTCTTTGGTATCGCTATCCGTCAATTAGGTTGTTTCGTTCCGTACTTTCTTTGATCACGCCCGTACTAATTCCGTATTTGATATCGTAGTATGCTTCCCAAGAGTAAACCACTTTGGACTTGGGATGAATTGTGTTCTGCTTTAAGGCAGCCAATAACTTCTGGACCCGACATACTTGGAATTCATTTTGATTCGAGATTGATAAGGGAAGGGGACCTGTTTATTCCTTTAAAGGGTAGAGTTAACGGTCATGATTTCATACCCCATGCGTTCGCCAACGGTGCAGTTGGTACTTTGACAGAGATCGACAAAGACAGAATAATCCCACATTTACGTGTTCAGAATACTCTGAATGTTCTAAATGAACTAGCATACTATAGACGGCAACAGTTGCAATGCCCTGTCATTACAGTCACGGGAAGTAGTGGTAAAACAACTTTTCAATATTTTCTTTCCTCAATTCTCAACACACCACCGTTAGAGGGAAGTTTCAATAATCACATCGGGGTACCATTAAGTTTAGCGAGAACTCCAGAAGATGCCCAATACGCTATTTTCGAAATAGGTACCAATCACTCCGGAGAATTAGCACCTCTATCGCAATTAACAAAACCTGACGTTGCAGTACTGCTTAATATTCTTGAGGCTCATATCGGAAACTTTACTTCTTTTGCTGCATTAGAGCAAGAAAAGTTCGCGATCACTTCGGGTTTGTCCGAAAATGGTATTTTCGTCCTACCACATTCGCTTTCGGTACATGAATTTCAATCTTGGGGGAAAAAGTGCTTAACGTTTGGTTTCGAGAAAGATGCTGATCTTAGAATTCGGCATATTAAAGACAACCGATATCATTTTTCATCTATTTCAGACGAAACTGCAGTCGAAGTGCCTGGTGGTGGAAATCATCGTGCTCAAACACTAGCAGCGTGTGCAGCGGTCCTTCTTGTATTACAAATTCCCCTGAAAAAACTCCAGTCGGTAACTTCAGTTCTACCTAAAGGGAGAGGGAACATACACTCAGTCGCCGGAATCACAATCATTGATGATAGCTATAACGCAAGTCCTTCGAGTGTACAGGAAGCTCTGAACGTACTGCGAAAAACCCCTACTCGTAGTAGAAGGATTGCTGTGATTGGACAAATGAACGAACTTGGGGATAAATCTTCATGTTATCACCGAAACTTAGCGAAACACATTAAGAATATAGATCTTGTGTACTGTGTAGGAGAACTTGCCTTACCTTTATATGAACAACTCAATCGTCAATCGACGTTTTTCTTTCAAGCAGCCGACAAAGCATTATTGGATGATTTGGAAAGAGAACTTCGTCCTGAAGATGTAGTCCTGGTTAAAGGTTCCAACTCATTGTTTTGGCAAAGTAGTTTCATGGAACGATTGTTAGCACGATTGCGGAATAGTGATCAAGTCAAGTAGTTTCCTAGCTAGCAAAGCAGACAAGTGTGTTTTACTTTCCTTAGGGACGGACCTACATTCGATTGCTCAAGTGAATTGAAATGGAAATCAACTTGATCATTTAATCTACAAACAACCTGTAAACATCCTATTTATGCAGTACTAGTAAATAATACAAGCGATATATAACGTTTTAATAATTCGCAACTTGGTAGGTTATGACTGCCGACTAGCAACTTCTAAAGGTACCAGTGCTGAATCTAACTGATAGCACTTGCATTTAATCGTTTTCTAACAGGATGCACTAGCTAACATATTCACTAACAAGTAGTCGCTTCATAGTATTGGTCTAAGAAACTAGAATGTGTTTCGGAGTTATTTTGATAACGAATCACTGTTAAGGCGATTTTTTGACCTCATTTAACAGCGTAATTTTCGAAAATACTTTCAAAGTATTTGGCGAATTATGTGCTCTGAATAACTTTTCCCTTAGTATTCCTCCGGGCTGTATTTACGGCTTTATTGGACCCAATGGCGCCGGTAAAACCACTGCGATGCGCCTATTAGTTGGTATTACCGA
The DNA here is from genome assembly GCA_009845835.1 of Gammaproteobacteria bacterium. Lineage (GTDB taxonomy): Bacteria > Pseudomonadota > Gammaproteobacteria > Pseudomonadales > Azotimanducaceae > Bin55. The sequence continues at coordinate 5,589 of VXYV01000067.1, read as the reverse complement.
ACCGACTTCCGGCGAAGTTCAGGTGTTAGGAACTAGCGATGTTAGTCAAATTAGACACCAAATTGGCTACTTGCCTGAAGAAAAAGGGTTGTATAAACGAATGCGAGTTCTCGACTATATCGTTTATTTGGGTAGATTAAATGGAATGTCCAAGCTAACTGCCGCTTCTCAAGCAAAAGAGTTACTCAATAAATTCGATCTTTCACAATGGCAACGCTCACGATGTCAAGAACTTTCAAAAGGGATGGGACAAAAAGTACAACTAATCGCTACTTTAGTCCACGATCCAATTCTCCTAGTTTTAGATGAACCATTTAGCGGTTTAGACCCAGTCAATGTTGAATTGGTGCGTGATATTATTTTTGATCGAGTAAAACAAAATGCAACTGTCATTCTTTCTACTCATATTATGGAGCAAGCCGAAACATTGTGCGATCAAATAGTGCTTATAAACAAAGGGGAATCGATTGTCGAAGGACCTATTGAAGACATTCGTAAAGGAAACACAATCAAGATTGAACACTCTGGTGAATGTGATGTGTTTTATGGGATCGAACATGTAATTTCTGTGAAACAAGTAGGCAGGACAGCTACCTTACAAGTGTCAGAAAACGCGGATACACAAGAAATACTTGCTCAAGTTTTACCTCGAACTCGGGTGAGTCTGTTCAATACAAACGCGGTTTCATTACATGAGATTTTCTTGCGAGCAGTCGGTAGTGAAAAGAAGATGAAATGAGTTCCAGCAATAAATTAACTTGGAAGTTCAATGATTAGTTATTTTCATGCCATCTGGTTAATCGCTAAACGCGATTGGCTTGAAGCTGCATCTACAAAATTGTTTTGGGTTGGTGTTCTTCTCGGTCCCATACTGGTAATGATCCTGTTTGTGATTTCGATGTTAGCAACGACAATTTCAATTTTCGAGTCTACTCCCTTCGCAGAAGATGAAGTGAGTAATCAATACGCGGTAATTGATCATACTAACTCACTTGGTCAAGAAATTGCAGATGCGATTCTATTGAGTGATCTGCAAAAAACTATTCGTTATGTTCAGAACCGAGAAAATGATCTTTATAACTTTGAAATTCTCACCGAGTTAGCTGAACTTACCGAGAATCATGAAGTGGAAGAACTTGTTGATATGATCGGTGACACACTTCTAGTTTCCGCACGCACGGGTTTGGTGTCTTTAGACGATTCAGCTCCGTTCGTCGATCGTTTTAGTTTTTGGTGGGAAGCCATGACTCCCTTCTTACGGGAACATGTTACCGGCTTCTCTCAGTACTGGGAAACCGACCCAAACGAGGTTACGACGGATTGGGACGTACTCTTGTCGACTGGCCAGATTGACGGTTATTTTGTTATTCCATCAGACTTTATAGATGCAGAGGAAGGTGGAAAATTTTTCACTTTAGATGATTCATACCGTGCTCTCACGCTACAGAATTGGTATACCCAGTTTGCTTCAGAAGTGTTACGAAAACACAGATTTGACGCTTCTGACATCGATTTTGAAACCGCCCGTCGACTTATGCGTCCAAGTCGATTTGAAAGGAGTACTCCCAACGAACAGACTTCCGATACTGTTGCATCGTTATTAACTTCACCAGTTGACACAATAGAACACATAAATGAATCAGTTATTGAAGAAATTGCTCAATATGCGCCAGTCGGGTATCAATACATACTTTGGTTTATGGTATTGATTGGTTCAGCCATGATATTAGCAGGAACAGTAGAAGAAAAATCTACTCGTATCGCCGAACTGATACTTTCTAGTACTACTGCATCACAACTCATGGACGGAAAACTTATAGGTGTAGCATTGGTCTTACTCACAATTGCAAGTGTATGGATATGTATGCTTGGTGTACTAATTTTCTTCGGCGGGAGTCTAATTGCTATGCTACCTACTGTAAATGCAGGGAGCGTAGTGGGTATGTTTTTTAACCCAATATATATATTTAATTTCTTGATTTATTTCGTATTAGGGTTTGACTTTTACGGTTAACTTCAATCAGCCGTTGGTTCCGTGTGTGGAAATATCCGTGAAGCGCAAACATTAGCAGCACCAATCCAAATGATGCTTGTGTTGCCTATTATGTTTATGATTGCAATTGTGTTGAATCCAGACTCAGTTATTGTTTCGATATTTTCTTTCTTTCCCCCGTTCACTCCATTTTTGATGATTAGTCTCTCAGCGTCCTTGCCGGCATTACCCGTCTATTTACTGAATCTTGCAGTAATGATTGGGTCAACCCTAGGGGTGCGAATCTTAGCGGCAAGAATTTACCGGCAAGGTATTCTGTTGGAAAACAAACCACAGAAATTCATGGACTTTGTCAAACTTGCAGCGCGTTAATTTTTACTTACCAATTGCTCCGATCACCGACACTTAGTATGTATACCCATTGTGCCAAACTACTGAACAATCACTTTGATTATTGATCCTCTAGGTAGACGATTCAAGAACTTAAGAGTTAGTCTAACTGCAGCCTGTAACTATGCGTGTACCTATTGTGTACCGGATGGTAAAAAACTTCAACCACTCAATGCCGAATTATCCGCTAGTGAACTAGATCTCGCCGTACGACTGGTCGTCGAAGCTGCTGGGATTGACAAACTTAGGATTACGGGTGGGGAACCACTGATATCCACAAAGTTTGATGGTTTACTCGCAACCTTAAACCAACTAGATTTAAACGACATCGCCGTAACAACAAATGGTCAGTTTCTTGCAAAAAAAATGGCGGTTATCCGCGATTCTAAACTAAGCAGAATTAATGTTAGCTTAGACACTCTTGATGCCACCGAGTTTCGAAAAATTGCTAGAAGTGGTGACTTACAGAGTGTACTGACCGGTATTGAGTTAGCACTAAAAGAAAACTTAAAAGTGAAGGTTAATACTGTACCATTACGCAGGGCAAATCTAGATCAACTTGTTCCTATACTAGGCTATTGCCTTGATCGCGGCATCGAGTTACGCTATATAGAACTCATGAATATGGGGCATCTTAAACGCAATCAAGAATACCAGTTAGAGTTTGTCGGCATGTCAGAGATACTGGATTTGATCAGTGAGAAGTATGAGTTTCGTAAACTAGATTCTGCGTATGACTCCACGTCGGTTCGATTTGAGATCCCTAATCGAGGGACATTTGGAATCATTGCCAACGAATCGGTTCCTTTCTGTCGCACCTGCTCGAGATTGAGGTTATCTTCTAATGGTTTGTTGTTTGGTTGCCTTTCTAATACCAAAAACTACGATATCCGTCCACTTTTGAAGAAAAGTCAAGAAATTGCTCATGTTGAATTGCAGTCTTTGTTAAGACAAGCGATGTCCGATAAACAGCGACTAGCATTTACCGGTGAGACAACTGTTATGAAATTTATCGGTGGATAACTTTTATCCGTCCTTAAAGTTTCGGTTAACTTGGAACAGTGTCCCGTTAGACATTGCTTCGAAATATGATTACCATCACATATTCGGGTAGTTTGGACCTCCTGAACCTTCTGGTGGAACCCAATTAATGTTCTGCGACGGGTCTTTGATATCGCAAGTTTTACAGTGAATACAGTTTTGCGCATTTATGCGAAACACAGGTTCGCCGTTTTCTTCTACCACTTCATATACACCTGCTGGACAGTATCGCTGTGCTGGCTCGTCGTAATCTTTCAAATTGACTTTGATCGGGATACTGTGGTATTGCAGTTTTAAGTGACAAGGTTGATCCTCTTCATGGTTGGTGTTCGACGCATATACACTCGAAAGAAGATCGAACGAAATTATGTTATCGGGTTTCGGGTAATTGATTTTTGAACAGATTTGCGAATATCGCAATTTGGCATGATCCGGAATATTCGAACGTGCGGTAAACGGATTACTACCGAAAAACACATTGTGCTCCAAAAACAACCATGCTGAACCGAAGAGCATACCAAATTTGTTCCAAACCGGAGTAGTATTTCGCGCTTTATATAGTTCCTCGTACAGCCACGTTTCTTTGAAACGTTTTTCTAAATCAAGTGTCGTATGCTGACGATTTCGTTTGAGCTCATCTATGATCGATTCTGCGCACAGCATACCGGACTTAATTGCTGTGTGAGTTCCTTTTATTTTCAGTGGATTCAAAAAACCTGCGTCGTCTCCCACCAAAGTCGCACCATTGACCGAAAGATTAGGTAGTGAGTTAACACCCCCCTTCGTAATCGCTCGAGCACCGTAAGAGATTCGATTACCATCCAACAGATGTTGTTTCACAACGGGGTGATGTTTCCATCGTTGGAATTCTTGAAACGGGTCGAGGTGTGGGTTACTGTAAGATAAATCTACGATCAAACCCAATGAAACTTGTCCGTTTTCACTGTGGTATAGAAATCCACCTCCGGTAGACTGCGACGAAAATCCAAGGGGCCAACCTATAGTATGTACTACCGTCCCTTCGACATGGGATTCTGCTGGAATTTCCCATAGTTCTTTAAAACCAATCGCATAATGTTGTGGAGAAGATTCGACATCCAGTTCAAACTTTTGAATTAACTGTTTCCCAAGATGACCTCGACAACCTTCCGCGAGAATCGTGTATTTCGCATAGATGTCTACTCCGGGCTCAAACGTAGACTTCTGTTTTCCATGTTTACCGATCCCGAGATCTCCCGTTCTCACACCTATTACAGCGTTAGCTTCATCATAAAGTAAATCTGTAGCAGCAAACCCCGGAAATATCATAACACCTAAATCTTCGGCAAGCTTGGCTAACCACCGACATACGTTTCCCAAAGAAACAATAAGATTTCCGTGGTTTCGACTAGGCCGTGGAATAAAAGACGGAGGTAGTTTCAAAGACTGATGGTCGTTTGTCAATACATGAAATTCATCGGATTGTACGAGCGAGTGGGGTAGATCGAGTTCTTTCCAGTCAGGTATCAGTTCGTTCAACGCGCGTGGGTACATGATTGCACCAGAAAGTATGTGTGCACCTATTTCACTTCCCTTGTCAACGAGACATACGGAAATGTCGCTATTGGTTTCTTGATTGAGTTGCATGAGTCGAATTGCTGTAGCTAAACCGGAAGGTCCACCACCTACTATAACGACATCAAACTCTAAAGATTCTCGACTTGTTTTTGGCATGGAAATGGAGGTTGTTTATTGTGTTTCAGAGTAAATTCTATCAGTAATGAAAGAGATCACGAAAACGCGAGGTAGCTCTAAGAATTTAGTTCAATCTTATTTAGTTCTCGTAATGGTCGAACCGATAGGTTTTCTGTCAAAGAATAAGGCATACTACCTAGTTAAAGTACCCACAGATGCGACAATCCTAAATTTATAATCGCTGGATGCATTGAACGGTGTCGTCCTAGGGGCAACAGAACGTTTGAACTCAAACCATATTGTTTACCATTGCTCCCAATAAAACCACGAACGGAAGAAAGTTAATCTAAGTTGAATTTTTCGATGAAGCTGGTTCTGGAGAATATTTCAGTCACACTTTGTCGTATATTTGACAAAAAATATCAAATATACGACCTTAAATTAGAAAAGGTGATCAAATGAACCGAATTGAGAGAGTATAAATCTAATAC
>VXYV01000078.1 GCA_009845835.1 Gammaproteobacteria bacterium | reverse complement strand
GGGCGCGGGTGGAGCACTGTTTTCGGGTGTTGAAATGTCAGTTTGGTTTTCGGCAGGTTCGGTATCGTGGATTAGCCCGCAACGAGAGGCATTTACGCCGTCTGATGGCGCTAGTGAATCTATACCAATTTCGGCGGCAACTGCTGGCCGTGACCTAATGGGGAGGGAGGAGTACGCCGGAACGGCGAGGAGACGCTGGAAGCTAGCTGTTTTTTGGTGAAAAGAGCAAGATCAAGACGCCAAAGCGCCGCGAAATTCCTCTCCCTTAGTCAATTGACTCCAATCTTGACTTGATCGACTAAATTTTTTTCAAATTTATTGCCTCAATCAATTTATACACACATTCCTTAATCTATATGGCTTTCGGAGTTTGCTTTTAACTTTAGGTTTGCCCTTTCCAACACGCTACTTTCGTAAAGTTCATTTTTTTACTAGCGGAACAATGATTTTCTAGTTTGAGTTTGTTTAACGGACGCTTGAATCACAATAAACTGAAGTGAAACTGGGATGAACTGTGAGTACGTTGTTCGTATTTCAATTTTTGTCTTCACGTACAATTAGCACGGTAGTCTTGAGAGGGACACAACTCTATTAGTGTAGTTGAATCCGATTGGGACTATTTTTGATGTAGGTAACTAGAAATCGCAGTCATGAGAGGTTGTCTCGTTTCAGACAACATAAACTTAAAAACAGTTGGAATACTGACGGTTTTAGCCTAATAAATCGAAATCCAAGAAAGGAGGTTGAATTGCCAGATTTTCGTGTAGCCGATCTATCTTTAGCAGAATTTGGAAATCGAGAGATCCAACTTGCCGAAACCGAAATGCCAGCCTTGGTGGCATTACGTAAAAAGTATCACTCCTCCCAACCGTTAGAAGGCGCCCGCATTATCGGTTGCATTCACATGACCATTCAAACCGCAGTATTGATTAAGACACTACTCGCTTTAGGAGCTGAAGTTCGATGGTCGTCTTGTAATGTGTTCTCCACACAAGATCATGCAGCTGCAGCGATGGCTGCTGATGGGGTACCGGTATTTGCGTGGAAAGGCGAAACCGAAGAAGAATACAACTGGTGTATAGAACAAACGATATTGAAAGATGGTGAACCATGGAACGCTAATCTCCTACTTGACGATGGTGGAGATTTGACCGCGATGATTCACGATAAGTACCCAGAAATGTTGGAAAACATCCACGGAATTAGTGAAGAAACAACTACCGGTGTTCACCGATTATGGAATATGTTGAACTCAAACCAACTACAAGTTCCAGCACTTGATGTCAATGCCGCAGTATCGAAGAGTAAAAACGATAACAGGTACGGTTGTCGGCATAGTCTCAATGATGCTATTAAGCGCGCCACTGATATGTTGTTAGCAGGTAAACGGGCACTTGTAATTGGATACGGCGACGTCGGCAAAGGGTCGGCTGCTAGTCTTCGTCAAGAATCGATGATTGTACGAGTTGTTGAAGTAGATCCTTTGTGTGCAATGCAAGCGTGTATGGACGGCTATGAAGTCGTATCCCCCTATCTAGACGGTGAAAACACCGGTAACTCAAATGATTTGGATAAGCGACTGCTTGCTGATACGGATGTATTAGTAACGTGTACGGGTAATGTACGAGTCTGCGACAGTGCGATGCTACAACATCTCAAACCCAGCTGCGTGGTTTGTAATATTGGACACTTTGACAATGAGATCGATACGGCATTTTTGCGTGAGCACTGGACCTGGTATAGAGTTAAAGACCAGGTTCATCAGATCTTTCGAAGTGAAGATCCGGAGGATTTCATTCTGTTGCTATCCGAGGGACGATTAGTTAACTTAGGCAATGCGATGGGGCATCCTTCTCGTGTAATGGATGGATCGTTCGCAAACCAAGTACTTGCACAAATTCACATGTTTGAACAGAAATGGGCAGATCAACCGAAAAATCAACGAGCGCCGGTTGGGATAGAAGTACTACCACGTAAGTTAGACGAAGAAGTGGCGCGACTGATGGTGGAAGGTTTTGGTGGAACGATCACCACTTTGACGCCGGAACAAGCTTCATACATCGACGTAGATGTATCTGGTCCGTTTAAGCCGGACGCTTATCGATATTAATCTCGTTCAGGTTAGAATTGATCAGAACCGAATTGTTCAAAAAACAAAATTGTTGTAACAGTAGTTTGGATATTTGCAGGAGTATCTTATGGAAACACGTGCCGCGATAGCTTACGAAGCTGGTAAACCACTTCAGGTTGATACTGTTAATCTTGCAGGCCCACGCGAAGGCGAAGTACTCGTTCAGATTCATGCCACTGGCGTATGCCACACCGATGAATATACGCTGTCTGGTTCAGATCCTGAAGGACTTTTTCCGACAGTTTTAGGACACGAAGGGGCTGGTGTCGTGGTTGAAGTGGGCGCCGGCGTGTCTAGCGTTGCTCCCGGTGATCACGTTATCCCGCTTTACACTCCTGAATGTCGTAAATGTAAGTTTTGTCTATCAGGAAAAACGAATTTGTGTGGGGCAATTCGCGCCACGCAAGGTAAAGGTCTCATGCCGGATGGAACCTCGCGTTTTTCTATCGGAGAAACTGATCTCTACCACTATATGGGCACGTCGACGTTTTCAAATTACACGGTTCTACCTGAAATTGCCGTAGCGAAAATCCGCAAAGATGCACCCTTTGACAAAGTGTGTTATATCGGTTGTGGTGTAACCACTGGGATCGGCGCGATAATCAATACCGCTAAAGTAGAACCCGGTTCGACGGTTGCAGTTTTTGGACTAGGGGGCATTGGTCTCAATGTCATTCAAGGAGCGCGATTAGTCGGTGCTGATCGAATTATTGGAATTGATCTCAATCCAAAGAAACAACCTCTCGCGGAGAAGTTTGGTATGACTGACTTTATCAATCCCAATTCCTCTGCAAACGTGGTAGAAGAAATCATTGATATGACTGATGGCGGAGTCGATTATTCGTTTGAATGTATTGGAAACGTGGATGTGATGCGCCAAGCCTTGGAGTGTTGCCATAAAGGCTGGGGTGAAAGTGTGATCATTGGTGTGGCTGGAGCCGGACAAGAAATTAGTACCCGACCGTTTCAATTAGTAACAGGTCGAGTCTGGCGGGGGACGGCGTTTGGTGGTGCTAAAGGCCGAACTCATGTACCAAAGATTGTGGACTGGTATATGGACGGTAAGATCAACATTGACGATTTAATCACGCATACGATGCCGTTGGAAGAGATTAACGTCGCCTTCGACTTAATGCATGCTGGCGAATCAATTCGCTCTGTCGTGTTTTTTTAGAGAGAACGATCACTAGCACTTTTCGATCTGTCAGTTGCCGATGGGTAACTTAGGTAGTCTGCTAAAGAGAAGTTCGACTTTGTGAGTATGAAACTGAGAACAATCTCATGAAAATACGACGACTAACTCTCGTGTCAACTTTAACCGTAGTGCTAAGCATTTTCTCGTATGCACAGGAACAAGCAATATCCCCTAATTCCATTGAAAAGCCGACACCAGAAATGATGAAGCAAGCAATTCTTTACCAGATCAAACAAAGTGGTCCTATGGTCAAGGAGAGCCTCATTAAGCATGAACTACCTAGATTCGACAAAAATGACGACAGCAAGTTCAGTTTAGCGGAGTTTAGGGATTGGATAGATTCGCAGGCCGTAGAATTTTCAGGACCAAATTGGCAGTTTAAGTCGACTGATTCTGACGAACGGCAAACCGTGGAATTACCGGACCTTCTGAAAAAATCTTTGTTGGCAGCGGAAGACGAGGCCAAGGAAGAAGAGTTCACCAAAGGACTGAAAGCTACGTTTACGGATTATGATAGCGATCAATCTGATAACCTTGATCTGGATGAATTAGTGGAGTATAACATTGATCAAATGTTGGTAATTATGGATTTTACGGTTGAGAATCAAGAGGATGGCAACGAGAAAACTCACGGAGAAGAGCAATAGCTCGGCGACACAGATTGAGGAAAACCATTCTCGTCGGGTTGTACTCTAACAATTTCAAAGTGGAGAGTAGGATTAGCTGTTTGAAAGTTTTGACTAGCACTACGACAGCTCTCTACCCCACGTTAAAATAGAATCAACTTCTTCGATGAAATTTGATGGAAGTGTTTTTCGGGTAACTATGAAACTACGAAGCGTTTCATTGTTTCGATTAGTAAAAAGTCCGAACCGACTTATGGTTCAATTCTCAATTGTTATTTTCACGATGGATTAGTTATGAAATTACGACAACTCTTACTAGGTCTGTGTTCGACAGTTCTCATTGGAGCTCTTTTGAACGCACAAGGTCAATCGACGACGATGCCTCTACCAACCTTTTCACCAGATGAACTGAAGCAGATGTTGGAAACGACGAGACCAACGATGAAACAAAAAAGCGAGCAAGACATCAAGGCTGTGGACAAAAATCAAGACGGCGAGTTAAACATTGAAGAATGTAGGGAAATGATAAACTCGGCTGCCAAAGAGATGGCAGATGGGATGGAGCAGTTTACAACTATTTCAATGTCAGACGTATTACCTGATATATATCAGAAAGCTATCGATGCCGCCGAAGACACCGAAAACAAAATAAAAGCAGACGAGTTTGACAAAGCATTGGAAGCTTTCATTGACAACTATGACGCAGATGAAAATGATATGCTTTCTGCGGATGAACTTACAGAGTGGCGTTTCGATTTCGCTTTAGCAATGATGGGTTTGGAAGACGAATCTGACGACGAGACCGAAGGGGCAGAAGACGCAAACAGCGAGGAGTAGTCTGTCTTTGTACGAACTAGTGGGGTACACAATCAGTTCCTGTTCATTCCTGATTGATGAAATAGACGAAACTAATCTGAACCTAGATGGTGGAAAAAGTGGAGTTGATTCAACCGAAAAACCGTAATCTCCCCCTCATATGGTGATAGACAGATTCGCTGAGTTCAAACACTTGGACATTTTCATCATTGGCCAAGTATTGAAGGCGTTAAAATATATGAGAGTGTTCTGACACGTTATGTCTGAGAAACTCATTTAAATGTGCGAGCATTCTTTGAAGTTCACTCGCGCAATAAATTCAGGTGTGGCTGGTTTGAAGCCAGCCTTCTAAATTTTTAACAGTTACAGGAAAAGTTATGAAAATTCGAAAATTATTACTAGGTCTGCTTGCAATCGTTGTTTTGGGTTCGTTCGCGTACGCCCAAGGTCAAGCAATATCTGCGATGGGCGGTATGCAAATGCCCTCACCCGCTGAGATGAAGCAAATGATGGAAGCACAAAAGCCTATGATGAAACAAGAAACCGAGCGAGAAATGAAGGCTTGGGATAAAAATGAAGACGGTGAACTGAATAAGGACGAATTTAAAGAAATGATAAATTCGCAAGCCAAAGACATGGCGGAGATGATGGCACAGTTTTCAGGTATGCCAGGCGCGCCAGCCCCAGAATTGCCAGATATTTTGCAGAAATCCGTTGATGTCGCTGACGACGCCGAAAACGAAACAAAGGTAGCCGAGTTCGATAAAGCGATAACAGCAGTCTTTGACGAATATGACGAGGACGACAATGACATGCTTTCGGCAGACGAAATCACCGAATACGGTTTTGATCAAACATTAGCAATGATGGGTATGGACGACGATTCTGACGACGACGATGCAGAGGCAGAGGACGCCGATTCAGAAGAGTAAATTCTCTTCGCCCCAAAACACATAACCACTTTCCAGTGAAACGATGCTGAGAGTGGTGTTTTAAGATCTGTTTGAATACTGATCTACAGAAGGTCAGACGTATGCCTTTCTTCCATCGGAAAGGCCTATTCGAACTTTTTTAAGACGTCGTGAATCAATCATAACTATCGATCGACTTTAAATTTATGGTCTTTCCGAATCTCTCTCTACAATCCTTCGATCCGCTGGTTTGGTCAGCGATTGAAGCCGAAAAACGTCGACAAGAGGAACATGTCGAACTGATTGCTTCTGAAAATTACGTATCGCCTGCAGTCCTTGAAGCGCAAGGCAGTGTCATGACCAATAAGTATGCCGAAGGCTACCCCGCAAAAAGATATTACGGTGGTTGTGAACATGTTGACGAAGTTGAACAACTAGCAATTGATCGAGCGAAGCAATTGTTTGCCGCAGACTATGCTAACGTGCAACCTCATTCAGGTAGTCAAGCTAACGCGTCAGCTTATTTAGCCTTACTACAACCAAACGACGTCGTGTTAGGAATGAGTTTGTCAGAAGGTGGTCATCTGACGCATGGCTCACCAGTCAATTTCTCGGGCAGGTTGTATCGCGCGGTTCAATATGGAGTAAGTCTTGAAGATGGTTTAGTCGATTACGATGAGCTACGACGAATCGCCGAAGAACATAGACCACGGCTCATTATCGGGGGTTTTTCTGCCTACAGCAGGAAATTGGACTGGCAAAAGTTCCGTGAGATTGCCGATGAAGTTGATGCCTACTTGTTGGTGGATATGGCGCACGTTGCTGGATTAGTTGCTGCTGGTTTGTACCCTAATCCGGTCCCTTTCGCTGATGTGGTAACAACGACCACCCATAAGACTCTCGCTGGACCACGTGGTGGGCTTATCTTAGCCAGAGAAAATCTGGAAATAGAGAAAAAGTTAAATTCTGCGCTGTTTCCAGGGACTCAAGGTGGCCCCTTGATGCATGTCATTGCCGCAAAAGCCGTGTGTTTTAAAGAAGCGCTATCGAGTGAATTTCGCGAATATCAAGAGCACATTGTTGACAATGCGCGATCGATGTCTGACGTATTTCTCGAACGAGGTTATAAAGTGGTGTCGGGCGGTACTGATAACCATCTTGTGTTGGTAGATCTCATTGCACGCGAGATCACCGGCAAAGATGCCGATGCTGCGCTGAGTCGTGCTAACATCACAGTGAACAAGAACACTGTACCTGGCGATCCGCGGTCGCCATTTGTGACGAGTGGGTTACGGATCGGTTCACCAGCTGTAACGAGACGAGGGTTTAGGACTGAAGAATGTACCGCACTCTCGCATTGGATGTGCGATATTTTGGACGATATTGAGAACGACAATATGATCGGATCGGTAAAGTTGAAAGTACGCGAGCTTTGCCAAAAGTTTCCCGTTTATTCTCCTTAAAACCCGGAGGCAATTAGGTAACCAGAATTTTTTCGGAATTGAGTTACTCGGAGTAAGTAACTCCTTTTCCTTTGGGAATCGATACTCTGTTACGTCAGAGTTCTTCTGGATGAACTTCGAATTCAAGTGTTCCTGAGGTTACGCTCAAATTTCGTCCGTCATGAAGCAATACAAGTTAATTCTTCAAATAGTATAAACTTTCTTCTTGATCTAGTTGCCGTCTATTGAACGCTTCTCAAAATAAGCTTTACTTGCTTGCCACCGTTCGATTAGCCGCCCGAGGTTTGTCGACAGTAACTCGAACAAATCCAAGAGTTGGTTGCTTGATTGTTAAAGATCAACGGGTAATCGGTAGGGGGTTTCATGCTCAGGTGGGTCAAAATCATGCTGAGATTGAGGCATTCAAAGATTCGGTTGAATCGCCTAAGGACGCGGTCGTATATTGCAGTCTGGAACCATGTTCAATTCACGGTCGCACTCCCCCCTGTACCCAAGCACTCATTGATGCTCAAGTTAGTCAAGTCGTGATTGGTTCCATCGATTCGAATCCAGCTGTGAACGGTAACGGTATTGCCACGTTGAGAGATGCAGGAATTGTAGTAGATTTAGTCGAGATACCTGAAGCCAGAGACATTAACTGCGGATATTTCAAACGCATGGAAACAGGAAGTCCTTACATAAGAGTGAAAGTGGCGACTTCGGTCGATGGTCGAATAGCTATGGCTGACGGTGATAGTCAATGGATTACCGGTCCACAAGCGCGCGCTGATGTAATGCATTTGCGTGCACGAAGCGGTGCTATCGTTACTGGTATCGGTACTGTTCTGAACGACGATCCAAAGTTAAATGTTCGTGCCCCGTATAAACTGGATATTCAACCTCTACGGGTTATTTTGGATACAAATGGAAGGTTATCGCCTCAGGCTGAAATTTTGCAACAACCGGGGGACGTGATAGTGGTTTGCAATAGTAAAGCTAGCACACCGGAGAAGGTTTACCGATGGGAACATGAGCATCGTACAGCACAGCTTGACGAGGTACACCGACGGCTGGCCGACGAAGGAGTGAACGAAATCCTAGTTGAAGCTGGTTCAAAAATAACCGGGGCCTATCTGAAGACGAATTTATGGGATGAACTTGTTGTCTATATCGCGCCAAAAATTTTGGGATCGACAGCACTACCGCTAGCTGATTTGAGAATTCAGAAACTTTGTGACTCTATAGGAGGAAAAGTGCAATCGGTTTCCCAACTAGGCGACGACATGAAACTGGTAATTGTGAAGGAAAACCACGTAAGTGATTAAAAGCAAGCGATACTCGCCCCGTCAAAGAAGACAGAGTCGACGAGTGCTATTGCAAGCGCTGTATCAGTGGGAACTCGCCCAACCTAGTCTTTCAACAATTCAAGAATTTGTCAAAACCGAAGGTTCATTGGACAATGCTGACCAGGAGTTTTTCGACGACTGTCTCAGCGGAATTATCGACCACGTTCATGAATTAGACGGAGTTTTTGAACCATACCTTGATCGCCCGGTAGTAGAACTTACGGTTATCGAACGAGGTTGTCTTCGCGCCGGGTGCTATGAGTTAATGAATCGTCCAGACGTTCCAAACAACGTAGCGATTTCAGAGTGGGTTCGCTTGGCGAAAGACTTCGGTGCACAAAATAGTTTTCGCTACATCAATGCGGTACTTGACACGGTGGCTAAAAATTTCTCGGTGCAAGTTGATGAATGAAACTGAACTGATCCACCAAATTATCGCTGACCTGGGAGAACAAACACAGGGCGAGACTGTTATGGTCGGGCCAGGGGACGACGCTGCGGTGGTGCAATGGAATACTACTGACAATATCGTGGTAACTACCGATACTTTTGTTGTAGACCGACACTTCTCAGAGGATACGCCCGGAGATCTCGTGGGTTACCGTTGTATCGCAGCGACGTTGTCGGATGTTGTTGCAATGTCTGCTCGACCTTGTTACGTTACCGTAGCTTTAACAGTTGAAACCAATTCGCAAGATTGGGTATTTGAGTTCGTCAAAGGAGTTCGAACCTGTTGTGCGGAAACGAACACTCGCATCATTGGTGGAAACATGGCTTGTGGAAATAAAAGTGCGACTGTTTCGGCGATCGGATTGGTTCCCGACAGCACTTATGTCCGACGAGATACTGTGTGTAACGGTGATGACATATGGTTAACCGGCACATTAGGCGCAACAAAATTGGCAATTTCTGCGAATGTAGACTGGCAGCCAAAACCACTTGAAGAATTGTTGCAAAAGCGCGACAACTGTTTCATGGCAGCCTACTTTTTGCCCCGAGTCAGAATTGAGTTTGTTGAGAAAATACGTTCGTATGTCACAGCTATGACTGATATAAGCGATGGTCTCCAAACCGAACTAGAGCACATGATTCGATCTTCAAATTTAGGTGCTCGTATTGACGTCGAGCAGGTTAATATGTGGGATCGGCGCCATAAAGCACACACACTAGGTTGTGACGATAGTTATGAATTACTGTTTACGCTACCGAAAGCGAAGCGAACAAAATTGGAACAAAACGCGTCTGAGACTAATACCGAATGTCGTTGTATCGGCGAAATCACGTCAACGAGAGGGGTGAAATTTTTCGATAACGGACAAGAGATTTTTCCGGTCAGTGGGTACTCGCACTTCTAGTGAGATTCTCGGTGGCATGACACGATGACTGCAACACGAGTCGAGCAACTAAAGCGCGATACCTTTAGGAACCCCATAGTGTTATGCGCGACTGGGTTTGGGATGGGTTGGTTTCCTTGGGCACCAGGTACTTTAGCCTCAATAGTCGCACTATTCATTTGGTGGGTCTTTTTAAGTGGACAGAGTGCGTGGGTACAAATCCTAGTTGTGGTTGTGTTTTGCTTCTTTACTGTTGCAATTTTGGGACTATTCACCCGGCGATATGGGGAGCAAGATTTTCCATTCATCGTAATCGACGAAATTCTTGGGATGTGGGTCGCGTGTTTACTGTTACCACCAGTCTGGTTGCTGATGCTAGCGGTATTTGTAGGTTTTCGATTTTTCGACATTGTGAAACCTTGGCCGATCAGTTGGATCGATCGAAACGTTAAAGGTTCGATTGGAATCGCGTTGGATGACCTTGTCGCAGGAGGAGTAACTTGTGTGTTAGCACATGGACTTTGGATAATATTGACGTACTTCAATACTTGAGGATTCAGATTGACAAACAAAAATACTGAAAACGACCAAACAAACATTAATTTTGAAGAGAACATGCAAATGCTTGAGAAACTGGTCAAAGAAATGGAAAGTGGAGATTTGACACTTGAACAGTCGCTCAAAGCGTTTGAAAAAGGTGTAAAAATTGTTAGAAAGTGCCAGGAATCACTGACACAAGCTGAGGTTCGCGTGAACAAGCTCATGCAAGAAATGAACCTGGACACGGACAACTAATTAATCGTCAACTCTGACGACTCGTGTGAATCAACTTGCTACATTTCGTTCCCAGATAGAGGAACGTCTCGGGTCCGTCATGGATTTGAATTCTCCCCATTCGACTGAACTCGTTGCCGCAATGCGTTACGCTGTTCTTGGCGGTGGAAAGCGTTTGCGTGGAATTTTGGTTTGCGGGACCACCAGCGATTTAGGAGGAGAATCGGCGCGTGCTTTGACTCCAGCTGTCGCCGTAGAACTAATCCACGCTTATTCATTGGTGCACGACGACTTGCCGGAAATGGATAACTCGGATTTACGCCGTGGTAAACCGAGTTGTCATGCGAAATTTGGTAGCACGACTGCGATTCTCGTCGGAGACGCCTTACAGACACTAGCCTTTACGACCATTGCGCAGGATCAGCAGATTTCAGATTCTCAACGTGTCCAATGTTTGTACTTGCTAGGTGATGCCTCGGGCTGGCGGCAAATGGTCGGTGGCCAAGCAATGGACATGGAATTGGAACAACAACTAGAGTTTTCTGAACGAGATTATGTGTTGTTGTGTGAAGCTAAGACAGCGGCGTTGTTCCGTGCTAGCATTGAGATGGGGGCTGTAATGGCAGGAATCAAACACGGTTCCGCAAATTTCAATTTATTGAGTCAGTTCGGTAATGATCTGGGGTTAGCGTTTCAGATTACCGACGATTTACTCGATCACACTGAATCCTCCAGTGATATAGGAAAACCAGCAGGTGCTGATGCAGTCGCCGGAAAGAAAAATGCGGTCGCTGTGTTTGGTGTTGACGAGGCGCGCAACAGAGCCAATCATTATTTCGACCACTGTATGGAAGCTTTAGAGAATATCCCGTATGAAATGCGGTTTGTGAAAGAGTTAACGCGTGCTTGCGTTCATCGCAACAAATAATCTACTTAAGATTGCGAATCACTTCGAAGAAATCTTTCTCCTGACCTAGAGTCCAAGTTGCTGTTTCTTGATCGAACTGCACTAGATCCAATTCTTCAAGTCGGGTTAACTCACGCATAACTAACCAGATTCCCACTGGTTCGTTCTTTTCACGAAAGTTTTGAACGATGTCGCCTGGGAGAACACTTTTGCGACCGTTATTTATGGTCTCGTTAAACGCATCGTAGACTTTTTTGGTTAAAAAAAGTTGGTTAGTCAATTGTTGATTGATCTAGCGTAAAGGTTGGGAATCAGAATTGAATAGTGCTAAGTTGATCTGATCGTTACCAGAGAAGAGTCAGACATTCTTGATGTCTAGTCGGGTATTGGAGTTCAGTAATTCTACATTTCTATAAATTTTGATTGATGTCGAAGAGTGCGAATATTTGCGAGCAAAGAAGAGAAGGAAAACTAGCCCATTTGTCAGACTTGCTGATTTCAATTTTGACCGATTTGGCAAGATTTTGCTCTTCAGATCCTTTAGACTATACGGTACCTGTCCCTAATCTGATGCTTGAGTTCGAAACAAAAGCTCAACGAGGATTAGCTAACGGTAAGTGGATCTAACCCGCTGAGCATAGTGATGTGGAAGTCTTACCAAGCTGAAACTAGAAGATCACATAAAGATGAATTAGTTGGTACTCCCATTACCGTGTCCAAATCGGCGCTATGGTCTGAACCTTACGGAATACGCACACTGTATCTGTCACGGTTGCTCATCTGGGAACATTTTTGTAGTCGAGGTAAGGAACTTTTCAATCATTTCTAAACCCACTGGAGGCAACGCCGTTTTGTCGAAATCGGGCTTGCGGCGCATGTCCGTTGCTACCTGCCATCATAAACCACCAGCTTCCGCGTTTTGGTAGTCTAATAGTGAAATAGAGAAAAAACCAAACTCGACGATTCATCGCGAATTTTAACTTAATATTCATCAAAATTACTGGATTTTGGATAAAACATCAGTTAGTTTTGGATTTTTCCTTCGGTAAAGTCAGGTTTTTAGGAGAAATGTAGAATTACTACACTGTTTGACCAATCCGTTTCTAAGATTTATTGTGTATTTGGTTTACACAAAGTTTCGGAGTTTATTGATGGTATCGGTGGGAAATGAATCCTAAATCCATATTGTGGTTTCTGTTCATTTTGGTATACCCTACATCAATTTCTCCAAGTGGGCTGGAATCTCTGAAAATATCTTTTACAGAGGGTTGCGACAATCAGCCTGTGTGGATTGGTGTTTCTGACGAAGAAAACACCGGCAATAGTGTTGAATGGTCGATTATCGAGTCCTGTGCAAACTCCCTTGAAGTTTCAGAAGTCACAACAAGTGCGACGGTAGTAGTCCTTAAACGGGATGCTCTACCGATAATCCAAGACCTATCCCATTTGGACTTTGAAAGTGGACTAAAGATTAAATTCTCGACGGGGAATTCCGTTAATGGTAGTGTAATGTATAGAAAAGACGGAGTATTCGTCACTCAAGGTGAAGTATCGCTTCGTTTCGACAAAGAATTGGATTTGCCTCTTCCCAATGAGGCAACTATATTTTATTGGGATATAGGACAAAATGGTACGTTTTCGATGCAAGGTTTACCTGTTGGTGAGCACACCGTTTTGATAAGTTCACCAGGTTATATGTTGGCCGAAGAATTGATCGATTTTCCCGATCAAAAAGAAACTACTGAACTACCAATCTTGCTCGACAAAGCGGTTTTTGTGACTGGTCGAATTGTTGAGTATTCCAATGTGGTCTCTGACAGACCAAACTTACGAGGAGAGATTGATGTTCTGTCGTTAACGCCGAGCGACCAACTGGAAGAAATCTTTACCAAATTTGATAAAGATCTTGAATTTACGATTGGTCCATTTCCAGAAGATGGAGTAGTAGAACTTAGCGCACGTGTCCCCGACGGACGAAAGTCTTGGCCGATTGAGGTGAATGCACCTCATGAAAATATTCAGCTTACGGTTCAGAGTTGGGTGCGCGTTTATGGAAACGTTCAAGATCGTGTAACTGGTAAACCTGTGTCTAAATTCAGCCTACACGCCGGTTCGGTGATCACAGAATTCGATACTCCAGATGGATATTTTGAGCATGAAATTGGAGAGTGGTCAGGAGCAATATCGATTGATGCTCCAGGATATCAGTATTGGGCAACGACCGACACGAATATTCTTAGAAAACAAGAAGAGTTTGACTTAGGAACAATCGAGTTAGACCGAGGTTATACATTGCAAGGACGTGTTGTGAGTCGGGCGAATGGTGTCCCAATTGGGGGTGCTGTAATACGTCGTATCGATGGTGGTTCTCAAGGTTCAAGTATAGATCGACATGCCAATTGGATTCGTCGATGGAATGCCAACAATGTGACAACGACCGCAAACGCAGATGGAGAGTTTGAACTGGATGGTTTTCCGCTTCGAGGAAGTCAAATATTAATTAGTGCTCAAGGATGGGACAGTAGTCAAATTACGATAAATGACATCGAAGAAGTGGTGGTGATCAGCCTCGATACGATTGGGTCCATTAGGGGACAGGTGGTATCAATGCAAGGTGAGCCGGTGCCTGCTCAGATATACACGTCTAGCGGTTCGATCCGTACCGATGACGGGTCATTCCAGTTTTTTGTCGGTGCGGGATTACACCATTATCAAGCCGTCGCAGAATCTGGCCGCTCGCAGACTCTAGAAGTAGAAACTAAAGTTGGCGAGGTTGTCGAAAATCTCCAGCTTGTTATTGATATTGTCGGGCGAGTGTATGGATATATTGATGGACTGCTCGAAGATGAATCGGTAATAGTTTGGGTGGATCGTGCTAGTAAACGAATTTATGAAGACGGATTCTATGAGTTGTTTGGCGTAAGCCAAGGACAACATGATGTTAGTTTTCGAACTAGTTTTGGCCGAGAAATTAAAGGAACGATCGATATGGGGGTTGCACAAGAGATTCCTTTCGACGTTAACTTTTCAGGAAATTTATCGCTTTCAGGGAAGGTGTTCATAGGGAAACAAGGTTTAACTGAACACGAAATCATCGCCCGTCCAGAGAACTCCAATCTACCCTTAGGAAGAACACTAACTAAAAGAGATGGTTCGTACCGTTTTGATGCCCTTCTACCAGGAACCTACACGATTGAAGTTCCCGCTCGTGCATTCTCAGAAAAAATTAGTATTCAGGACGATACCTACGTCGAATTGCAAATGGGTTCAAGTTCTCTACACGGAAAAGTGCAAGCGGACGGGTCTGTCCGAGGCGCTAAACTGGTTTTGTCCGGAGGACCACCTGACAGACAACTGGCTAACGGACTAACTACGTCGGTAGATGCAGGAGGTAGCTATCGCATCGATGGTTTACCGAGAGGGACATACAACATCCGTGTTTTGCACCCCGAATTCACAACGCTTTCTATACAGGTTGACCTCAGTCAAGATGAGGTTGAACTTGACGTTTACCTGGAAAGTAAGTTCTAGTAACGGATCTAGGGATACCATTAGGTAACAAAATCAGTAAAGCAGACAAGATGTTACAAAACCGACGTTCCTAAACGAAATTTATTAGGTTGAGTTAAAGATTATCTTTCCGAAGTGGTACGATAAGGGCGCGCATTCCTAGCACTGTGCAATCAAAGTTTTCGATAAAACAATTAATGTTGATCAACAGTCTTTCTCGTGTATTGAACAAAATTTTCGACACAGATCATTGCTTACAAACTCTTGATCACGACCTTTCATTTAAAATATACGTTGAACAACACCTTAAGTTTTTGTTGAACATCGGGTTAGTAAGGGGGCGATTTGGATTCGACGACGGAGATGAAGTCTCAGGTGCATGCCGAGAGAGAAGTAGCTCTCGTAAATCAATTACCTCAATTCTTAAATAGTTGCCAATAACGACAACTACGCTCTAGCTGCTTAAATAGCAGCTAGTTCTGCCTACTTGAGTGCCTATGTAGAGTAGGGAGAATCATCTTAATAGGATCGTATTGAAGGATTGTCCGATCCTGCACTACTAAATTATTTCGGACTCGCATTACGGTACCGAGTTTTATCCGGTAGTTGTAATGTTAAACTTGAAGATAAGACTAAGCATGTAGAGCCGAAGATGGATAGCCGGCGGACGCGGGTTCGACTCCCGCCGCCTCCACCATTACCACGATACTATGTTTCAGGAGTTTCTGAGATTTCAGTGTCAATCTTTTCTATTTCTAATTCTGCGAGAATCGCAGCCATATCGGCGGCTGCAGTTTTCGTTTTCACCTTCCGATCAATTTCTAAGATCTTCCCATCTTTACCAATGTAAAACGTGTGACGCGCTGGCCAACCGTGCGCGGATAGCACACCGTATTGCTTTGCAACTGATTTGTCTGCATCAGACAATATTGGAAAATCAGCGTTGTACTTCTCGGCAAACTTTTGGTTATCTTCTGGTGTGTCCACGCTGATCATAAAGTAGCTAACGTTATACTCGCGAATCAAACGACCGTTACTTGTAATATCTTTGCATTGTGCGGTACATCCTGGGGTATCGGCTTTCGGAAACCAAACAAGGACGACCGGTCCTTGTTTGAGTAATTCGGACAATGTGTACTCTTCGCCGTCACTTCCAGATAAAGTAAACTCTGGTGCTTCGTCGCCGACATTGAGTTCGACTTTGTTGGCTTGACCGACCAGGCTCAGACCAAGTAAAAACGACATAATAAGCAGTACACTGCGATACAGTGGAAACATAGGAATTCATACCTCATTGGTTATTTTGAACTAAAAATTGTAAACCGTAGAGTGTTCAGACACATTCAATTTCTTCAAGAATTTGCAAGTAGGCTTTCACTGCGTTCGATAATCCCATGTCGAGCGCATCAGCAATTAGTGCATGTCCAATGGACACTTCATCTACCGGGACCGTGCTACAAAAAGTCTCGAGGTTGTGGAGATTGAGATCATGACCCGCGTTCACTTGTAAACCATGCTCACGCACTTTTAAGGCGACTTCTCGGTACGCTGATAAAAGCATATCGGACTCGCCGTTTGTTGATTCTTTGCTATTCACCAGTTCAGCCCATGGACCGGTAAACAACTCAATCCGTGCTGCTTTTGTCTTGGCTACTAACTTACACTGTTCTAGGTCTGGGTCCAGAAATATACTTGTTCTACAGCCCTTACTTTGGAATTCTCGCACGTAGGTACATACATCCGTGAAATTCTTAGTATTGGATAAATTCCAACCATGGTCGGAGGTCAGTTGATCGTTGGCATCTGGAACAAGGGTAACTTGGGTCGGTAACACGTCCAAAACCAATTCTTTAAAACCTGGGTAATCTGAGTCTGGGTTAGCGGGTTCCAGAGGGTTACCTTCAATGTTAAATTCAACTTCGGGTTCAACTTTGAGGAATCGAGCAATTTCGTAAACGTCTGCAGTTCGGATGTGTCGTTCATCCGGCCGCGGATGAATGGTAATACTCTTCGCGCCAGATTTAATGATCTGTTCACAGCAATCCAGTAGATTCGGTACGTTGCCATCACGAGCATTGCGCAGCCAAGCGATCTTGTTAACGTTTACAGAAAGGACAGGTTGAGACATAAAGTGAGAGTTTAAAGAGTCCGTTGCGCGCGGTTTTTACGATGTTCGATTAGATTAATAATCACTAACACGATCGCAAACAAGACAGGCCAGACAAATAACGCATAAACTTTATAGGTGACCCAAGTTTGTTCGGAAAACGAGTAAGCAACAAAAATATTAACCGTGCCCGAAGCGAGTAGTCCATATCCCAACACCAAAGTCTGTTGGCGCCATAGTCGGTCGGGAAGACGAACCTGATCGCCTAGTAGCCATTTCAACACATTAGTTTTACCGACGTAATAACTGAATAAGAAAATGGCACTCATTAACCATGAAGTAACTGTTGGTCGCCACATAATGAACAATGGATTTCGTAAAGCCACGGTCATGGTTCCGAGTACACCCGCGACGATTAAGATGAACCACATCATTTTGGTAATGGGTCGTTTCAGGATCAAGAAGAGAATGAACTGTAAACCAACAGCCACCATCAAAGCAACGGTCGCCCAATAAATCCGGTTGTCGGAATTTAGGAATGGCGCGATACTTTCCGGAAGAAAGTAAACGACAAAAAAAGCGATTCCGGGGACAAGTTCTAAAAGTTGGTTCATTCTGTTGCTGATTTCTTCAAAAATTTAAGTTGTTTGGCAACTGTATACAAATTAGATTTGCCCGACGACGAGTGCTTGATTTTGAAATCGAGTGATCACGGTACATTTCTTACCATCTTGATCACGAATTTGTGTACCGATGGGAGCTAAATCGTCGGTCATACTAATGGATTTTAGTTTTCGTTTGACTGCACCTCGATGTTCAGCGCGCGCCACGATTTCTTGTCCAAGGTAACACCCCTTTGAGAAACTCACTGTTCCGAAATCCGTTAACGCTAGCATTTGGGGTAGGAATTGCCCGCTAGTTGGTTCAGTAATGATGGGGAATTCTGCTGTGACGCACATTTCATCCAAGTTGTTTGCACTATTGGGTTTCGTATGTAGATACCAATTTAGCGGTGTCAAGTTGATACCGCCTTCTACGGGTGTCTCAAATAGATAGACAACTGCAGTAGTGTCAAGAATTGTGGATTTTGCAAATACCATGTAATTGTTCAAGTGTTCGCGTACAGTGTGTTCGACTGTTGGATGAATGACGAGATTCACTCGATCTGTTCTACCATAACTCCAGCCATTTGCAATCACACGGCCTTGAATATTGGTAATCGCCATGGGCTGGCCAACCTCTGGTTGAATCGACGAGAGATCGTTGGTTACGTATCCTTGCAAGAAAGATACGGCGTCGGGTCCTTCAATGGTTAATTCAATCAACATCGATAAACTATCGTCCTATGGGAAAAGATTCCAACAACATCAACGATGAGAAGCGTCGTATTCTATACCGGTCTCGGCGCGGAATGCTTGAATTAGATTTACTCCTGGTTCCGTTTATTGAAAATCGCTTTGAATTCCTATCAAATGCGCAACGACAACTCGTTGAACGATTACTAAACCTCGAAGATGTTGAATTGCACGAATTAATGCAACATCCCCAGCGCCGACCGGAATTCCAACAGATCATTGAACTGATCGTGCAGTATCGTCAGCAGCAATCAAGTCTCTGATTGGAAAGTTGAACTGTTTTCGAAGACATCTCTTGTTCCCTGAGAAAGTTTTACCACGCTAGGAACTGCTTGAACGTTTTTTTGTGGGTAGTCGAGCGTAAAGTGTAGACCGCGGCTTTCTTTACGCCAACGTGCGCATTTTACTATCAGATCGGCGACAAGGATAAGATTTCGCAGTTCAAGTAAATCTGGATTGACTCGATAGTTAGCATAGTATTCGATAATTTCTTGTTTAAGTAATTCAATTCGTCTAGCCGCACGTTCGAGCCGTTTGTCGGTGCGGGCGATGCCGACGTAGTTCCACATGATTCCACGTAGTTCTCCCCAGTTATGTGTAAGTACAACATCTTCATCAGAATCGACGACTAGACTTTCATCCCAGTCAGGGACTTGAACCTCAGTAGTGCTGAAGTTTTGAAAATTTTCTAGTATGTGACGCGCTACAGCCCTTGCATAAACAAGGCATTCTAATAGAGAGTTACTTGCTAGACGGTTGGCTCCGTGCAGTCCGGTACAAGCAGTTTCGCCGACCGCATATAAACCGAATACGTCAGTCGCACCGTGTTGGTTTACCAGTACTCCTCCACAAGTGTAATGTGCGGCAGGAACGACGGGAATTGGTTCAACTGCCATATCGATGCCTAGTTCAAGTAACTTTTCGAAGATCATGGGGAAGCGTTTTTGCAACACATGTTTCTCACGATGGCTAATGTCAAGGTAAACACACTCTAAACCTAACCGTTTCATCTCGCTATCGATCGCTCGTGCAACTACATCACGCGTGGCTAAATCAAGTCTTTTGTCGTATTGTTGCATAAACGGAGTTCCGTCCGGCAGTAGTAACTTTCCACCTTCGCCTCGCACTGCCTCAGAAATCAGGAAGGAACGGGCAGCTGGATGGTAAAGGCACGTAGGATGAAACTGATTGAATTCCATATTTGATACGCGACAACCAGCACGCGCGGCGATAGCGATACCATCGCCTGTTGCACTGTCAGGATTTGAGGTGTATTTGTAGACTTTGGATGCACCACCCGTAGCAAGCACAACGCAAGGTGCAAGGATGGTTTCGACTAACTTTCGTTTGCGATCATAAACGTACGCGCCCCACACTCGATGGTAGGATTTGTTCTTGTGACTTCCGCTAATGACATCTAATACGAGACGGTTTGAGTTTATTTCGATGTTTTGGTTTTCAATTGCATGATGGAGTAAGGTGAAACCGATTGCATAGCCAGTAGAGTCGGCGACATGTAAGACTCGCGGGAATTTGTGTGCCCCTTCGCGTACCAAGTGTAATCCATCTTCGTCCGAATCAAACTCCAACCCTAGGTCTAAAAGGTCTTGTACGACAGTTCTCGATTGAGATACCACTGATTGTACAACGGTTTCATTACATAATCCATCGCCAGCAAGAACGGTATCCTCGATATGTGATTCGATGGTGTCCTGGGGGTGGGTTACTGAGGCAATTCCCCCTTGGGCGCGGTTCGTCGAACTATCGAGGATATTTTCTTTAGAAAGTAATAGAACACGGTAAGTTTTTGCGAGGTGTAGAGCGGTACTCAGTCCAGCGGCACCCGCCCCAATGATGAGTATATCGGCAGTTCGTTGATTTGACGTTTTCAATAGAGAGAGAATACCTCATTTGAGAATACGGATATATGACAACTTCCAGTTTGCGCGAAGAAATATCACAATGTTAAATTTCCAAACAGAACGTTAGGTGTTCGGTACTATCCGTTCACGAAATTAGTTTAGTCTAGGAGTTTTATTAACACATTCACATTCGCAAGAATATTCACTTAGTTCATGCTAATCCAAGAACGAAGAAAAGGTTTCTTGATTACTGTAGAGCAATCAACGCTTATGTAGTACGTCTTCAATTGTATCTTATAAAAATCCACTTAGATTCACTCCATTAATCGTTTGTACAATGATACTCCTATGAACTGACTTCTACAAGTTGAATGTCCGACGTAGAGAGTCTTAGTTCTAATATTGTTCACTATAATTTGATTCGAGCCGTGAGGCTTCCTTCCACGCCTATATGACAAAAAGACAATAAAGAGAGGTAACTTGGTGTC
Organism: Gammaproteobacteria bacterium; assembly: GCA_009845835.1. Lineage (GTDB taxonomy): Bacteria > Pseudomonadota > Gammaproteobacteria > Pseudomonadales > Azotimanducaceae > Bin55. Next base: position 42,257 of record VXYV01000078.1, on the reverse strand, counting down.
TATGAATTCAAAACGTGTTTTGTTAAAAATTTTTTCTCCTGCGGCATTGGTTTGCGTGCTACTTTTTTTAAGTATGACAGGAATAACTTCTGGTTATACTGAGAGTGATTTGCTATCTGATTCTAGGAAGATGGCCGATAAGACGGACGGAATCGTTTCAGGAGGAGACGGTACGGTACATGTTGATACATACCGTTATTGGTGGGGGCAGTTAAAACCAACTCCAGGAAGTCTCGCTAACTTTACTGACGATCAATTGATAACAGCCTCGAAGGCGTATAAGAAAAAATTGACTGATAAATCTGAAAATAAGCGAGAAAGTGCTAGGCTCGCTTATCTTGAGTTTTTGAAATCTCAGAAAGTCATAGACGGTGGTGGCTAGATAGACTAGTAACTGTAGCTAATCTACATTGGTAAGGGTCTGAAGTGGCATGTCAAAGACACGCTTTTGGATCGGCCTACTATTTGGATCGATTTTAGGTATTATTGTTTATCAAGGGATTTTCTATACATTCTTAAATAATTCGGTTAAACGAAGCGAAAGTCCTGTCGCTATCGCGACGCACAATCATTCTAAAGAATCACGTACGTTGACTCAAAGTCAGCTTCAAAATTTTTTCGCGGTTGAAGGTCCCGCAAAGCGTTATCAAGCGTTTCAATCGCTAACAGCATCATTAAGTACAGTTGCTCTAGTTGAATTACTTGAGAAAACTAGCGACAGTCATGACCGAAAATCAGCATCTATTCGGTACTGGTTGATCGAAGTTCTGGCAATGACGAACTTAGAACTCGCATGGAAACATGTCGTCCAGATGCAGCAAAGCCAGTGGGAGGAAGGCATCGCTCGCACTCTATCACAGAATGTGGTAAATATGCAGGAAGCTTTGATTATTGCGAACAAATTTGTCGATCCATTTAAATCTACGCTAATCAATGCTCTTTTAGTCAATCGGAGAGATATAACGGACGAAAAACTGATGCAACTAGCAAGAAAACTTGACTTAGAGGACCACGTTCACAAAGTCATAGCAAACCGGAAACTACTAGATATGTTATCGGATGAACCGAACTCGGCGTTAGTTCATGTGCAACTAGACATAGTCGACGATTTGAAACAAATAGAACTCATTAAGGAAATTATTTCAGCACTGTTGAATTCTGGCGAAAAGATTGAGGTGGGTGAGTTAATTACAGTTCTGTCAGACATGTTTCCTAACGACGACTATGTCTTTGAAAGATTGATCAAGGAGATTGCAGAGTATGACCCAGTCGTAATGTGGCACCAAATGTTGAGTTTGCCGAGCAAATTGCAAACACGCTGCCTGAACATAGCAATAGAAGCGTTGCTTGATAAAGACTTGGAACTTGCCCTTGAAGCCATAAGGGCTCTTTCTCGTCCGATTTTTAGAGAGGATTCAGGCAACCGTTTAATGTTCGCATGGGCTGCTATCGATTCCGAACAATTGTTATCCAGTCTTGATCTCATACCAGCTGAGTTTCGTGCTACAGGTATCGAAGCAGCAATTTTCGACCTCGCAAAGAAAGGAGAATATGACTTGGCGTCTGAACGCTTAACTGATTTAGCTCGTCAAGGGGAACTAGTAGAAAAAAGTATACGATATTTACTGCCCCGTTGGTCTACCCAGAGTCCGCAGAAAGCGGTAGACTGGGCGTTCGCAGTTTCTGAGAATGATCTTGAATTACGAAGAAACTTATTTAATCAATTCTTGTTTGCAGAAATTGCGGTATTGGATTCGAATTTTGCGATGGAAGTTGCACAAAAATTACCGGATGATGGTTCGCGGGACGCGATTTCCGATGCCTTGGTCATTGCAGGTCTAGCGGAAAATGCTAAGTTCATAGAGGCACGACGAATGATGAGAAATGTCCGAGAATCTATGCAACAGAGCGCGCTAGCATATCTAGGTTCGTATTTAATCGAGTACGGTAGGCCCGGAGAAGCAATCAAGCTAGCTGCGGGAATGGCAGAGTCTGATGCGGAAAAATACTTGATCGGGATAGGAAGGGATTGGTTTTCTGTTAATCCCTCTCAGTTGGTGGAGCGTATTGGCGAATTCCCAAGTGAAACGGTAAGAGAAAAGATTGCTCGAGATATCCTGAATTGGCAAACTTATTCCACCTATAAATTATCACCTGAAAATATGAGTTATCTCCAGACGTTTGTGCAAGACGATTTGGACGACTGACGAGGACATATTCAGCTTGAATCTCACCATCTCATGGCTGCGTAAACATCCCTTTTTGTTGGGTACAAGTTCGGCTTTCTTCGTCAGTTTCTTCGTTTTGTATTTATTCAGTATCACAAATTTCTCCGACCCCGATGGAACAACCGTAGTGTTAGATCCTTCAACAACAAAATCTTCCATCTCATCAGACACAAGCATTGAGACTATCGAGGAATTGTTTTCGTTCTTTACTAAACCATCCGTTAGCTATGATTCGGTAGCTGAGTTTCTGGCAAACGAGAGTCAGGAACAACTTTTAGCTGTGGTTGATCGTTTCGTGGATCTAGAGCGTGATAAGAACTCGATTGTATTCGAGAGATTGCTTGTTGGTGAGTTAGCTACACGCTCGCCAAGAGACGCGTTAGCCACGGTTTGGCGATTTCCACAAGACAGTTGGAATTCGTTGGTAAGTTTTGTTTTTGGTGAATGGGCAGTTTTGGATCTTGAAGCGGCATTTGACGCTGCTGCTAAATTGAACTGGTCTTTAAGAAAACTAGCTGTAGATGCGATTCTTGCTGAACGAGAAAAATTAGATGAATCCGAAATTTTATATAAAGCGTCAACTCTAAATTTGAGTTCCTTTGTCTCGAAACGTTTAGCCAAGACTAAGGCGTTATCGCTAGCTGACCATCCTAAACAGGCATGGGCCTCGCTGATCAATGACGGTGTAAATGACCGAGACCAGATAGACTTGTTGGTACAGGTTGCGAAGGACATGTACCTTGAAGATGGACTTGGGACACTTGAAGAAATTTACAGAGCGTATTCGCTAGATTTTTCTGTGATGAAGGAGTTGATTTCAGCGATTGCTGTACAAGATCCAGCAAAGGTGTCCAAAATTGTACTTCAGACGCCGGTAAAGTCGCAGGAATGGCTAGCGGCAATGGTATTTGGTACTTGGGCGGAACAGGACCCAGAGCAAGCACTGCAAGCGACAAATAGTATTAGGAAATCATCGATAAGACGTACCAGTATTAACAGCATCCTGACTAAGTGGTCCGAAAGCGAACCGTTCGCCGTACTTGAACAACTAGACTCTTTACCCGATGAATTTAGACAACAAGCAGCGAATAACGCGATTCGTAACCTTGCACAGATTGACATCGACATTGCACTAGAACAACTCAGTTTGCTACCTCAAAAGTTGGGAAATGTTGCTGAAACCATAGAAATTGCCTTGGTAGAAGAGTGGGTTAAGCAAGATGTGATTGGTGCATTTGAATGGATAGATAACACAACTGACAAAGGGAGTGTTAAACGCTCTCGTATGATGCAGCGCTTATTGAGGGGGTACGCTCTGGTTGACCCCGATAAAGCATTACAAATCGCATTATCCGAGTCGCCAGACGACGGGTTCTGGGGTAACTTAGAACCCTTTGTCATTGAAGCATTGGTACGAGACGATAGATTAAATAGGGCTGCGGAGTTGTTGGATAAACTTCCTGAAGAATCGCAGCTAACTGGATATGTTGAGGTAGGTCAAGCTATGGTTCTTTCAAATCGGTCGGCTGAAGCTATAGAACTTGCAAGCCAACTATCGGATGAGAAAGAAGTAGAGTATTTTCGGTATCTGGCGCGTACTTGGGTGGAGTTTAAACCAGTAGAGTTGTTTAATCTTCTTGAGACCTATAACTCTCCCCCAACAAGGCTAGCAGTAGCGCAAGAGGTTCTCCAGTTGTATGAGGACGGATACGCGATGCTCTCGAAAACTCAGAAAGACCTTTTAGAAAAGCTAATTGCCGACAACACCAATTAAACACGAAACAACTGTTTCACGCGAGATAGGTATGTCAATGTCCGTAGAAAGTGTTAAAATCTTTAGCGTGTTGTTCTGCTAGATGATGTAATCAAAAGTGCAACAATTGACTGAAAGCAATTCGGGTATTTCATTGGCTGCGGTTACGATTTTGAGATTCTGTTGAGCTAGTTTCTATTATGGCAACAGCACAAGGAATTGTGATCAATTCCACAAAAAACAAGTCCGGCATACAGGTCCTGCAGAAATCTTGTAGTGCGTGCCACTTAGGATGTGTACGAATACGTCCAGATGTACTAGAAGTAGCTAAAGTATTTGAAGTTGGAACAAAGGTTCGGATCAATGTTTCAACTTCAACTCTTTGTTGGGGAACATTTCTTACAATGGGATTTCCATTGATTGCAGCTTTGTGTATTCTGATTGTGACGAATAGTTTTTTTATTACATTGTTGGGATTAGTATTGGGAGCACTGGTTGGAGTGATGATTCTTCGTCGGAAGAGTCTGGACATGTCGAGTAACATTTCCGTTGAGGCTGTATCATGATTAGCCTCCATCTAGATGACTTCTTACATTATTATTGATAATAGGTATTTACCATGCTTTCTAGCGATCGAATATCGGGTGAATCAATGAATTTTAGAGCGCTTTTTGTGATTCTGTGTATTGTTTTTGTAGGTTGTCAATTCACTGGGGCTGAAGTAATCGCGCAAACTGATACGACGACTGAGGAAGATGTTGTAGAAAACGAAGAACCGCAAGCAACAGCAGACGAAGAATCATCAGCCGATTCGGAATTAGATCTCAAACAAGAACGTGAAAAGACCTTACAGGAAATTCCCGATATACGCGAGAAAGCACAGTCTTTGATCAGAGATTTCGTTGATCGTTCCGATACTGATCAACTTTCTCTAGAAGAAATCGAAGCGATACGCGCAGAACTTATCGGAGAACAGACTGAGCAGATGGGTGAGGGTGAATCGACTGAACAAACAGCATCTAACATTCCTGCAGAATCTGAAGCGTCCATTGACGAAACCCTCGCGGAAATTCCAGAAGTAAAGGATCGAGTTAAGGATTTGATAACTGATTTTCAGGGTCGAAACGGAGAATCTACTGAAGAATACTCCGAACCGGAGGATTCTGAACCAGAAGAGCAAACTGAGGAAGTCGTCGCGCCGCCGGAGACCGAATCCGAATAGTTATCCGGGTTTAAATGTAAGTCACGCGTTAATTTCGTAAGATCGCGTCAGTACTTCCAAAAAGTGCCCATTGGGATCGTAGAAGTAAAACCCTCGACCACCGTCGCGATGGTTGATTTCTTGTGGTCGATTCTTGCTCGGATCGGCCCAGTAGTGGATTGATTGAGATTGGATGCGCGCGAAAATTTCGTCGAATTCGGGCTCACTTACTTTGAATGCGAAGTGTCGTGACTGAATTTCGTCAGTAGTGTCGACAAAATCCAGCGATAACTCTCCCACTTTCACGATGGCAAAGGGACCCCAAAGTGTGGGTGGTTCCAGTCCGAGCAAATTAGATAAAAATTTGGCTGATTCCAACTTGTCGTGAGCTCTGATAATGGTGTGATCGAGTGAAACAGACATTTGCACTTCCTGATACGATTAAAGTAAGTTTACATTTTATGGTCTTCCCTTGTTACAGGCTGTATGGTTATACGTTGAATGAGCGCGCAGAGAGACAAATTAATGTTGAGATTCTCTTTACCGTTTCAATTGATTGAAAATTCGCTGAATTTACCTGTCGCAATGAACTTCATAGGTTCAGATTTACGAAATCAGGATTAGTAAACTACTCCGGCCTTCGTAGCCACTAAGTCGTACTTATAAAATTTGTTTCCTTTAACTGAGTAAAACCATCGATGTCAGCCCTCGCAATCCTTAAGGAAAAACAACTAACTTTGCATCACCTGCAACATGCTACTCAGTATTTGTCTTGGGATGAATCAGTCATGATGCCAGTCGGAGGCGGTAATGCTCGCGCCAATAGCCTCGCTAAACTCCAGCAAATCGCACACAACCTGGCGACTTCAAGCGAAATTGGAGATCTAATTGAAGCTGCAAAAGAAGAAGCGAGTTCGCCTTGGGACCAAGCGAATCTACGAGTGATCGAACAAAATTGGCAACGAGCAGCAGTAATTCCTGACGATCTCGTCGTACGAATGTCTCTTGCTACGTCAAAGTGTACTCAAGTTTGGCGTGAAAAGCGTAAAGAAAATGACTGGGTAGCAGTAGTACCACTGCTTGAGGAAGTTGTCAATCTGACAAAAGAACGCGCGACAATTATCTCTGAGCTTTTCAACGTAAATCTTTATGAAGCCTTACTTGGAGGATATGAAACTGGAATAACGACCGATTTTGTCGATACAGTTTTTGATGATCTCGCTTCGTTCTTGCCTGATTTTGTAAACGAAGTTATCGAACGACAACCAGCCCACTTGCCTCTAAAAGGAGAATATTCAGACGAAGATCAGAAACAACTTGCTGAAGAACTGATGCTTTCACTCGGATTTAATTTCGAACGCGGTCGTTTGGATACGAGCCATCACCCATTCTCCTGTGGAGAACGCTGGGATACGCGGATCACGACGCGATTTGGTGCTGACGACTTCTTGGAATCTATGTATGCGACTCTTCACGAAACTGGGCATGCCCTATACCAGCAAGGCCTTCCTGCAGAACATGCCAATCAACCTGTCGGCAAATCCCTCGGAATGATGGTCCATGAAAGTCAGTCGTTATTCATGGAACAACAGGTTTGTCGCAGCGACGGATACATTAAGTTTGCACTTCCTACTGTTAAAAAATGTCTAGCTAAGGAAGACAACGAAGAACTGTGGTCTTTCACCAACTTTGTTCGTAACGTGCGACATGTCGACAAAGGTAAGATTCGGGTGCAGGCGGATGAATGTACCTATCCATTGCATGTGATTCTTCGTTATCGAATAGAACAGGCGTTTCTCAGGGGCGATTTAAAAGTTGTTGATATACCCGACGCTTGGAATGAACTCATGCACGAATTCTTCGGTCTAAACTTAGAAGGAGATTTCACCGATGGTTGCATGCAGGACATTCACTGGTTCATGGGGGCTATTGGTTACTTTCCGTGTTACACTCTAGGGGCTATAACGGCCGCACAGTTGTACCAAAAGTACCAGAATACTTTCCCGGCAGTTGAAGCTGATTTCGAGAACGGACAGTTTGACCAAGTTCTTGATTGGTTGCGAAAGAACGTACATTCGCAAGGACAATTGACTCCGGCATTTGAACGAATCCAAGAGGTAACAGATAAACCGTTATCGACTGCAGCTTTCAAACGACATGTCACAGGTCGATACCTAGATTCCCTTTTATCGTAATAGACCAGTACAAACAGCTCGGTTATTAAAGAACCGAGTAAAACATACGTATTAGCAAGTCATGACCGAGACCTTGAAAGATCGTATTGATCGAACACGGAATTTTTCGATCATTGCTCACATCGACCATGGTAAATCCACCGTTGCTGATCGTTTCATTCAACGCTGTGGAGGACTCTCGGAACGCGAGATGGCTGATCAGGTGCTCGATTCCATGGACATTGAACGTGAACGAGGGATTACGATCAAATCACAAACGGTCGCACTTGAATATACCGCGCAAGATGGTCAGACCTACTTTCTCAATTTCATTGATACACCTGGTCACGTAGACTTCAGTTACGAAGTCTCGCGCTCGTTAGCAGCTTGTGATGGTGCACTATTAGTCGTTGATGCCGCACAAGGTGTCGAAGCTCAATCCGTTGCTAACTGTTATACCGCGATCGAACTCGGTATCGAAATCTTGCCAGTGTTAAACAAGATAGATTTACCACAAGCGGATCCGGAACGGACTAGGTTGGAAATCGAATCGTTAATTGGGTTGTCGACTGACGGATTGCTAGCCATTAGCGCGAAAACCGGTGAGGGAATTGATGAACTACTCGAGTTAATCGTTAAAAAAATCCCACCACCGACGGTGGACGATGGTGAAGTGTTTCGTGCCTTGATCATTGATTCCTGGTTTGATCGGTATGTCGGTGTTGTGTCTTTAGTTCGAGTTTGGGGTGGTTCGTTAGCGCGACGAAACCGAATTATCGCCCACACAGTCGGTAAAGAACATGTAGTAGAAGAAATCGGAATATTCACCCCTAGACAGTCAGAAAAAGAACAATTATTCGCTGGCAGCGTAGGTTACGTTTCAGCGGGTATCAAAGATTTACAGGGAGCACCAGTCGGCGATACGCTCATGATGGCGCGTAAACGCGCGGAACCCTTGCCGGGATTCGAACGACTCAAACCTCAAGTCTACGCGGGTTTATACCCCAGTGAAGCTGACGACTATCCAGATCTAGGGACAGCACTACAAAAACTTAGCCTCAACGATGCGTCTCTAATTTGGGAGACCGAAAATTCGGATGCGTTAGGTTTTGGTTATCGATGTGGTTTTCTTGGCATGCTACACATGGAAATCGTACAAGAACGACTCGAACGCGAATACGATCTTGATCTTGTTGTTACCGCCCCATCGGTTGTGTATGAAGTCGTACTGAGAAGTGGTGAATCTGTGCAGATCCACAATCCTTCACATCTTGACGAATTAAACAATATTGACGAAATTCGAGAACCTATTGCGACCGTGAATATTCTTGTACCCCAACAATTTTTAGGTAATGTGATTGAACTGTGTGTTGAACGTCGAGGTCAGCAGAAGAGTATGCAGGTATCGAGCTCGCAGGTTTCTTTGACTTATGACATACCGTTAAATGAAGTTGTGATTGACTTCTTTGATCGACTGAAGTCGGTCAGTCGAGGGTTCGCTTCTTTAGATTACCACTTTTCATACTTTCGTCCGGCGCCACTCGTGCGACTAGATATACTGATTAATGAAGATCGAGTAGATAGTTTAGCAGTGATTGTGCACAAGGATTTTGCAATGGCACGAGGACGAATCGTTACTTCAAAGTTAAAGGAAGTTATTCCGCGCCAAATGTTCGATGTCGCGATTCAAGCGGCGATAGGCAGGAAGGTCTTAGCACGTACTACTGTAAAGGCACTACGGAAAAACGTTACCGCAAAGTGTTATGGTGGCGACGTTACCCGTAAGAAAAAACTACTTGAGAAGCAAAAGGCAGGAAAGAAGCGAATGAAGCAGATCGGTCGCGTCGAGATTCCTCAAGAGGCTTTTATGGCAGCCTTAACTATCGACAGAAATCCTTAAGTAGAAAAGGTACCATCCCAAATGACAGATTTCCGTTCTGCGAAAGAATTTCCTGGTCAACTAAGGAAGAAACTAAGATAAGTTTGAGTTTTCCAGCTAGAATTTTCGTTTTTCTGTTACCGTTGCGGTTTGTCATTTGTGTTCGCTCACACAAGTTTTTACGGGTATGCTGATTACAGATATTGCCTGCTGAATTAAACCTGAATTAAACTTAAACCAGTCAAGGAAAGTTATGAAATTTCAACAATTACTGATTAGTCTGCTCTCTTTCGTTGTATTGATTTCTCTCACGCAAGCCCACGGTCAGGCAACGACATTTTGAGTGATGCCAATGCCATCACCCGCTGATATAAAGCGAGAATTGGAAGCTCAAAAACCGATGTTGAAGGAACAAACCGAGAAAGAAATTCCTACTTGGGATACCGATAACGACGGCGAATTGAATATAGATGAATTTAAAGAAATGATCGATTCACAGGCAAAAGACATGGCCGAGAAGAGAGAGCAATCTCCGACACCACAACCGGACATACCAGGAGTTTGGGGGAAATCGGTATTGGCGTCAGAAGACAAGACGAAGGTTGAAGACTACGAAAGAGCTTTAAATGCCGTGTTTGAAGACTACGATGAAGACGAAAACGACACGCTGTCGGTTGCCGAACTCGTTGAATATGGAATCGATCAAACTTTAGTCATGATGGGTCTAGAAGACACCGAGGGAGAAGAGGAAAACAATTCTGAGGAGTGAGTTAACACGGAACTTTCAGTTGTGCAATACCACGAATGGAGTTGCATTGAAGGAGCTGCGTCGACATCACGACAAGTCATGTTGTTGTGTGTAGAGGGCTAGGGGTGGCAGCTTGTGCTCACATTACACCTAATATTTTCAGGAAGATCTTCTTTTCGATAAGGTACATAGCCATCGGATTTAGACAATATTCATAGTTCAATCATCTAACAAATCACTAGATTATGACAGCTGAAGCACTGAGTTCAATCCATTGATCGTTCTTAGAATTTCTTACAGACATTCCTCAAAAGTGTGTTTTGAGGACGATTCTGTACCTATTTTTTCTTATTCATCCCCATGGAGAAAACCATGCCAGAGTTTTGTAATGTAACAACTAAAGACCACGTTTTAACGGTCAAAATTAATCGACCCGAACGAATGAATGCAGTACATCCACCAGCCAACTTTGAACTCTCAAACATCTTTGACGATTTTGCCCGCGACGATAATCTTTGGGTTGCCGTCATAACAGGAGAAGGAAAAGCATTTTGTGCTGGTAACGATCTTCGTTATCAGGCAGAGCATGGAGGCATCGAAATCCCGCCTAACGGGTTCGGTGGTTTAACTTCGCGTTTTGACTTACTTAAGCCAGTGGTCGCTGCAGTAAATGGTGTTGCCATGGGAGGTGGGTTCGAAATCGCCTTAGCATGTGATCTTATTATTGCTTCAGAGAACGCCATTTTTGCACTTCCTGAACCCAAAGTTGGACTTGCTGCGTTAGCCGGTGGTATGCAAAGACTACCGCGACAAATCGGTGTCAAACGAGCTTTGGGCATGATTCTGACTGGTCGCCACGTGACGGCTGCAGAAGGTAAAGAGTTAGGTTTTGTGAACGAAGTCTTCAAGCACGACGAATTGATGGAAGGAACACAGCGTTGGGTTGAAATGATTTTGGAGTGTGCTCCTTTGTCGATTCAAGCTAGCAAAGACGTTGTGTATCGCAGTTTATCGATGAGTTCGCTGCAAGATTCGATGAATGAGAGTTACGATTCAGTCGGTAGGCTCATGTTCAGTGAAGATTTCGTCGAGGGACCTCGTGCCTTTGCAGAAAAGCGTCGGCCGAATTGGAAGGGTAAATAGAGTCGATCGTGCTTTGAATTTTGATTTAGTCTATCCCTCACAACGGGATCCTGTCTTTGCTCGAAACGTAGTTGCCACTTCACAACCTTTAGCGACGTTAGCTGGGATCGACGCCCTTAAACGAGGTGGCAACGCAATAGACGCAGCGCTAGCTGCCGCGATCACACTTACCGTTGTAGAACCGTGCTCAAACGGACTCGGTAGTGATGCCTTTGCGCTTACCTGGTACGACGGCAGTTTGTATGGATTGAATGGCTCGGGTAAATCGCCAAGGCGATGGAGTCTAGAACATTTCGCCCAGCATGAGGAGATGCCGCAAACCGGTTGGGATTCGGTCACTGTTCCAGGTGCGGTTTCATCTTGGGTAAAGATGTCTCAACGCTTCGGAAAACTCGATTTTGTTGAACTTTTTCGAGCAGCTATTGATTATGCCGAACATGGTTTTCATGTCGGTCGACGAACGGCTTGGCATTGGCAAAGATCAGCGCAACGATTTCGACATTTTCAGCCGTTTTGTGATCATTTTCTTAAGCAAGGAAAAGCGCCAGCCACCGGCGAGTTGTTCAAACGCCCGCAACTCGCTGACACATTGCGTGAGATCGCAAAAACTAACGGTGAATCTTTCTATAGAGGCGCGTTAGCTCAGACTATCGTCCAACAGGCAAAACGTGAAGGTGGGCTATTAGATCTTGTAGATCTGCACGAACAAGAATCGTGTTGGATTGACCCATTGTCGTATCAATATGGTGGTTTTGATATCCACGAAATTCCACCGAATGGACAAGGACTCACGGCCCTTATCGCCTTGGGGATACTAGATCGACTCAATAATCGACAGAATCCACCGGGTTCACCGTCGTGGACTCATCAGCAAGTTGAAGCAATGCGCATCGCAACACACATTGCTGCGGAACACTTTGCTGATCCCAGACATATGATGATTGATCCACAGCGTTTTTTAGAGGATCAATTTCTATCTGAGTTCGCTTCGCGAATTTCGGCGAATGCAGTAATGGAGACTTTGTCGATCCCCAAAGTTGGTTCAGACACGGTTTACTTGTGTACCGGCGATTCCGAGGGAAACATGGTCTCGTTCATTCAATCAAACTATATGGGATTTGGTTCTGGAGTTGTCATAGATGGGACAGGGATTGCGCTACAGAATCGCGGAGCTGGCTTTAGCTTAGATCCTAAACATCCTAATGTTGTTAGCGGGTCAAAGAGACCTTTTCATACGATCATTCCTGGTTTTGTCACGAAAGATGGTGCTCCGTTGTTGGCGTTTGGAGTAATGGGTGGGCACATGCAACCGCAAGGGCATGTTCAGATGATTACTCGAGTATTCGATCATGGAGAGAACCCACAAACCGCTGCAGACGCACCTCGGTGGTTTGTGACACCTGACTACGACACTGTCTTAGAACAAGGTTATTCCGTTGATACCTATGACGAACTTGTTCGACTCGGACATAAAGTGACAACTAGCAATTTAATAGACTTGTTTGGTGGTGCTCAGCTCATACTGCGCGTCGAAGACGGTTATTGTGCTGCTTCCGACCATCGAAAGGAGGGTCAAGCCGCGGGCTTTTGACTAGTCGTCGGATTCGTCTTCGGCTAGCTTAAGCGAAGCTGAGTTGATACAAAATCTTAGACCCGTGGGTTCTGGCCCATCAGAAAACACATGGCCAAGATGCCCTTTACACGAGGAGCAATGAACCTCGGTGCGAATTCGATCAAGACTTCGATCTTCTTGAGTCCCTATCGATTCTTCGTCGAGGGGTTCATAGAAACTAGGCCAACCGGTGCCTGAATCGTACTTGGTTTTCGACGAAAAGAGTGGTTTGCCACAACCACGACAGCTGTACACGCCATCAGTTTTGCAATCCCAGTATTCACCAGTGAATGCTCTCTCGGTCCCTTGGTTTCTTAAAACTTCATGCTCCAATTCGCTTAGCGAATCTTGTTCTTTCGTGTCAGATTTATCGTTCATGCTTATGGTCTGTTTGTGTCTGTGTCCACTTGAAACTGGACGAACTTAGACGTGACTTATCGAGTCATTATGAATAGATTGTACAAATCTTGGTATAACGCAGAAATTCTGCATTTCCACACTTTTTCCACTGGTACATTCATGAAATTTTACTATTATCTTTGAAGAGAAAGAGTTTCCATACTGCACCGCTTAAAATTACTCTAACGAAAATTCACGGTAATTTGAAAAACTTTATGAGTCAAGTCACTCAGCCAGAATCAATACACACTCGTCTCGCTACCAATCGAAAAAATCGTCGATTCCGAAAAGCCGATAAACTCGCAGACGTCCATTATGAAATTCGCGGTCCGGTCATGCAACGAGCTCGTCGACTGGAACAAGAAGGGCATCGAGTACTTAAACTCAACATCGGGAATACAGCTCCGTTTGGTTTCGAACCACCCGAAACCGTTCTACGTGCCGTTATCCATGAACTACCACGTTCCTTAGGATACGAAGACTCGAAAGGGATATATACTGCACGTAGTGCGATCGTACACGAATGTCAACGTCAGCACGTCCGCAACGTAGACGTCGAACACGTTTATCTGGGTAACGGTGTAAGTGAGTTGATCATGATGGTTACTCAAGCACTGTTAAATCATGACGATGAACTGTTGATTCCTGCGCCGGACTACCCATTGTGGACGGCCGCGACGCTCACCGCCGGTGGTACACCGGTACATTACCGTTGTGATGAACAAGCAGATTGGTATCCTGACCTAGAAGATATCAAAGCAAAGACCACAAAACGTACTAAAGGTATCGTCGTGATTAATCCTAACAATCCAACCGGTGCTGTATATAACCAACAAGTTCTACGCGATATATCGGTATGGGCTCGCAAGTCCGGTTTAGTAGTACTCGCCGATGAAATTTATTCAAAAATTCTGTACGACGATGCCAAGTTTTATGCCATGGGTTCAATCGACGAAGATGTCTTCACAATCTCGTTCAACGGACTGTCAAAAGCGTACCATGCCCCAGGTTTTAGAGTGGGTTGGATGGTATTGAGCGGGGCAATTGGCCGAGCCACAAGCTTCATTTCCGGTCTCGACATACTTGCATCCATGAGACTTTGTCCCAACGTTCCAATGCAGCACGCGGTCCAAACAGCACTCGGAGGGTATCAAACGATTCAGGACTATACACGCCCAGGCGGGTTGTTGTACGAACAACGAAACACCGCGCACGAAAACCTAACGTCTATCCCAGGCATCAGTTGTTTTAAGCCTAAAGGTTCCATCTTTTTATTCCCGAAGATTGACGTGCAAAAATATAAGATCACGGACGATGAGAAGTTTGTACTTCACTTGTTGAATGATCGAAAAATACTCGTCGTTCAAGGGACTGGTTTTAACTATCCTGAACCAGATCATTTTCGGGTGGTGTTTCTTTCTAAGAGTGCTGAACTGGTTTGTGCGAGCGAAAGTATTCGTTCTTTTCTTGCGACTTATCGGCAGAGCTAGACCAACTGATTGCTTAGAGATTCTCGCCTACACCGTAGCCGACTATCAATGATAGTGCAACCGGCAGTCCCCTAAGGCTTTTTACGAATAATATAGCTGTATTCACCCGCTTCAATGTGAGAACTTTCAAGTGTATGACCCATAAAACGACAAAAGTTACTAAAGTCCCGTTCGGTGGTCGGATCCGTCGCAAGCACACGGACCGTTTCACCTTCTCGCATCGAACGCACTTTGTTTCGAAGCAAGATCAATGGCTCAGGACATACTAGTCCTCGAGTATCGACTAAATGAAGTGGCGAACTTTCTTCCATTGAGTAATCTATTTACGTATAACTATGATATAGAACTTAATTTTGACATCGAAAAGGTCCAATTTTAAATGTCACCCCATCAACGAAAGGTCTTTAGTAAGTGTAAGTTGTTGTATTTGACCTTTGTCACATTCATTTTCCCTATGGGGATCGCGGTGGAAGTACACGCCCAAAGTGACGCACTTGCCGAACAAGATCAATTGGACGAAACTGCGCCCCTTGTATCGGACGAGGAGTTGCTCAATGAACTGGAATATAGACTCGAATTGGAAGAGTATGAAGAGGCTATTGATGCTGCGCAAGAATTAATCGATGAAATCGAAGTTGATGGCTCTTTCTACGACGATGCTTTAGTCAGACCTCTGCTCATTGTCGGTGATGGTTCGCGGAAATTAGGTAATTATGTCGAGGCATTAGATGCTTACGACCGAGCGAAACATATCACGCGATTGAATCATGGACTGACTACGATCAATCAAATTGAAGTTGTCAAGCGAGAAGCCGCAACCTATGAAGAACTCGGACAACTCGGCAAAGCTAATGATGCATATGAGTATATCTTTACCGTGTATAACCAAGTACATAAACCATTTTCTCCAGAATTACTACCAAGTCTCTTTGATTTAGGAGACTGGTACGTCAAGACTTATAACGTTTTTGCAGCGCGTGGTCTGTTTGAATACGCACAAGTAGTAGCGAAAGAACATTTGGGTGAACAGCATCAGCACTATATCCGCGCACTTTACGGTTTAGCTTCGACATACCGGTTGGAAAAGTTTCGACCACCAAGTTCTGCTCCCATAATTGAAGCAGACGTTCCCCGGTTATATTGGGGAGATGGTCGCCCGTATATCTACTATGCGGAATTGAATGACTTTGCCAAAGGGGAAGAAGCCTTAATTGAATTAGTCAGGATCGAGCTTGAACGATCGGGTAGTACTCGAGAATCTCAAACTCAGGCGAAATTAGCCCTAGCCGATTGGTTTGTTTTATTTGACAAACAAATTCAGGCACGAGCGGTTTATTCAGATATATGGAAGTCGTACGATGAAGAGCCCGACGAAGAGTTTTTGACGGCAACTTTTACTTCACCGGTCATTCTCTTTAACCCGTTGCCAGCTGATCCTGAACCGCAACCACAGAAGCTCGAAGCTCAACCAGTCAATGCCTCAGTCACTTACTCGTTAGACATTGACAAACGCGGTCGAGTGCAATCAATTGATGTCGAAGTATTACAACCGGATAGTTCATTTACCAAGGACTTTACGCGTCAAGTCAGCCAAGCAATTTTCCGACCAGCATTCGTTAATGGGAAACCGGTCAAGAGCGTAGACGTGTCTTTTACCCATGACTATGTCTTCTACGTTATAGAAGAATCTGATTAAGTTTTAAGAAGTTTAGACTCAATCCACACGAAAAGTGAGTAGAATAATCATTGCAAAGTATTACAAGTTAGAGAAAGTATTACAAACTAGAGTTGGTTTGCGTTACAAAGGTTTTCGTGAGTCGATTTCGTTAATGATCGACAAATTGGTAATTTTGGAGTAATTAGTCTCACAATATTGAAATTCGTAGAACGGAACCTAATACATCCAACTGGATGGTTTGTTTGCGATTACGGAGGTTAGAGAGTGAAATCACAACATAAGATTGAACAGTGGACGACAAAGAGTAACGTCGACTCACGAGCAAGTTCACGCGGTTTTTGTTCCATCGTCTATCTAGGTGTAAGCGTCGTATTTTTGTTGTTTCTCGTTGGGTGTATGCCGAGTACCCCGTCGACGTTTCCAACTCCCCAACAGCAAAATCCAAGTCCGAGTTTACCCTCTCAGAGCTCGAGTAATCCGTCGCAACAACCACCAAGTGGTTCGCCGTCATCGCCATCTAGCCCGTCGCAATCGAATCCGGGCTCAACGAATCCGTTACCAACGCCACCCTCTGGCTCCCCATCTTCGACTCCCTCTCTACCTTTACCGTCACCTAGTAATCCTTCAGGGACTCCGTCATTACCGACTCTACCGACTTTACCGTCGCCGTCAGGACCAGAAGATCCCAACAAAGGTGACCCTCAAAATGGTGAAGCACCGAGTTCAAGCGATGGTAATTTACCACCACCTTCGGATGGAGAAGAAGGTTCCGAAGAAGATGGTACCGAAGGCGACAGTACCGGTGAGCAAGCTTCGAGTTCCGAAATTGAAGGAAGCGATAACGGTACAGAAAACGGTACCGCAGCCGGTGGGTTAATGGAGATGCCTGAAGATTCCGGTGGCTGGGAAGTGAGTAATCAAACGCCCCTCAATGGTCCCGCGACAGAAGAAGAGGAGCTTGAAATTGAAGGCGAAGGTTCTGCTGAAACGGAAGACAATCAAGCCGACGAGGACTTTCAGCGTGCCCTGGAAGAATTAGACGGCGAGATCATGCAAGAACGAAATGATGTAATTGGTCGCGCCCACGAAACGGTTGCGACCCAAAGTGGTGGTCAGGGTATCGTACCAGTGGACGACTCGGGAACTGTCGATACTAATTCTGCGATCGAAGACGACCGTGTAGGAACCACCGACGAAACGGAAACCGAACAAGGTTTGATGGAAGGTGAAGAAGTTGCCGAGGTTGATATAGAACGCGTGATTGACACACCGGACGCGATGGATAAAGATGTCGTTGCGCGCCAAATGCGTGAAGCTGCCATGGCAGAAGAAGATCCCGAACTCAAAAAGAAACTCTGGGAAGAATACGAAACATATAAAAAAGGACTTTAGATTACGAAAATGAAATTAATTAGCATTTTCGTCTTATTCACAGGACTAGTGAGTTTAACTCTGGTTGGTTGCAGTTCGACCACCGTTCGATACGTGGATATAACGCCGCCAAAAAAAGCTAGCCAAGATGTCCCGGAAGAAGAATTGCTTGATGTCGGAGTCCTGGTCCTTGATGCCAACATCCCGGAATATTACGACGACGTCATCGCCGAGAACATCACCCCAGAAGTTCGACGTGCCGAAGCTAACTACGTTGCGAATTACTTAAAGGAATACTTACAGTCGACCGGGAATTGGGGGGCAGTTCGGGTAGTTCCAAGGCTCAGTAATGCTGTTGATATCGTCGTTGTCGGCGCGATCATTCACTCGGATGGTGAACGACAAGTGATTGACTTTGGGGTGCGAGATTCACGCGGCGTTATTTGGTTCGAAAAGACTTACAAAACGCTGGCGAGTAAGTATGCCTACGACCCAGAAGTTCCTGATAACATCGATCCATTTCAGACTACCTATCGAAAGCTTGCCGACTCGATGCTAGACTATATGGAAGCACTTTCATCTGACGAAAAACAAGACATTCGCACGGTGTCGAAAATGCGGTTTGCGCGTGAAATCACACCGGAAGCGTTTGGTGACTACCTGAGTTTCTCGGAGGAGGGTGAAGTCGAATTACTACGACTACCGGCAAACGATGATCCAGTAATGGACAAGGTTGAGCAGATCCGCGATCGCGAGTATTTGTTCATTGACACCCTCGACGAGTATTACTCCAACTTTGCTTCCAAGGTTAAAGATCCTTTGTCCAGTTGGCGGCAGCAAACCTATGACGTCGCAATTGCCTTGCGAGAAGATCGAAACAAGGCTCGTGTGCGTTTGATTGCGGGCATATCCATGGTGCTCAGTGGTGCTGTAATGCAGCGGAGCAGCGATACGTTGAAAGAGTACGCCGGCTATACGGGTGTGATTGGTGGCTCTACCGAAATTTTGGGAAGTATCGCTAATCGAGCCAATATTAGACTGCTTATCTCTCGGTTGCAAGAAATCGGTTTAGGTGCGTCCGAAGCGATTAGTCCGTACGCAATTGAATTAGAGAACGCAACTTATTCGTTAGAGGGTACCGTAGACGAACAATTTGATCAGCTCAAGGAGCTACTCCGAGAACAGTACTACGAAGATTTAGGAGTTGAGTTTCAAGAGGAAGATTCGGAGTCGGATACCAGTGTACCCGACCTGACTGGAGAAGAAACCACTGACGAACTCCTCCAAGGAACCGAGTAGCCCCCAACCGGTTTACATTGAGCCGGTTGATCCATCTTTAGCTGAGAGTACCCACCCAAAAACACCGCGGTTATCATTAAAGATAACCAGCCGTAGAATCCAGGCGTTGGTTGCGTTCATTGTGGTGTCTACCGTGGCTGTACTAATCGTCATTAACCCTTTTGAACAGATCGCGGAACAGCTAGGTTGGCAACCAAACGAACAGACTCGCCGCGACAACGTAGCAGGAAACACCAAATCTAGCGACGAAGTAACACCCTTTCAAGATGTCCAACTGGAACGTGCTAGAGAGAAAGCGCGTGAAGTGATTGATTCGTTCTCGGAAGTTCAACACGAGTTTGAGACCGAGCAATATGCCCAAAAGTCGTTTGTAGAAGAATATGCCACGATACAAGAGATTGCAGTGCAAGGTGACGACAAATTCAAACAACGTGATTTCGATGCTGCTATCGCAGAATACGAGAATGCTCTGACGGAATTATTACTCTTACAAGAACAAATTGATCACGAGTTCGAAACCGCTGTTGGAGAGGCATTTGACTGGTTGGAAAAACGTCAAGAAAAAGCTGCTAGGGAGGCATTCCAACACGCGGGCATACTGAAACCACTACATCCGCTATTGAATGATGGTTTGGCTCGACTAGAGGTGCTCCCTCAAGTCAACGAACACATCCGTGAGAGTGAACGCGCGATTTTACGAGAGGAATGGGACCTAGCGCGAACTCATTTGGACTCAGTACAAAAACTGGATCCTTTAACTTTAGGTTTAGAAGAAAAAAGAACAATCATTCGCGAGAAACAGCACGAGCAAGAGATTCGCGATTTACTCTCGGACGCTCATCAAGCTTTAGCGAGTAATGAGTTCGATCGAGCTCGCGCTAAATTTACGGAAGTACTAGGTCGCGAACCTGATAACACAGCAGCAAAAACCGGCATTCAACAGACTGAACAATCGCGCCTCATCTACAACATTCAAACCTTACGTACCGAAGCCGAACAAGCAGAACAGGAGCTCGATTTCATTCGTGCTCTAGAAATTTACGAACAGATACTTGCGATTGACTCTTCGTTGTCGTTCGCGGTCGATGGGCGAAGGCGAGTTTACGAAGTGATTAATGCAACCAGACAGATGCAAGCGATTCTTGGCGATCCCGACAGCCTGTCTAGCGACGACCAGTTTCAAAATGCGCAACAGGTGTTAGAAGTCGCAGAAAAATATGAAGGGCACAGCAAACAATACGACGAAATATTGGAAGATTTTTCAGAATTGGTAGAGTATGCTACTGAACCTGTTAAAGTGACTGTCCTGTCTGATAGTCTAACGGAAGTGTTGTTGATTAAACACGGTCCTTTAGGTAACTTTGAATCGACGGAATTGCATCTACGTCCTGGTAGGTATGAACTAGTGGGAAGCCGTGATGGTTGGAGGGATATTCGGCGGACAATAGTCGTTGAACCAAGTATGGAACCGATTGAAATTTCATGTGTCGAACAGATTTAGTGGGTCCGCATTTATGACGGAGCAACCTGCTTCTGCATCGGTCATATCACCAACCGATTTCAAGCCAACCCCAGCTAAACGTCCACGTGGACGGTCCTTCGTATCGTGGTTTCAAATTGTGCTTGGAACACTAGCAGTCATTATCGGCTTTGGGTTGTGGTTTTTATTCACTGCTAAGGCAGTCAAGCTCGAACTCAATGTCGCCGATGCTGAGATCAGCATTACCGGTGGTTTAGTGCTACAAACCGGGGTTCGGTATTTGATGCGACCGGGGCAATACTCTGTTACCGGTTCTGCTGATGGTTACTATGATTTGAACGAGCCGATTGAAGTTAGCAATGATTCGAATGATCCTGTCTTTCAGATTAACTTCATTCGCTTACCGGGGATTGTTGAGGTGATGTCAGAGCCTAGCAATGTAGAAGTGACAATTGACGGTCAAACTCTCGGTGTAACACCTTTGCGTACTGAAATACCAGCAGGTACGACGACATTAAGTTTCAGTTCACCACGTTATATCGATGTTGACCAAGTTGTTGAAATTGAGGGGATGCAACAAGAGCAGTCGATCTATGTAGAACTGGACCCGGATTGGGGGGACGTAACGATTCCCACGCAACCACCAGGAGCCACTTTTTTTGTTGATGGTGTCGATTCCGGTTTTATAACGCCTGGGCCCGCTGAGATCTTATCTGGCGAGCGAGTAATAATGCTTAAGAAACCCGGATTTGCGAGTTGGGCCGATATTCTGCTAGTTGAGGCTGGCGACGTAATAAACCTTGCAGAAGTCATACTTCCCCCTTCGGATGGTGTGCTTGAAATAACCACCTCTCCTTCCCAAGCGTCGGTCACGGTGGACGGAAATTTTCAGGGGATAACTCCGCTAACCGTTGAGGTTGAGCCAAATCGCGCACACCAAGTTGAAGTGTTGCTGTCGGGTTATCATTCAAGGAAACAGCAGATTTCTGTTGGGTCCGGTGAAGTTAAATCAATGAATTTTCCGTTGGAAAGAGTTACCGGTAAACTCATTGTCAATACCGATCCGGAAAACGCAGAGATTCGCGTCAACGGTGACGTCCGTGGGACTTCAAACACAACCCTGACCTTACATGCAGTAACGCATTTCATTGAAATTGATATGGAAGGGTTCGTTGGTTTTGAAAAAGAGGTAACCATTCAACCTGGATTCACACAACAACTGAACGTTCAACTTTTGACTCCCGAAGAGTATGTCGAGGTTATACTCAAACAGGTGAATGCTACGGCTACGGGGAAAGAGATTGTTCTCATGACACCTAATCCTATTCGGATGGGTGCTTCGCGGCGTGAAGCGGGACGCCGCGCAAACGAAGTGTACCGTACAGCGAGATTGAACCGCCGGTTCTACATTAGTGTGGAAGAAGTAACTAATGCAGAATTCAGAGAGTTTGCACCAGGGCATGATTCGGGTGAATATCAAGGTTATGATTTGAACGAAGATGATCAACCCGTCGTGAATATATCGTGGGATGAAGCCGCTTTGTATTGCAACTATCTCTCCGAGAAAGAAGGATTAGAGCCGTTTTATGAATTTGAGGGTGCATTTGTCTCAGATTTCAATCCAAAATCCATCGGGTATCGCCTACCGACGGAGGCTGAGTGGACATGGGTAGCGCGCCATGTTTCCGATAACGAAGAACTGTTACACTTTCCATGGGGCGCTACTTTACCACCTGGAGATCGACACGGAAACTATGCCGATAAAACTGCTCAACATATCGTTGGCAGAATTATTTATGGATATAACGATAGTTTTCCAGTATCTGCACCGGTAGGTTCCTTTCCCGCAAACACCAAGGGAGTGTATGATATGGGCGGCAATGTTGCCGAATGGACCCATGACTTTTACCATGTACCTACCGAGAATACTGAAGTTCCCTTGCTAGGTCTAACCGAAGGAGAGTATCACGTTATCCGCGGATCCAGTTATTTGCATGGAACAATTACGGACTTGAGATTTTCTTTTAGAGACTATGGCAAAGACGGAAGATACGATGTGGGCTTTAGAATAGCTAGGTATGCACAACGAGATTGAGTTGAAAGGAGGTACTATGTTTGCACGGAGTATGTTTGCGTTCGTGATTGTTTGTTTTGTTTGGATTGTTTTTGGCCTCGCGTCGGTCGTAGCACAGGAGGAGGTTTTGGAACCAGAAGAACCATTAACTGACGAAGAAGAGAGTGTGGATGAAACTGCCACCTTGGACGCGGACGATTTAGAAGTTGAGACTGAGAGTGATTCTGCTGTTATCGAAGCTCCACCTGACGAGGAAAGTTCCACAGAAACTACCGACGTATCTGAGCTTGATGCTGACGAAACGAAAGATGAGATTACCGATGTGTTTACTCCATCTGAATCAGTATCAGAAGACAACCCCGTAGCCTTTCCACGAGACATTTAGGATTACTCCGTGAAAAAACGTCGAACGTCACCAATTCTTACGCAAATTATTTCACTATTTATTTGTATCTTGCTAGTACACGTCGTTTGGGCAAGTGTAATACGACCGAATGCTAGAGTTGTGTTGGAGGAGCGCAAGGTACTTGCTGAACAAGATCAGGATTTCACTGCCGAACGATCTATCTGGGTTACCTTGAAAGATTGGGAACAGGAATCTTGTGTGATCCTAATGTTTTGGGCACTCGCACTTATGGGTGGAAAAGTCCTGCAAGCGCGCCGAGAACGACGAATTCTTTCCCAAGATTTAGTGAAAATTCCAGAAGGTGTGAGTGTTCTACCGGAAGATGCTCGGGAATATATGCGAACTGTACAGTCGCTACCCGAAAGCACACGTGAACAATTATTACCCCGTGCGGTTATGATTGCTTTACAACGATTTGAGTCGACTCATGCAGTGCAAAATGCCTCTGAAGCGGTACGAAACTTGTGCGATGGCGAAGCAGACCGGCTCGATAGTGAGCTAGCAATGATCCGGTATATCACGTGGGCAATTCCATCGATTGGATTTATTGGTACGGTTCGCGGGATTGGTGAAGCGCTCGGGAAAGCGTACGAAGCTGTTCAAGGAAATATTGTTGGAGTAACCGAAAGTCTAGGGGTTGCCTTCAATTCTACATTCGTCGCCCTCGTGATTAGTATTATGATTATGTTCTTCGTACAACAATTGCAACGGTATCAAGAAGAAATCGTGATCGACACTGAGAGTTGGTGTGACGAGAACTTGTTGCGACATTTGCAGGTCCGCTAGTATGCTACTTCTTGAACTCAGCGATATTAATTTACGGCTTAGTCGCGCTGGCGAAGTGCTGTATCAACAACCTGGTGCCGCGTTCGTCGAACACAGACAGTTAACCTTTGGTAGAGACGCGCTTGACGTTGTTAAGTTGCATCCGAATCAAGTCCATACGCAGTACTGGCGTAGCATGGATCAAAGTGCAGTCGAACCCAAGGGTTTTGGTGTTAGCACACAGATCGATCTGGTCTATCGGCAATTGCTTCAAATTCAGGAACAGGCAAAATTGACACTTGCTGACAAAGTGTGGTTTGCAGTCCCAAGTGATTTAAGTGATCAACAACTTGGATTACTCTACGGTTCGTCCCTGAAAGCCGGTGTGCAATTGGGAGATTTCATTGACTATGGCGTCTTAGTCGGAAGTACTGTGGACGTTGACGGCCCCTTGGCCTTTATTGATATTGGTCTTCAACGTACGGTGATCACGAGACTGGTTGTAGATCAGGACATCAGACGAGAATCCGTATCGGTAGATGCGCAACTGGGATTACTCCCACTGATGAACACGTGGATTCGGTTAGTGGCTGAAAATTTCCTCGACATTTCTAGGTTTGATCCACGAAAATTTGCTGAAACCGAGCAACAGGTTTTTCGTCAGATTTTCGATTTCGTACAGTCTGACGACGAACATCGATCGATTGAAGCGGAGTATCGTAGCAACAAGCGACAGGTGGAAGTTTCAAAGAGCGAGTTAATAGAGGTAGGGGTTGAGCGCTTTAATTCGACACTGTCCTATTTGAATGGGTGCAAGCACGTAGTTCTCATGGAGAACGGCTATCGGTTTCCAGGATTTACTACGCATTTACGGCAAAAAGGTTGGCAGGTACATCAACGAAATTTGAATGTGGTACACGATTTCTTTGATTCCTATGATATGGCAGAAACCAGTACCGAGTCTTCCGGTCGTAAGTTCCACACACACTTGAACCGAGTTCGTACTGGTGCCACGAAGACTGAACCAGTTTCTTCCGCCGCCGACAATAAGCGCACAACACATTTATTGCACGAGTTTGTCGGCAGACCTATTGGACAAAACCTGACAGTTGAGTGTGGTGCCGGTTTGGCGAGACAAGCTTGTTTTGAACTGAATTTTCGTGGTGAAGAGTTGCTGTTAACCCCGAATGGTACGACTCCGTTAACAGTGAACGGTCGCACGATCGAAACGGAATTGGTTGTTCATTGTGGTGATTTAATCAAAGTCTCGGACCAAGAGTACCGATTGATCAAAGTACACTAAGATGGCTAAGAAAAGAAAACGCACGGTCAATGTATTCACACTCTCGTTTTTGGATGTGATGGCTGGAGGTTTTGGCGCAGTTATTCTTATCTTCTTGATCATCAACCACACGATTGTCAAGACTGAAAAGTCTGATCCCGAGTTGCTTAATGAAATACGACTGATCGACTACCAAACGGAACAAGCTGAGAAGAATCGCGCTGAATTGATGGAAGTTGTCGGTGATTTACGTAACCGTATCGCTGATGCCAAAGAACGTATAGAAGAATTACTGCGGGAAGTGGAAACAAAAACGGATGAAGTCGACGATGTGGAAAAGAATGCGATAGATCTAAGTGCGACACTTGAGTTACTTAGAAGTGAAATTCAGTCGGCACAAATGGAGCTTGATTTACTTGAATCTCGAGATGAGGCTAGCGGTAAAACTCCCATTGAAATTCTCGGAGAAGGGGACCGACAGTATCTGACTGGTCTATATGTTGGTGGTAATCATATTTTGATTGCCTTAGATATGTCAGCGAGTATGTTGGATAAAACCATTGTGAACATCGTTCGCACGCGAAACATGTCGGTGGAACGACAATTGAAATCCCCAAAATGGCGTCGAGCGATCGACACCGTTGAATGGTTAGCAGCCAATTTACCACTTGACAGTAATGTACAAATCGCTGGATTTAATGAATCGGTTAAGTTTCTCGTGGGTGATGGCGATTGGAGTCCGGTTCTTGAAACTGATCCAGTCATCGAAGCCGTACAGTTGTTGCGAGAAACTCCGCCCGAAGGTGGAACGAATTTAGAGCGTTTATTCAGAAGATTTAGTGAGATGGATCCTTTACCAGATAATATCTTTCTAATTACCGACGGCTTACCGACGATGGATGACTCCAACCGTAGTAACTTAACCCACGAGTTTCTCCGCCGGAAACTTACGGTCAGTGCTAACGAACGTCACTCGTTGTTTTTAGATATACAACGAAGTATGGTACCCATAGGTGTAACCATTAACGTAATCTTGTTCCCCTTGGAAGGCGATCCATGGGCCGCAGGTGCTTTTTGGAGTTTGTGTTATCAAACTGCGGGTACTTTTATGACACCGTCTGAGGATTGGCCATGAAAAAACGCAATCGTGAGACGTCAGCATTAAGTTTAGCTTTTTTGGATGTGATTTGTTGCGGTTTTGGCGCGATCATATTGCTGCTTATGATCACCAAGTTTGGGATTCCTTCTGTTCTTGAGCAGAGTAGGGAACAGCTCCTTGCTTTACTTGAACTTCGCCAGGCAGCTATCGAGGAAATTTTTGGTGAGACTGAAAAACTTGAACGAGCGAAAGAGGAGACTGAGAAAGATTTAGACGTTGAAATCCAAGAAATCATCAAATTGCAAAAAGAACTCACAGAACTCACGAGTCGATTTGTATCCGTCCTGGAAATTTCTGAGATTCAATCGGAAGAAATTGAGGATCTCACTCGCGCCAAACAAACTCTATCCGATGAAATGATTCGGTTACTCGGTACTGACTGGCGTCGGCAAGATCGAACTATTGGTGGAATCACCGTCGATAGCGAGTATATTGTATTTGTCATTGATACCTCCGGTAGTATGCGACGGTATTGGACTACAGTGGTGCAGAAATTCGAAGAAGTACTGAATATCTATCCTGTCGTTAAGGGGGTACAAATTCTGAATAATGACGGCGAATATATGTATCCACGTCATGCTGGTGAGTGGTTGAAGGACACTCCAGATGCAAGGCGGGCGATCGTGGACGGATTACGCGGCTGGCCGAAGCAGTCCATTTCTAATCCCGTACCTGGCATCATTACGGCGATCGACGACTTTTATGATCCTAATAAACGTATTAGTCTTTACATATTTGGAGATGATTTTTCGGTGCAGGGTGGTTGGACCGTCGAAGAAGTAGTGGATCGAATTGATGCAAAGAATATCGCGGATGCCGAAGGCAATCGACGAGTTCGCATTCATGCAGTTGGCTTCCCGATTTACTTGAGTATTGGACAAGTTAATCACATTCTTCGATACACAAACTTAATGCGTGAATTAACCGTGCGTAATCACGGAACATTCGTCGGACTGCCATCTATTAATTGATCAAAGACGACAGACATAGGAGAATTCAGGTCATGCGAATTCGTTTAACTTTATTTTCGCTAGCGTTTAGTGTACTGGGCTTAAGTCTGCTCAGCGCATGTGCGGGAAATATCACCGTAACGGCCGACGCGACTGTACCTACGCCGATAGTGGACCCTCATCCATTTAACGTAGGGGTTTACTATTCAACTGAACTCGTTGAATATGTGCATGAACAGAAAGTTGCGGATCGAGGTTCCATCACAATAGATCTTGGTAGGAATCAGAAAACCGTATTTGATCGCACTTTTGGCCAGATGTTTCAAGAAGTGGTGCATGTGGATTCGCTCGACGCGATACCACAAAATGTTGCTGGTGTTCTTGTACCCTCCATAATTCGTGTACAGTTGATGACTCCGCGACAATCTCGTAACGATTATTATGAAATTTGGATTGAATATGGAATTGATATTATTCTCCCTGACGGTACCAAATTAGATTTTGCGTCCACAGCTAGTCGCGGAGGTCGCGAGGATCCCGAAGCCAGGAGAACTCAAGTAGCGTGGATGATAGCGGCTTACGGCAAGGCCAATAAACAGGACTATTCAAGCTTTATGGATAAAGCGGATTCTGCACTTGCCGAGGCAACTCAGAACGCGTATCGAGACGCCGCGCTTTTGATTGTGGCTAGTTTAGCTAATATAGCCGATCCACCCAGACGGGGAGATCCAAGAATAAAATCAGCAGTACGTGAATGGATAAAGGAGAACAGTCAACCATGAAATTGTTACAAACTACGTTTCGAACAATCGTCCTTGTAGGAGTTTTCTTCCTAGGATATCTGGTTTTACCTGGATGTGTCTCGACTACACAACAGCAGTTTCGTGAAGCCGATACCGGAATTGAAGAGGGCGAAGTGATCGCCATATTACGCCGTAAATCTAACACTCGCAATGAGACAGAAGAGAGTTTTATTGAATGTCTAACAGAAAAGACTTCGTCTGGACAAGGTGCAATCGAAGTGATGTCTGATCGTGAGTTTGTGGATGCGTTGTTTCCTTGGTTTGAGCCCCGAAGCGCACCTAGAAACGTTGATGAGATGCCCCGATATTTTGAGAATGAGAACATTCGTGAAACCTTAGAACAGATCGATGCACGGTATATCGTGTGGGTAAATGGTACAACGCAACGTACTGATCAAAGTGGGTCAGTGCAATGCGCGGTAGCAACTGGGGGAATACCGGCTTGTTTCGGTTTTCTTACTTGGGAAGCCGGCTCAGACTATGAAGCAACGATCTGGGATATCGATCGCGGAATCACCGTGGGTCGTTTGAGTGCCGAATCAAAGGGGATGAGTTTTGTACCTGCTATCGTTGTACCAATACCTTTTGTCGCACGAACTCAAGCGAGTGCTTGTGCGTCCTTGGCTGAACAACTCAAAGACTTTATTGCTGGAAAAGACCCAGTCGAAGAATAGTACTGTTACGCCCCTAGTGGCTGGATCTCCAAAATCTCGCCGGTGTAACGATTGGGTTCAACAGCATACCATCGTCTGAGTTCTGTGTTCCACTTAGCTTCGCACCTAGCTGCAAGTTCATAAAACGTCGGTCTCCCAGGATCAGCAAGCACAATCCTAGGCACACCATTTGACATCGCAATCTCGATGACTAACTGAAGGGGATCAATCAACTCATCCCAATAACTGATATCAGCACCAACGATGATATCCTGTGTTGCTAGTTCGGCGGTTTCTAAATGCGCGAAGTCTACGTTGCGTTCTTCGATTTTTACATTATTTAACGAAGCGAGTAGGTGCATATAGGGGAAGACATTAGGGTCAATGTCGACTCCGGTAACTTTTGCTTGCCAATGTACCGCAGCATGCACACCGACTGCCGACCACCCACAGCCTAGATCCATTAACTTAGTGGCAACTGTAGGGGGATTATGTTGCAAGTAATCAATCAGAACAAAACTACTTTGCCACGCGCGTGTACCGTGAGCGGAAGGAGAGTAGTAGCGTTTGAGGCGACGAACGAATGGATGTTGGGTACGGAGAAAGAACGTCCCGTATGCTTGGTAGATACCTGAATCAGCATCCTCAACCCATTCAGGCATTTTCTAATTGATTAACGGTGACTTAATCGACGAGTTGAAGTGAAAAAAAGAAGGGTCGCATCAAAACAATAACGACCCTTCATACGAGAATAATTTATGAATTCAGTTGTGTGATTTTTTCACACAAACTTCAACTATTGGTTACCAAAGGTATTCAATGGTCCCGTAGTATGAGCCACCTTCAAAATTTGCGGCTGTTCGGCGGGCGTAAGGAAGTCCAACATTCAGACGGTTAGCGTACGGTTCACCAATCGTATCTACGTAAGTATCGAACGCATTGATTAGACCAAACTTGACATGAATATCGTCTCGCCATTTGAAGCGTGCTTCAAAGTCTACGAAGAATGTTGCATCTAATTCTTTGGTCGGAGGTGAGCCACCTATTACACCGCGTTCGTCGTAGTGGCTACCATAATACTGTCCTCGCAAGATCATGCTCCATCGTTCGTTCAGTGTAGTAGTTGAAGTGCCAACGATTTTTAGGTTGGGATAGCTGTTCTCAATATCTTCAATGTCAGCAGCCGGAACCGGTAAAATTCCGTTCACTGCAGATTGACTTGATACTTTGACTTCGTTGTGACTCAGTGCGATACTGAGATCACTAGGAATCCCTTCAATAATGATTGGTGCAGTATAAACGATGTCAATTCCACTAGACTGAATGTCTAGAGCATTCGTGAAGAATGAAACGTTCGTCTGAATGCCGCCTGGACCTAAAACGGGGAGAGTTTGGGTCTTGTAGATTCGATCATTGATCCTAATTTGGTAGATATCTACTGACAATTTGGAGTTTTCAAACACTTCATCCGTGTCGAAAATTGTTCCCCAGGTATAGGAGAGTGAAGTCTCGGCTCCAAGTTTCTTACCACCAGCTTGGCGTGCAAATGGGTGGCGCGAACGTACAAACCCTTGTTCTGTTTGTCCCCCGGTATTGGTATCGAACGTAGTTGTTACTTTCTGGATATTCCCTTGCCCTGGTGTAGGTGCATGGAAGCCGGTTGATATCGTTAAACGGGACGTAATGCGCTCATCAAAGTGATATCTTAGGGCGGCTTTACCTGTCCAGTTTTCGCCAAAATCTGAGTAACGTTCATATCGAGCTGCTACTTGCCAGAGCATGTTGTCAGTATCACGTTCTACTTCAATGAAAGCACCCATATTCTGTCTTTCGTAATCGCCCTCATCTTCAGGTGAGAAGCCTTTGAATCCACTCGAACCGAGACCTTCGTACGAGGTCGCTTCGCCAGCAAAAATTCTGAATTCTTCACTACGCCATTCACCGCCGATGGTAACATGGATATTTTCAGTGTATTGCCTGCGCAGATCTCCGTTAACGACAAGTTCCGTCTGTCCAAGGGCACCGACGTCGAAATCGCGTTGTAGTGGTTCGCCGGCAGCGTTTAAGCCGATGGATGGATTAATTGTGTTGTACAGGGTGAAGTCAATGATGTTGTTTCCAACACTGAAGTTTACATCATAGAACCAATCTCTGTCGAGTTCGCCTTCAGCGCCAACGACAACAGAATAGTCATCGGTTTCGCCGTCAAAGTAGGGAGTAAAACCTTGGGGTAACCCTGTGAATCCCTCTTCTGCAAGAGCGGTAAGGGTGGAATGGGTTGGTCCGCGATAGAAAAATCGATATCTACCATGTGCTTGCGCAAGGTTTCCTTGCATATACCAACTCAAGGTGTCCGAGATCGGATGTCCAGCGGTCACAAACAGTAGTAATGCTTCGTGGCGTGGACGTCCCCAAGTTTGCGCGAGACCTTTATCCTCGAAAGGTGAATCGAGACCTACTTCTCGTACACCGCTATTTATCAGGGCTAGTGCATCTGGCCGTTGAACTCCGCGTGAATGGGCTTGGTTGTAATTGCGTTCGAAACTGAGGTTCACAAAACCTTCAGTACCTAATTGCAGACCGACGTTCCCGTCGACCTTAAAGTTTCGTTCGCCGTCGAAGAAAGAACCGAATTGAGTTCGAAGTATACCACCTTGGCTTGACTTTTTAGTCTGAAAGTTCATCACCCCAGAGATTGCGTCGGCGCCGTATTGTGCTGACGCACCATCGCGTAAGATTTGAATGTTTTCGATCGCGATGCTTGGGATCATACCGATATTTGGTGCGTGTGCACCTTTCCCTGCTGCGGGAACGAATTCAGCGATCAAAGCCGCCCGATGTCGCCGTACTCCGTTAACCAAGACGAGGTGTTGGTCGGGTGCAAGACCGCGTAACGATGTCGGTCGAACGAACGTGTCGCCGTCGCCGGAAGCGATCGATGCGTTGAAATAGGGAACGAGTGAACGGAGTGCATCGGTTATATCTGCCGTGTTGCCGATCGAGGTCAGTTCATCCGAGTCAAAAAAGTCAATCGGTGCGGTGGAATCATCTACCGTTCGAGGCGTTCGACTCCTAGAGCCTATTACGACGAGTACTTCGACGTCTTCGGAACTCTCGGCCGCTTCCGAGTCCTCACCTTCTTCTGACTGTGCCAATAAGTTGTATGGTAGCATAAAGGTTAGGGCTACCAACAGTCCTATGACTGTGATGCGGTCGTGTTTTCGCATAAGCAAAATTCTCCTTTTTGTTCGCGATTTCAATAGGATAGAGGACCGCCATGCTTTGTATGGTGGAACTCTAACATATCCATGTTCCCCATGAGAATTTACCCAAAGGGTTTCTACTCTTATTACTCAAATTTGAGTTACGCTAGCACAATTTTAACTTTTAGTTGTAGAACGTAACTTTATCAAGTATAAATTTTATTCGTAACGACTGCTCTAATGGAATCTTGAGGTTTCCCGAACCACTTTTCACGGCGTCAGAGATCTTAGTTTTGGTGTTGGTACACTGAAAATTTCCGTAGTGTCGAATCTGCTATTTGTTTTAGAGCTGACGCAACAAATCTGCTTTCACTTCCATACCGAAACCTGGTTGGGATAAACATTGCAAGTCACTCAACTCAATCAATCCCCCATTATTGAATTTGATTTCGGGATCAGTCAAATCGTGACTCAGTAGATGCGTCCCAAATGCCCCTTCTAATGCCCTTTGAGAGTTTTGTACACTTTGCGTAAGCAGTATCGTCGCGCGACTGAGCAGACTAGTTTCGCCGACGTGCGCGCCCAGGATAAACTCAAATTTCTTCTTTTTGATTTCAGCGACGAGTTCAAGCGCACGGTAAATGCCACCATGTTTCGAAACACGAACGTTGCACAACCACTGATTTCCAGACAGGGATCGGATGTCTTCTGTTGTAATACAGCTTTCGTCCAAGATTATTTTTGTACCTAATGCTTCGGAAACCTCAAACATGCCTTCAAAGTCGCGAGGTCGTAAGGGTTCTTCGATCGCCCAGAACACTGCTGGTAATTGTTTCAAGTAAGCGATACATTCGCGTGCGTTGGACCAATAGTTATTGGCATCCAAACGAACATTGATTGAATTCGTTAGTGATTTTTGGGTCCATACCTCCAGTTTACCTTGGTCGTCTTGTACTATTCCCGAGAGTTTGATCTTAAAATCGATAAAGCCAAGGGATAAGTATTTTTTCGCAAATGAATGATACGTCGAGCTAGACGAGTTACCGATTATCGCTGAATATTTCAAGGTGAAATTTTCTTGCTCAATATTGAATAATTTTTCGGTTGGCATGGACGTGTGTTTGCCCAGTACATCTAGGGTGGCACCTTCGAGCGCGCTAAACGCATTCGGATTAGCATCAATGAGTTCATCATGATCCTTGATCCATTGAATCAATGAGTTCACACAGTTCACCTTATCTCGAAACGATTCTTGGTGTTCTGTGATAAATCGCCGACAACTGTTGATTGTCTCGCCCGTTACGTATGAGCGTGGACAACCTTCTCCGAATCCTACGGTGCCGGTATTAGTTGACACACGGACGAGAAAATTTTCTGTTTCTGAGCGCGTAGCCGAAGCATGGCGAAAAACAAATTTGAACGGGACAGGAAATGTGTAACACTCGATCTTGAGGATTTGCATGTTGTCCCTGTTGTTAAGCTAAATAGTTTGAGGGAAATTCATTCAGATACAGCAAATGAGGATATTTGAACTGGGAAGCTCGTTGCCCGTCGGCGACACGTTGATTGTGGAAAGCTACTCCAGTACCTTCAGTCAGACGGCGCGCAATCATCGGGGCAAGTCGCTGGCTTTCTCGTTTCGATTTGTACTCAATATTTAGTTGTTGTAGCTTGGTATCGAATTCAGTTGATATCTTGGTCTCATCATAGGAGGATTTAGTTTCGATACATAGTAAGTAACGTGCTGTTTGCTCGTCTGCTAGGACGATGAAAAAAACCGGTTTTAAATCATACTCTCGACGCAAGAACTGCATACATAGTAGTACTTGCTGTTCGGTAACTTTCTCACCGGTGATATTGGTAGTTCCACGACCTTTTTGTACAAACTCAAGCGCTGGCGTCGCGTTGACAAAGCCAATAACTCTCACAATGTCATTAATGTCGTACCGATAAAGACCGTTCGATGTCGTTGCAAAAATGTAATAACTCTTTCCAAGTTCGAGTTCGTGTAGATGCAGGGTTTGCTTTCTTTCGTTTTCCCAATCGTCTTGTTCCACAAATTCAAAGAACGTATGGTGCAACGGTGGTATACACACATTGTTTCGCAGATCTATATTGATGGTACCGCGAAATTCACTCGAGAGATACCCCATTTCGATGAACCGACAGGTGGAAGGTAGTAACGGACTTAAATTGTCTAAGGCAAAGCCACAACTGCCACCACCCCAGGCTATGACTCCTTGTAATTCGGGCCAAATGTGTTCAAACGTTACTTGCTCGCGGTTTTCAAATAGGGTTTTCAATTCCGATAATCGAGAACGATTGATTCGAGGTAAGGATACTCGATTAGCTGCATCTGGGAACTGGTGGTCCATCACAGCTTTGATTATCTCGTCGCGTCGTAAGTTAATGATCGAACAGAGACGTATCAAAGTGGAAGGGTTAGCAGCTACGATGGTCGATACAAACCTTTCTCGCACTCCCAAAATAGCACAGACTAGGTATCTCAACTCAATGTCTTTAATGTCAAATACCTCAGGTTGCAGCACGTATCTAGAACTCACAAATTTCGATTGTTGACGATACAGCATTCCCGATGCGGATCCAATCGGGATTCCTTGTTCAGTGCGATCTTCGACCTCCGCGCCACCAATGGCAAATATCTTGTGTCGCAAGACATTCGATTGACTGGCTAGGACGTAAGCATTGACTTGAGACAGTTGCTGAATTTCTAGTAGTGTTGTTGGAGTAATGGGTACATCTTTGGGAGTTCCCGTTGTGCCACTGGTTCGATTGAAATAAATGGGAGTTTCTTGCGTTAATGAGGTAGTACCGAGCTTTCGCTGCTGATTGATGTAAGGTCGAAGGTGTTCGAACGTAGCGATGGGAACACGTTGCTGAAAATCTTCAGTTGAGGTAATGGATGCAAATTCACAAGCTCTCCCGTAATCCGTTGAAGCATTTTGACCCAGAATACTCAATAATGTCGCTGACTGGGTTTCTCTTGGGTTCTTGGTTGCATTGAGTAATGCTTTGTAATTCGATTTAGCTTTGAGTGACAGAACTTGCTTGAACAGTTCGTAGGATAGTCTTGAGGGAGGTTTCACGACGAAGGAAACAATTTGCGATCAAAAGGAGCAACGAATTGTTTGTGAATACTCACCGGGAAATTGGGAAGTGATACTCCTAAATTGTCTACCTTGCGCGTCTTTGGTAGATATCTTGTACCAAATATCAGGTCCCACAGTATTAGGTTGTTGCCGTAGTTGTGGTTAGATTTCTCAACATCAAGTGAGTGGTGCCAACGATGTAACTCTGGTCCCGCAATAATCCAATTGAGCCAACCTAGTCTAACCAGACAGTTGGAGTGTTGGTAGAACCCGTTAACTGCATAGAAGACGAAGTAGATGCTAAACACCTCAACTTGAACTCCTAGCAGTATGAACACGAAAGCATCCACCACAAATTGTAATGCTTGTTCGAAGGGATGGAAGCGTCCTACGTTCACCCAATATAAACGTTTTGGTGAATGGTGTACGGTATGTAATCGCCACATCCATTGAAATCGGTGGAACGCGCGATGTAGCCAATATCGAAAGAAGTCACCGACGACTAACATCGCAACGGCTTGCATCCACAAAGGGCTGTCGTGAATCCAAAGAGACTCCCATCGCCATGGTGTGATGGTGGCTAGTGTCGTGGTCAAGAACAAAGCACCAAACATTAACAACCATTCAAGTGCGCCTTGACCCAATACCAAGTAGATAGTATCGTTGGATAGGTCAATAAAGTCGGGATACCAACTTCGCGAAAAAGGAAACTTCCACTCATGGAGTGAGATGACGATCGCGCCGTACCCTACTTATATGCAGACCAGAGGTGTGTCAAGTGTTGTGTACAGAGAGTAAACAACAACAAAGAGCTGACGATAGTATAGGGATAGGAAAGTACTGAGACGTACTTTGTGATTCGTTCCACAAGGGACCTTTGCTAAGGCAAGTTACTCAAAGACACCGTTTCTCTATCGTATAGAAATTGACGAGTTGCTCACGTGTCAATCGACGTGAATGCTCGCGATTTTTCTAATTTCTTGGACGATAGATCGTAGACCATTTCCTCGAATGGGAGATAAATGGGATAAGATGTCCAGCTTTGAGAATAGTGCTTCGATGTCGTAGTCGAGAATATGTTTTGCAGTATTCCCCGAATAAACCGATAAAACAATCGCGAGTAATCCTTTTACGATGTGGGCATCGCTGTCAGTATAGAAACTCAAAACGGTATTGTGTTCGTCGTACTCCGACGTTAACCACACTTGACTTTGGCAACCACGAACCAGATTGGATTCGATACGAGCTGCTTCGGGTAAAGTAGGCAAGGACTTGCCAAGATCGAGAATGTAACGATACTTTTCTTCCCAGCCATCCAAGATTTCAAGTGTATCGACGATTTCAGTGAGTAGAGGGGGCAACCTTAGAACAATCCTAAGTTGATCTGTGCTTCTTCGCTCATGTGTTCACGACTCCACGGTGGTTCAAAGACAATGTCGACTTTGACCTCGTCTACGTTAGGTACACGCGCCAGACGTTCTTCGATATCTTGAACCAAGACTGGTCCCATTCCACAAGCAGGTGAAGTGAGAGTCATTTTGACATTAACTGAGTGTTCGACAATTTCTACCTGGTAGATTAATCCCAAGTCCACCACATTCACTGGAATTTCAGGGTCGAAGACGGTGCGTAGAGTTTGCCAAACGTGATCTTCTACGATGGAATCGTCTTGAGGCTCGTCGAAAGTTAAATGTTCTGGTTCGAAACCGATCGCGTCGGCATTTTCACCATCAATACGTGCCATATTGCCATTAAAAATTACGGTATAGGTGCCACCTAGGGTTTGTGTTAGGGTTACAAATACGCCAGCGGGGATTCGAACTTTATCGCCGGTGGGAACGAGACGAGCTACTACCTCTCGTTTTACTGGAATAAGTTTACGTTCCACTGATTGAAAAACTCTCACCGCATCCGCAGAATCCATCTGCATTGGGATTAGCAAATTTCAAGGTAGTGTTGAGTCCTTCAGTGACTAAATCGATCCTGGTACCGCGCACTAGGTCCCAGTTAGAAGGTTGGATGTAGATTTCGATTCCGTTTGCAAACGTCAAGCAGTCCAGTTCGGCTGGGGCAGTATTTTCGTCCAAGTAGGATAACTCATACATGTAACCGTTACACCCGGTTTCTTTGACTCCTAAAACAACTGCTTTTGAGTCATGTTGTTCGGCTTGTTTGGCTAAGTGAGCTAAGGCTCGATCGGAGACCGAGAGTTGATTCGGTTCGAAGTGTTCTATCGACATGTCGTTGAGTTCTTTTGTTTGGTTTATGATCTGTAAACAATATAAAAATTATATTCGTGAAGTTGGAAAGTTCCTGCTGACGACAGATTCTTGCCTTTCGGTATAACTGTGAAATCTCAATTTAGTTCGCACTAGCGTTTTCTCGAAGTCTACCTGTTCGAGTGAGTGTTGAATAGTTGCTTCAGATTTCGGGACAGACAGTAGCTAACGATCGGTTATTATTACTTGCGTAATCATATACTCATGCAAAACGCTTAGATGAGAAATAATTTATTTTGTATTGCTTTGGTCACAGGAATTTTCGGTGGCTTTATAGCAGCTCTTTTGATTGGATTAGGTATAGGACTTTTTGAACCGACATACGTTGGAAAAGACAATCTCGAGAGTCAGGTAGCTCCGGTTTCATCAATGGACGTACGAGGTGTTGTAGATTTAAATGACATCGTAACCGTCGATAGCCCGTTACTTCGAAATGTTCAATTCAGACGTGATCTAATCAGGCAAGACGTTTCGTTTCTCTTAACGTTACTCGATCAAAGTCAAGAAATAAACCAATTCCAAGTTAAAGCTGAAGTTCAAGACGTACTGATTGAGACTATCGCATCAATTGATCCACCAAAAGCACTCGAAAAAGTTTGGGAATTTGAATATAACCGCTGGTCGAGACTTGTCAAACTTGTATTCAGAGAGTGGGCGTCTCAAGATTTCTGTCAAGCTGTTCAAGCTGCTGTCTTTTTACGTGGAACACCACGAAAAACAGCTTTAACAGCTATCGTCGAAACAGAGGCCGATAAGAGTGAACTACAACAGATCGCTGAATCATTGGGAATTGTACGTGAAGTAGACCTAGTCTCGGCTGAATTAAGGGTCATGGCATTGCTTAACGACCCAGTCAAAGCGTTTGATTTGGTGTTTTCGGATAGCATCAGAGATGCTAAACAAGAAGACTTGTTCATTACGATAGCAGACAGTTGGTTTACTCAGGGAGGTATTGAAATTTTCCCGCAATTCTTAAACATGATCAAGGAACGTTATAGAGAAAGTGATGTTTCGCTAAAGGTGCTCAGGAAACTTGTCGAAACTATGTCAGTACACGATCCTCAGTACATGTGGTCTCTATTGCCTACTGAATCATCCGAGTTAAAGGACCTTTTGGTAAAAGCCGTGTTGGAAACCTGGAGCAAACAAGATTTTGAGCTAGCGCTCCAAGTAGTCACGGATTCTGAGATCGATGATGGTCGAGGATGGTTGTACAGTTGGTTTATAGATTCGTGGTCAATACGAGAACCAAAAACAGTATTAGAAAACATTCAAAGTGTTCGAACTGAGCATCGAAGAGGAACTATCTCTTGGTCTATCCGTCGAGTCTATCAGCGATACGGAGCTGACGAGGCAATAAATTTCCTATACCAGCTGGAGGAGCAAGGAGAAAATATCGCGCTTGCACAGGAATTTCTATGTATCGATTGGACTCAAGAGGACCCTTCGGCTGTGGCAAATTGGATTTTGTCATCGAAAAATGATGACGAAAATGAACTTTTTAGGTTATTAGGTCATGTACTCCCACATTTAGCGACCTTCGATGCTGAGCAAGCCTTGATGTTGGCACAACACCATGACAAGTCCGAATATGGTGGTTCGCTACTGTCACTTGAAGCGAAAGTTGTTGAATCAGCCGCAAAGAGTATTGATTTTGAACAGGTTAAGAATTTGCTTGAAAAGGTCAGCCAATCGGCGCAAGGAATTGCCTATCTCAACGTAGGTAGAGTGATGGTTTCATGGAACGCGATTGACGAAGCGCTGAGACTGGGAGAGGAATTACCACGAGATCTCCAAACGAGTTATTTTTCGGGGAACTTACCTTCAGTTGGTTTAACAATAGTCCTGAAACAATTAACACACACATCAATAGACTTTCGCCGGAACACGCAAGTGTGGTTGCACAGAAGACAAAACAGTTAAATATCAGAAACCCGAGGCTCACTATCGAAGAAGTTGCTCTACTGGATGTCTTCGATAACCTCGAAAAAGGCACCAACAAGTAATTGTGAAAGTCAAACCACTATTGGTTGGTTCCAATGAATTCTGAAACTCAAACGGCATTTTTAAATAAAAGAACCAAGACCAAAATTATTGGTCTCGGTCTACTATTGGGTGTTTCAATTGGAGTACTTGGTTTCTTCTTGCTATCACATCTTTTTAATTGGAATAACGTTACTAACAAATCTGAAGACATAGATCTCGGAAAAACGCAAAATCCATCCACTAGTGGAATTGTTATAAATAATTCAGATTATGTGAACACGATTCAAGTAGCATTAGGTTTGACAGACGGCCCCGATGACTTACTGGAAGAATTCAATCCATCAGACCTACGTGGTATAGCAGATCTGATTTTTAGAGCTGAGCAGTTTGAGGAAACGATACCGACTCAAACACTGAGGGAATTGGTGATTGCTGAACTGGTAAGATTCGATCCAGAGGTAACGCTAGGTATCGTCGAACATTTACCCCCATCAGAATGGAGTGACACAGTATCTGTTATTTTTTCCACGTGGAGTTCTACTGACATTGAGGCTGCTCTGAAAGCTACTGAACAGTTAAGTGGCAATTTGCGGAAAGTCGCTGTTCGCGCGATTCTGCGTGTGAAACCAAATCAACTGGCATTGATAAAAAAAGTTGCTTCTAACCAGGATGTTACGCATCATTTGGATGAGATACTCCAGGAAAATGCAGCACTTGAAATGTTGTCTTCCCAGCCAAGAGAAGCATGGCGCTTAATTACTCAAGATACGGTTTCGAATTATCTTCAAGAAGATTTGTTACACGAAATTTTAGGAGTTTGGATGTATCAGAAGGGATATTCAATACTCGATGAAATCGCTGCGTCGCGGCAACGATTTGAACTATTTCAATTAGATGCGATATTGGTGGATGTGTTGCAATACCGTCCAGATGAAGCATTTCAACATGTTGTTTCTTTACCAACTGAGCAAAAAAACTGGTTGTTGCCGATTGTTTTTAAAGCATGGGCTCGACGAGATCCTCAGTCGGCGTATGATGCACTGGGAGATGTTGATCGTTTTGACAAAACTTCGATCAAGCGCACGATATTCAGGGAGTGGTCAAAGGTTGATCCATCCGGATTAATGGAACAACTTGATACATTTGGTCGTAGCTACAGAAGCTTTGCTGCAACAGTCGCTATTTCTCAACTTGCCTCACAAGATCCGCAATTTGTTCAAGACCAACTGCCACTTTGGTCAGAGATTCCGTGGGTAGCAGACAACGAACTTAAACGTGCTTTTGTTCAGTCTTGGGCTCGACAGAGCCCCGAAGACGCGTATCGTTGGTTACAAGAGAATGAATCCGAAGATAGTCAGGAGTACGCGTTTATGCTAGATAGTGTTCTTTCAAATCTAGCAGATGACGATCCTCAGCGAGCTTTAGAAATCGCACTGTCACAACCTGAAACGTCTCGTTATTTGAAAGAAGGTTGGATTTTCCTTGACAGATTGATTTCTGCGATTAGTTTAAAAGGACAAGTAGATTTGATCATTGCCAATTTTGACAAGATACCAAAAAATTCTCAGAGATCTACAGTGAATACAGTAGCAAGACATTTGATTGAAGCTAATCGTTGGGACGACGCGATGCAAATTACTGAAAAAATGTCTGACGATTTACAGAAATATTACTTTGGTCGTTTTGCCTCGCATGGATCGACGCATAATGTAAGTGAATTAATCGACCGTCTCGATTCGCTACCCTCTGACGAAGTTCGTTTGATTGTTGTACAACGCACTTTAGCTAGTAATGAGTTTGCGCGCGATGTTCTAACTGAGCAACAACTCCAACACCTGCAGTCTTTGAAAGATCAATTGTCGGAATCAAATTAACCACTTAGGGTATTTTGACTGTTTCATTGAGACGTTTTAAACCTCCGTACTTTAAGCGTTCGGGTGTAAATTAGATTTCACGCCTATGTAGTTATGACACACGCTGGATAATGATACATAATAGAGATTGGAAGGAAACTGAGGATGAAAAATTATCGAAACACCAGCTACTTAGCTTGGACTGAGCAGTTCGGAACTGAATACGCCTGTCTAGAAGCCGTCGCCAAGCTACGTTAATCCGATGGCTTTCGTTGTCCGCGTTGTGGTCATGAAACTGCCTGTTTGATCGGAAGATTGTTTTGGGTCCATATAGTTCGGTTCGCCCAGTTTGGAGTCACACACTAATACCACTAGCGATTGTTAGAGTCCTAAAAATGGGATCGAAGGTATCGATTCTAATTTTTCCAGTTCTTTCTCTAAATCTTCCATGTCTTCTTTGGAGACGTACTCTTTTAATGACTCTAGTTCTTCATCGCTGTAGGATTTACTCAGTTGATTCATAATTATTGCTTGTACCGCAATCTTTGAACGAGCTGCTGCGAGAGGGATGCGATCAATCGTTTCAAATACATCTTTTTCTAATTCTTGCCCAGTGACTCCCGATATTAAGGAACCGGTTAACGCCATCGTACCGACTGTTGTGTAGTAGTTCAATTGATCTTCTTCCGGTAGATCTTTTCCGAGTTCGATGGCTTCGGTGGTCTTACCTTGCATAGCTAAGCCGCTGCCCACGCCCATATATGCGGTCTGTTGAGTTTCCCCTGCTCAAACTCTTGGCAACAACTCTAAAGCTCTCTCGACATTGGTGTAAGCCATAGTTGCTAGGACACTTGCTTCAAGCCCTACACCATCTTCATTGAGTGGAAGAGCTCTAGTGCCACATCAAACGCTTTCTGGGGGGATTTACTCGCTAAGGAGGTTAATATCGTACTCGTTACTTGAGATCTGATAGACTCCGTATTTTGGTTGGTCTGTGCCCAATTCAGTGCGGCCTCAGGGTCTTCTTCAGCCCAAGAGAGAGCAATGTTCCTGGCCGCCTGACCCTTTTTTGCTTCGTTTTCAATGTCGTCAAAAAGTGATAATGCTTCGTCTATAGATTCACGAGACAAGTGAGCAATACCATGTATTCGAGCCGCGTCCTGAACCTCAGACGAAAGTTGTGGGATCGAATCTACCATCCCTTTTATATCGTTGCGAACCCAAGACCCAAATATGTCATCGACAAGTCGACTCTTTTGTGAATTCGAATCGATGTCTA
>VXYV01000048.1 GCA_009845835.1 Gammaproteobacteria bacterium | reverse complement strand
TCAGGAACTTAAAACCCCTTCCATAAAAATGGATTTTGCGTAAGTCCTGTATTATAGTGAAGTTTTCTAACCTCACCTTGCAAAAATCTGTTGCTTTTTTCGACTATTTATCGTATAACAAGTAATATGTAGAATTTATTAATTTCTGAAAACACATCATCATATCTGCAGATACCGTCCTTTTCGGGCCATCAGACGTTCCCGTTTCGGTATACATGGCTAAAAAAAGGGGTTGATGCTGTAGAAGATCCGGCCATCTTTTTATCTAAAAATGCATCTGTCACTTTGGGAGTTGGAAAAAATATGGTGAGCTCCATCCGGCACTGGTGTCAAGTATCGGGACTCATCAAAACAGATCCCGACGAACGCGGACAATTCGTTGCAACCGACCTCGGTAAAGCCATATTCAATAATAACAATGGGTTTGATCCATACCTTGATGACCCAGCGACTTTGTGGCTAATTCATTGGAAAATAACAACCAATATCAATCAGGCAACCGCGTGGTATTGGGCATTTAACATT
Organism: Gammaproteobacteria bacterium; assembly: GCA_009845835.1. Taxonomy (GTDB): domain Bacteria; phylum Pseudomonadota; class Gammaproteobacteria; order Pseudomonadales; family Azotimanducaceae; genus Bin55. The sequence goes on along the minus strand of VXYV01000048.1, from coordinate 10,350 downwards.
TTAAGAGAAAATCAATTCGCATCCGATACATTCAAAACAGAATTGTATGAATGGACACAACAGCAGAAAGAATCCATTCGACCTATCTCTGATAATACACTTCAACGGGATGTCAATTGTTTCATCCGAACGTATTGCCATTCACGTCATAACACCAAGGCTGCCGTAGCTGAAGAAACCTTCGACTGCCCGCTCGTGGAACTTAACCTAATTACTGAACTACCAAATGGTGATGGATATGAATTTCAGCGAGGCGAGAAAGAGACGTTGCCAATTGAGATCGTTACAGCCACGCTTATTGCTTTCTGGGATGTTCGTTTCTCTGATGCTGGTGCTATATCGTTCAGAGAACTGATGTACGCACCACTAAGTCCGGGGCGAATTTTCAGATTGGATGAAGACACAATGACTATATATCTAGAAAAACTTGAACAACTCACTGATAATGCGTTGGAATACGATGAGACGGCTAATCTGAAGCAAGTGTACCGACACAAAGATTTAAATCCAATGACACTTTTAAAGAGGTACTATAAATCCAATGACACTTTTAAAGAGGTACTATAAATCCAATGACACTTTGTAAAGAGGTACTATGAGTAACGTCTTCTTATCAGATATTTTTCAGGTTAAAGGGCGTTTTCGGCGCTCAGTTCATTTGGAACGCGATTTTTATACAGAAAATACTTTAGATGGGTACGTTTTGACCGTCACCGCGCGGGAGATGTTGTCACGCGTCGTTTCGACGCTTGAAAATGAGACGACATCAAAGGCATGGTCAATCACGGGTCCCTATGGGTCAGGAAAATCAGCATTTGCACTCTATGCCGCGAAGCTGCTCGGAGATCCCAACACTTCAACAACCCAACAGGCTTTAGATCTGCTGAAGCGTGGAGATGTGTCATTACATGAAAGATTCATAAGTACAAATGGTAATGGACAACTCTTATCGGATTTCTGCCCTGTGCTGATCTCTGGAGAACGAGCACCACTTTCACTCGCCCTCCTGCGTGGCTTGGAGCATGGTCTTATTTCCTTTGGTAGAATATCAAGATCTAATTCCCCTATTCCGAAAATTAAGAATTTATTGAAAACAGCGGAGAAGGGGAAACTTCCACATGCCTCTGAAATTACCACTCTATTTGAATTGGCAATGCGCCAAGTTGAGAGAAAAGGCGGCACGGGCATATTGCTCGTGATTGATGAACTTGGAAAGTTCCTTGAGTATGCCACACAACATCCTGCACAAGGGGATATGTTTGTTTTACAAACCCTCGCTGAATTGGCTGACCGAAGTGAGCAAACGCCTCTACTTTTGATGACCATCCTCCATCAGGCTTTTGAATTGTACGCACAGCGAGCAACAAAAGCACAGCGAGAAGAATGGGCAAAGGTTCAGGGGCGATTCGAGGATCTCGCCTTTACAGAACCTACTGAACAGATGCTTCGGTTAGTTGGAACAGCCCTTGAGAAAAAATCAGGAATTGCTCAGAAAAACAATCTTGATGCAGTAATAGATTTAGAGCTTAAACCCCGCCAACTTAATAATAAGGAATTTATTCAACTATTGGAGGGTTGTCTGCCTCTTCATCCTACAGTGGCACTTCTCATTGGTCCACTTTTTCGACGATTCGCCCAGAATGAACGCTCCCTCTTTGCTTTCCTCAGTTCAAGCGAGCCCCACGGGCTACAAGACTTTTTGTCATCCCAATACTATAACAGCAACCATCTACCGATGCTTTCGCTTGCACATCTGTATGACTACCTTAACGCCGCTTACGGAAGCAGACTCTACACCTCTCATAATGGTAAAAAGTGGGCAGAAATTGAATTTGCAATAAGCCGTCTGGCAGACCCATGTCCTATAACTATTCAACTAATAAAGACGATTGGGCTGTTGGGTATCGCTGGTGAAGTAATTCCTAATCTCAAAGCCTCAAAACATCTACTTTGTTACGCTTTAGAGAACAACTTAGAGGAGTTCATAAAGGAATTTGAAATAGCACTTGCTACTTTGGAAAAACATTCAATTATTGTCTACCGCCGGCACAGAGATGCTTATACAATTTGGGAAGGAAGTGATATTGACATTGAGGCAAAACTTCATGAAGCAGAAAAGCATGTTGACATAAAAGCATCACTCGCCACAGATTTGTCGCGTTATATGCTAACGCGTCCATTCGTCGCACGACGACATCTATTTGAAACCGGCACCCTACGCTATTTTGCTATTCGATATACTGACCTTGAAAACTTTGACGCAAATTTGCAAGAACCATTCAACGATGCAGATGGACTTATGCTCTATGCACTCCCCGCAAATGAACATGAAGTTAAGCAGCTAATTGAAAAGGCGAACAACATCAAACTCAAACACTGTGAAGAAGTATTGATTTCAATCCCGCGCTCCATTAATTTTCTGCGCGATGCTGTTACTGAACTAGCTTACCTGCATTGGGTTTTGGAAAACACACCTGAACTAGAAGGTGATATGGTCGCAAGACGTGAACTCTCAGCGCGGCTAGTGGCAGCAGAACGAGAGGTGTCAGATCAATTAACAGCAATTTTTAGCGGAGACAGTAAAGAAAACTGTACTTGGTATCACAAGGGACAATTAACAAACATTGCATCTGAACGTGAAAGAAATGAATACCTTTCAAAAATCTGTGATGATATCTATGACAAGTCTCCTCACATCCGGAATGAACTAATTAATCGACGGAAACTCTCTGGTGCTGCAACAACCGCTCGAAAAAAATTAATTCAGGCGATGCTTGAAAATGGAGATAAGAAAGATCTCGGTATTACCGGTTATCCTGCTGAAATGAGCATCTATCGCTCTCTTTTATGGAATACTCGAATACATTGTGAGACTGATGGCGTGTGGGAATTTCATCCACCGAAATCTGATGATAAAGACGAAATAAAACACACGTGGAACGCAATTGAGGATTTTCTTGAAACGTGTGAAGGTAAACGACAACCTGTTGTGAAACTCTATGGGCACCTGATGGCACCGCCTTATGGTGTTCGGAGTGGCCCCCTGTCTATTCTTTTATGTGCAGTGATACTCCATTACAAGACAGAAATCGCACTGTATGAAAATGGTTCCTTTATAGCAGACTGGTCAATGCCGGTTTTTGAAAGACTCCTTAAAGCACCACAACTATTTGAATTGAAAAGGTTTCGGATCACGGGATCTCGATCCGATCTGTTATTACAATTTTTTCAAGTATTCAATCAATCGGCAGAAAGTCAAACGCCAGATCTACTAACAGTGGTTACACCGTTGATACAAACTATTGCCCAATTGCCGAAATATACCTTGGCGACCCAAGAATTGAGTGGTAACGCGAAGAATCTCCGTAAAGTTGTCCTGAATGCACGTGAACCTGATGAACTTCTCTTTAAACAGTTGCCGAAAGTACTTGGGTTCCCAACCTTTGGCATGCAGGAAACAATAGAGCCAAAGGTAATTCCCAAATTCTTCGATACGTTAAAAAAAGCCTTGTCCGAGTTGGAGCAGGCTTACGAGATTTTGCTGAATTCCATTGAACAGAAGCTGGCAAAAGCCTTTAGCCTAACTTCATCAAAAGAAAACCTCCGTGCAGAATTAGTCACCAGATCTGAACCGTTGTTAGCGGTAAAAATTGGGATGGATATTAAAGCATTTTCAGTCCAAATTTGTAGCGGTGGACACGATTTCAGCATTTGGCTTGAGGCAATCGCAACCTATCTTGCTAAAAAACCACCTGCGTCCTGGTTAGACGTGGACAAAGCGCAATTTGAAAGCAATCTCGCGCAACTTGCAAGGAAATTCAGGCATTTTGAAGCAGTGTCTTACGAAAAATTGAAGTATACTGAATCATCAAGAGGCGAACCTATTCGGGTCGGAATAACAGCACCGAAAAAAACCGAACAAGAACGGGTTGTTATCTTGACACCATCTGTTGAGGAAGCAGCCGATCAAATAGAACGCCAAACTGAGCCAATCTTCGATAAGTTTGATGATGGAAATACAGAATTCCGTCTCGCTGTTTTAGCACGAATCATACAAAAATTGATGCAAGAATCTGAAAACGAAAAAGGAATTTGACATTTCGTTACATTTATGTTATGCTTAACATTTATGTTATGCTTAATTAAAATGTAGAAGTTAAAAACAACGCTATTGGGAGGAAACATGGCACAAAAGATCCGTCATCTGCTCGGTCTTTCTGGAGGAAAAGATAGTTCTGCGCTTGCCGTCTACATGCGGGACAGAGTACCAGAGATGGAATACTTTTTTACTGATACCGGAAAGGAATTACCAGAGACTTACGAGTTTTTGGATCGGTTAGAAGCGTTCCTCGGCAAACCGATTGCACGCCTCAACATGGATCCCGATCCCCACAGTAATCGTGACTTTGATCATTGGCTGACGCTCTACGGCGGTTTATTGCCATCGTCTCAAGTTCGTTGGTGCACTGTTAATCTTAAAATAAGACCTTTTGAGGAATACGTTGGTGAAGATAAAGCATACAACTACATTGCTATCCGCGCTGACGAAGATCGCGACGGTTACAAACCACTAAAAACCCCTTCCCTCCGTAACATTGAACCCAAGTACCCATTCAAAGAGGACGGTATCACCAAAGAAGATGTCTTCCGAATCCTTGAGGAAAGTGGAGTCGGTCTGCCTGACTATTACAAATGGCGGACGCGTTCCGGGTGCTACTTCTGCTTCTTCCAACGCAAATCCGAGTGGGTCGGACTGTTAGAACAGCATCCAGATCTTTTTGAACTCGCCAAGGAATACGAGAAATTCGACCCTGAGACAGGTGAACGGTTCACATGGTGTCAGGGTGAAAGTTTAGAGGAGTTATCGCAACCAGCACGGATAGCCCAAATTAAGGCAAACACAGAAAAGGCGATGGCATCCAAAAAGACAGCAAAACCGAATCGCCGTCTGATAGAGATTCTCACAGATGTTCACGAGGACGAGGACGATGAGGAACCGTGTTTGATTTGTCACAAATAATGGATATATACACCGTGAAAGTAAAACCTGAGATTTATTAATATGAAGACCCTTGAGTTTCTAAGTAGTGATATAGGCAGTGCACCACATCAACCTGGTATCTACGCTTGGTATTATCGTCCACGTACATTCGGAAATCGTGAAGTTGAAACACTAGGACGTTTAATAACAAGTCCTTCTAGCGTAAGAACTGAGATTGCTATGCGGTATGGGCTAATCTGGAAAGCAGATTCAGATATCAATGTGTTACATGGTGGTAAACAAAAACGTCAACCTGCCAATAAAGTTATTTCAGACTCAATTATCCCCGGAAGCAATTTAATCAAATCCTTTCTTCAGAATTCAATGGCTCCCCACTTTGCAACACCACTCTATATTGGTATCGACAATAAGAACCTATGTAGAAGAATCAAGGAACACTATGATTCGCTCAGTCAATTCTGGGAACCAGATGGACAAATAAGTAAATACCTCGGAGAGCATCCTGATGCAAATGTACAAGAAGTTCTGCAACATTTTGATTTACATCATTCCTTTGCTATCAATGCTAGGGTAAAAGGTATAGCCCCAAGAGATCTAGTAGTTTGCGTTTGTCCTATTGATCTTCAAGATAACTTAAGAGACTTAGAGAGAATTCTTCAGATTCTCACAGATCCCATTTGTGGTAGGAAATAAAACAATGTCAACAATGTTCGGCGTTCAAAAAACTCCAATTTATGGTTCATTTGGTGAATTCACTGTTGGTGATAACGCAAATACTGTTCGGGCAAAGTATATTCTAACCAAAATCAAGCCAGGAAACGATGGTACATGGGAAAATGAACTTGCTTCCCAAATGAAGCCTTGGCGCGAAGTCTTTAACGTTGAAGAGTTGAGTTTTGATGAACTATTACAGCGTGAGTTGGACGACTCACGAGTGGCCCATGATCTTATTCCATATCTGCTCGGTGAATCAGGCAACAAAGCTAAATTCTTCCCACCGATTCTAGCAGTAATTGTCCCTCGTAAGCAAGAGGGAACTGGAATTGAAAAATTTTATCCAACCCCAAGCATCCCAGATGAATTCGTTGAACAGTATGGAGATTTATTTAATTTTGAGCAGGTCGTATGGAATGGAGATCCTACTCCATTGGCAACCCTGAGTTATAATAGACAACGTTCTGCTTTCATAATTGTTGATGGCCAGCACCGCGCCATGGCGGTACTAGCTTTACATCGTCAACTAAACGAAAATTGGGGAGATAACGCTTTTGCTTCTTATTATGATCATATTGATGTAACTTCTGAACAAGTCAAGAACATTGAATTGCCTGTATGTATCATATATTTCCCAGATTTATATGAAGATAACCTTCTACCTCAGGAACAGCGTATCGATTTAAGTTCCGTTTGTCGGGAAATATTTCTAGTAGTAAATCGAAGTGCCAAACGAGTTAGCGAAGCAAGAACTCTCTTACTAGATGACGAAGATATCGCTGCACGTCTGATGCGTAAAACCCTTTCCACTCTCAAGAATCGAGGCAAAAGAGAGGATGAATTAGCCAGAATCTATTCAATTTCTTATGCAGATTCAGACACAGAAATTGGACAAAGAGAAGTCATCTCAGGTCGACTCGAATATAGCAGTGCAATTGCATTGCATAAGATTCATAGTGCACTATCTTTCGGTCTTGATGGAGCCTTTAGACTAAATGATTATGAGGATATCTCAGATGGTCGTAAAACAAGAAATAGCAATCGCCCAGCTGAGATTTTGCTTGGAACAAAGATTGAAAACTATCCAACTTTACCTCGTAATTCTGGGAAGTCGCTACCACCGCAAGAAGTAGATGAGATAGTTGAAAAATTAGGTGATATGGCAGATAAAGCTTTAATGTCTCTTTTCGACCGCTTTCGCCCTTTTACGATCCATAATTCGGAACTTCGCCGTTTGCGAATGCTACTTTTAGAGCCTGATTTTCGAGCTCAGATTGAACAAAAAAAAGTGTATAATCTGATTTTCGACGGGAGCGGGGTCCGGAATGTTTTTGAATCACATTATGAAAGACTAAAAGAGGAAAGGGATAAACATTCGCATGAGCAGCAAACAGTACCAGCCCATCTACAACATCAAATTGTATTTTGCGAATCTGTCAGGAAAGCACTTGAAGATCACGAGCGTAAATTTCAACGTCTTCGCGCATGTGAGTTTTTTAAGATAAACCTCAACATATTTGACAGTGAAGACAATCGGGAAGATCAGGTAGAGCTGAGTCAAAACGTCCGGAAACTCTTCCAAACTATAGCAACACAAGCTTTCCAACTAGGCTACGCCATGGCTATTTTTACTACGGTTGAAGAGTTAAAACGTGGACAATCTGCGACCACTTCTTTCCTATATCCAGAAAGATTGAAACTCGTCGAATTCGTTACGGATATTTATCTTACTGCACTAAACAAATACTTTTCCCCAAAGGAAAATACGATTTATAGTAAGTTAGATGGCTACATTAAAGAACCCAGATCTTCAGTTTTTGACGCAGTTTCTTCAGGACTGAGGGGACTTTTGGCAATGAGTGTCAATGAAATAAACGAACGACAGTGGAGATTCTTCCGTTACGCTCTCTTGGAAATTGTCCACTCTCAATTTTGTTGGGATGCCGCGCGAGAAGAAATGAAACGCATAAACGATAAATCGGCATTAGAATTGTACAAAGCAGCAATTCCAAGGCTTGTAGAAGGCATTTTTTCAGAACGTGAAAAATATGTTAATGATGCTATTGAAGCCTCTGTAAAAGGACGAGAATTTGAACTACTGAGAATGCGCACGGAAGCTGAAGAGCAAGGGGCTGGAAGAAATCCTGAACAGATCCGAACAACTATTGAAAAACTCCAAAACGCTCGTAAGGAAAATGCAAAGAAAAGCGCAGATAGTCACCTAGAAGCAAGTTTGATAGATATTGAAGATAAAGAAAGTATGACCAGACGCTTAAGCAAAGGACTATAGCAGATTCGTAGGTAATTTGTTTATGAAACTAAGCATGAGGCAACTTTTTAACATACTTTACTTCGCTCAAACTGAGGACGATGTTGATCAGGTCGTCAAAACTCACCCGAATGTTTTCAAACCCGAAAATTGGTACCCGCTTGGTGGCCACGAAAACAATTTCGGTGTCATCGAAAACCAGCAGTCTACTCCAATAGCAGCACTGATTGAGAAAATCACGAACTCAATTGATGCTGTTTTAATGAAGAAATGTCTGGAAGCAGATATTAATCCCAAATCCAACCAAGCTCCCCAATCTATGGATGAAGCGAGAACGAATTTCTTCCCAAATTATAGAGATTGGGATCAGCCAGGATTCCGAAATCAGCAAGCTGAGAGCATCCAAATTCTGGCAGACGGACCGCGGCGCAACACCTCTTTGATTATCTATGATGATGGTGAGGGGCAGCACCCCGAAGAATTTGAGAATACCTTCCTCTCCCTGTTGCGTGGTAATAAGAACGAAATTCACTTTGTTCAAGGGAAATATAATATGGGTGGGAGCGGTGCTATTGTATTCTGCGGCAAAAAGCGATACCAACTAATTGGCTCAAAACGTTATGATGACACAGGGGAATTCGGTTTCACGTTAATCAGAGAACACCCTTTGAGTAAAGCAGAAGAAAGGACAAAAAAAAACACATGGTATGAATACTTAAAGATTGATGGAAAAATTCCGGCTTTTCAAGCGGATAGACAGGATTTGAGTCTGTATAATAGATCCTTCACCACTGGAACAATTGTTAAGCTCTATTCCTATGATCTGCCTTCCGGAATCTCAGATATTTCAAGGGATTTGAACCAGAGCATTAACGAGTATTTGTTTGAACCTGTCTTACCAGTCTATACGATTGAAAAGAAGGAACGCTATCCTAAGAGTTCCTTGCGAAGAGGTTTATACGGATTAAAACGCAGATTAGAGCAGGAAGATAACAAGTACGTCGAAGAATCTTTTTCCTACGATTTTGATGATGCTCTTTTTGGTAATATGAAAGTGACGTGTTATGTCTTCAGAACAAAAATAGAGGATAGCTCAGTCAAAGAAACCAAAGAAACAATCCAGCGTGAATTTTTCAAAAATAGAATGTCTGTGCTGTTTTCGGTCAATGGGCAGGTCCACGGACACTACACATCTGAATTCATAACCCGCTCTTTAAAATTGAACCTACTCAAGGAACATCTCCTAATTCACGTTGATTGTACGGATATGAAACCCAGTTTCCGAAAAGAGTTGTTCATGGCATCCCGGGACCGGTTAAAAGATGGCGAAGAAACCAGGACGTTACGAAAATTTCTGGCAGATAAGCTCGGTGCAAAAGATAGTCCTTTATCGGAAATCCAAAAACGGCGAAAGGATTCAATCGCAGTAGAGAGTGAAGACGCTAAAGACTTACTCAAATCTTTCGCACGGAATTTTTCACGCAATGAAGAATTGTTAAAGTTGTTGGACCAAACTTTAAACTTAGATATGCCTCCTAAAGGTAAGCAAAAAGGAAACACCAACGGCTCAAGTAAGAAAAAACAACGTAAGAAGGAAGGTAAACCCTTTAATCCCAAACGATTTCCTGCACTTTTTAAACGACGTGTGTCTGGAAAATTGGACAAAGAAGTGGTGGTCATACCTCTTGGTGGGGAAAAAACAATTTTCTTTGATACAGATGTTGAAAACAATTATTTCCACCGCGTAGAAGACCCTGGAGAGTTGAACATTGCTATTCTTGACTTCAAAACAAATGAAACGGAAGGTGGAGATGCTCCAGGAAAAGTTGATCAGATTGAAGATGTATTCAGTGTGAGCAAAAGCAGCCCCCAGAACGGAACAATCAAGATTCACCTCAATCCTAAAGAAGAAGTAAGTGTTGGAGATGAAGTAAAAATCAAGGTTAGCTTGGAAGATCCAACAGAGAAATTTGAGGAAATATTCTGGGTAAAGATTAGTGAGCCGAAAGCACCTGCGCAACCCTCGCCACAACCTGAGAATAGGGAAATCCCCACCTTAGGATTGCCCGAACTTATATTCGCCTACCGAGAAGAGAGACCGGAGAGAAATGGTAAAATAACTTGGGAGCAAGTTGAAGCAGCAACAGGCGAGAATATGGACTATGCTACTGTTATGTATCCCATGGTGAACGGTGAGAAGTTAGAAAGTGTTTATATCAACATGGATAGTAATGTTTTGAAGAATTTCAAAGCAAAAACCAGAAATCCGAGTCAGGAACAGTTAAACATAGCTGACCAGAGGTACATAGCTTCTGTCTATTCTCACACGCTCTTTTTGTACTCAATTACAAAGGCACATAAATAC
>VXYV01000004.1 GCA_009845835.1 Gammaproteobacteria bacterium | reverse complement strand
CACGGTCGGTCGATATTTCTACTTGAAGATTAGTTATTCGAAGTAAAAATTTTTGGAAAATGGAGAATCGGTCCCGATTTCATAGGTTTTCCTTAGCAAAATCACTGTATCCGAACATCGAATAAACATCGGTCTTGGAAACTATGCAAGACGACGAGATTTTTGCTGTCTACAGACGACCATTCGCCTCCTTAGCCATAATATTATTACACTCCATTTACTGCAACACCAGAAAATCTAAACAAGTACTCTATGTTTTTCGATCGACCTGAGCCCGGAACACGAACTGCGCTTGTCTTAATACGAATTGGAAAATACCCTGCAGATGAACCTGAAGTCGTCGAACTCTATGAACTATCGGCTTCAGCTGGCTTAATCGTCGAACTGCATCAAAACTACCGCCAAGCACAGATTAATACGGCAACCTGTATTGGTACTGGTAAAGTTAGTGAACTCACTGCCCGGTTAATAGGCCACAAGATCGAACTTCTCATTCTCGATTACGAACTTTCGGCGTCCCAGCAACGGAATCTCGAAAAAGCACTAAAAGTTCGAGTCATGACCAGAACAGAATTAATCTTACAATTGTTCGAGTCGCGTGCTCAAACACGCGAAGGCAAGTTACAAGTAGAACTCGCCACGCTGTCCCATGCCCAAACACGCCTGGTCAAAGGCTGGTCTCACTTAGATCGACAAAAAGGTGGTATCGGTCTTCGCGGTGCAGGCGAAACCCAATTAGCGATCGACCGAACCCTCATCCAAAAACGCATACGCATCACTAAAGAACGCATCAAAAGAGTACAAGAACAACGAACCGTTCAACGGCAACAGCGGCAACGGAATAAGGTCCCAACCGTCGCTTTGGTTGGCTATACGAATGCAGGGAAATCTACTTTGTTCAACGCGCTAACAAAATCCAAGGTTTACACCGACGATCGTTTGTTTGCAACTTTGGATGCTACAGTTCGAAAACTGGACTTACTCACATCAGACAATATTCTCTTGACCGATACAGTCGGATTCATTAGAGATTTACCCTTTGAACTCGTAGCCGCGTTCCGATCGACCCTTGAAGAAGTGACACTCGCGGACCTTCTCGTCCACGTGATTGACGTCTCGCAACCCGACAGAATTGAAACCATTCACTCCGTCGGCAACACCCTCAAGGAAATCGGCGTCGAAGATACTCCCATCATTACTGTCTTCAACAAAGTTGACACGTTATCGTCCACGGAGAACTATCCGAAAGACGGAATCTCTGTCAGTGCCGTGCAAGGAACCGGTCTCGACGCCTTAAAAAGCGTAATACTCAAAAGAATCCAAGGAATTCCTCGACCATACACCGTTGAACTCCAACCACAAGACGGCCGAATTCGATCTATCCTCTACTCCATGCATGCGGTCAAGAAAGAGTCATTTCAGGAAGATGGCGGGATTACGATGCAACTTAATCTAGCCCCCAAACAAGCTGCGGATATTTCCGAAAAATACGGGCTGTTTCTACAGGGTTAATCGCAAAATCTAAAATACGTTAGGAAATTTCATTTTTTTTGACGACATCACGTAGGTAAACATATGGCGTGGAGCGACAACAACGACAACAAAAAGCAAGACCCTTGGGCGGAGAAAGGAGGTCAACAAGGACCTCCCGATCTCGACCAAGCTTTCCGAAAGCTACAGGGTCAATTCAAAAACATGTTCTCTGGTGGAGGGAGCGGAGACTCCGGTTCTTCAGACAGCGGTAGTGGTAAAAAATTTACTTTATCCCCCTGGCTGTTTGTAATCGTAGCCTTAGTCGTAGTAGGTATATGGGCAGCGTTTGGTGTTTATACACTTGACGAACAGGAACAAGCCGTCGTCCTTCGGCTTGGTAAAGCCCAAGAAGCACTCAAGGATCCTGGTTTAAACTGGAACCCACCGATTATCGACGTCGTCGAGCCGGTCAACGTTACCAAGGTCAATTCACTGCCGCACTCGGCCATGATGCTTACCGAAGACGATAACATCATTGCGGTGGATTTAGTGGTTCAGTACCGGGTCGCGAATGCCAAAGACTACGTTATCCAAATCCGCGATCCGGTCAAGAGTCTTGAACACGCAACCGAAAGTGCTTTACGACATGTCGTCGGAAGTTCACAAATGGACGGTCTGATTACTGAAGGACGTGAAGTCCTGGGCGACGAAGTGATGTCGCGAATTCAACAGTATGTCAATGAATACAAGACTGGAATTCGCGTCAGTAAAGTCAATATCGACAGTGTCGGACCACCCTCGGCGGTGCAGGACGCGTTTGACGACGTCCAAAAAGCCAAAGAAGATCAAATCCGTGAGGTAAATGAAGCTGATGCTTATGCAGCGAAGGTTATCCCTGAGGCGAGAGGAAATGCACAACGACAAATCGAAGAAGCTAACGCCTATCGCGATCGAGTTATCGCCCGCGCCACCGGTGAAGCTGATCGATTCATTAAACTTCTCGAAGAATATCAGGTCGCACCAGATGTAACCCGCGATCGACTGTACATTACAGCCCTAGAGAGTGTTCTAACCTCGAGTTCGAAAGTGATGGTCGACGTTCAAGGAGGTAATAATGTTTTACTTTTACCTCTCGATCAACTACAACGTAACGTTTCTGCGACCGATGCCGCGGCAAGCGATTCCCTGTTACGTACCCTCAATCCGAACAACTAAGCTACAGGAGAACTATAGATGAAAGTTAGAACAATCGTAATCGGTGTCGTACTAGTCCTTGCTGTGGCACTAGCACTAAACTCCTTCTTCATCGTCGATGAGCGCCAACGTGCGATCGTCCTCAGATTTGGTGAAGCCGTACCCACAGCTGAGGAATTAGTCGGCTTCCACCTCAAAATCCCAATTGCAGATGAGATCAAATACTTCGACGGTCGTATTCTTACGCTCGACACAGTTCCAGAACGTTTTTACACAAGTGAAAAGAAGCCTCTCATCGTCGATTCATTTGTCAAGTGGCGAATACACGATACGATCAAGTATTACAAGAATACTTCTGGGATTGAAGCGAATGCTAATCAAATTCTTGAAGAACGCGTTAACGAAGGATTGCGGAATCAAATTGGTCGGCGAGACATGCACGACGTCGTGTCGGGCGAACGTGATCAATTGATGCTAGAACTGACGACGAATTTAGATGAAGTCATGCGCGAAGAGACGGGTATTACTGTGATAGATGTTCGTGTCAAACGCATCGATCTACCTACTGAGGTTTCGCAATCAGTGTTTGAACGAATGAAATCTGAACGTCAAATCGAGGCTAATCAGTATCGTGCTAATGGAACCGAACAACGTTTGGCGACCGAAGCTTATGCTGATCGGCAAAAGGTTGTAATTGAAGCAAACGCGTTTCGCGATGCTGAACAGATTCGGGGTGATGGTGATGCCGAATCGGCGCGAATTTATGCTGAAGCCTACGGTAAAGATCCTGATTTCTATGAGTTTTACCGAAGTATCAACGCGTATGTATCAGTGTTCCAGGAAGGTAACTCACTCCTAATTCTCGATCCGTCAAGTGACTTCTTCAAGTACCTAAAAAGCGGTTCGGGGGATTGACAACAGTCAATTAAACCCGTTGTTAGTTTGTAGGGTATCCGATTGGATGCCTAACAGTGAGTGCGTCCGGACGCAGTTGATGCACTACGGTTCCACTTTTCTGTAGAAATTCGCGGCGAAATATGGCACATAACACTGTCGTCGTCGGTTTGCAATGGGGCGACGAAGGAAAAGGGAAGATTGTCGACTCATTAGCCGACCGTTTTGATTTTGTCGTTCGTTTTCAAGGTGGACACAATGCCGGTCACACACTCACTGTTAATAGTCACAAAACGGTTCTCCATCTCCTTCCCTCAGGTATCTTGCGAGATGACGTTACCAATGTCATTGCACATGGGGTGGTTTTGTCACCCAAGGACCTAGTGAATGAAATTTTTTCGTTAGAACAAAATGGTATTGAGGTGTTTTCACGTTTACTAGTCAGTATGGATTGTCCGCTAATACTGCCTTGTCATATCGCGTTAGATCAAGCTCGAGAAAACAGCTTAGGCAAGAAGAAAATCGGTACCACTGGGCGCGGAATTGGACCTGCGTACGAAGATAAAGTCGCGCGCCGCGGGCTGAAATTACACGAGATCGTTGAACCCGATTATTGCAATGCGAGAATCGATGAAATTTACGATTATCACAACTTTTGGTTGGAAAACTACTATAACACCAAACCGGTCGACGCCTACATAATCAAGGAACAGTTGCGCGAATTTACGGAGTTCATTCAACCGATCCTCAGCGATACAGTAACCTATTTACATGACCAAAATCAACGCTCCGATGTACGTATGCTGTTCGAAGGTGCTCAGGGTTCGTTACTTGATATTGATGTCGGAACTTATCCGTTTGTGACTTCGTCCAATACATTAGCCGGGGCAGTTACTACCGGTACTGGCTTAGGTCCTTTAGACATTAATGAAGTCTACGGAGTAGCGAAAGCGTATACGACTCGTGTGGGGTCCGGACCCTTTCCCACCGAACTTAACGATGAAACCGGAACAAAACTAGCCAGTCGTGGAAACGAATTTGGGTCGACGACGGGACGTCCACGACGCTGTGGATGGCTCGATGTCGTCGCATTACGACGAGCGATCAAATTAAACAGTGTAACGCGACTATATTTAACTAAACTCGATGTCTTAGATCAAATCAAAACTGTAAAAATTTGTGTGGGATACAATGAGACAACAAGTACTGCAAGTGCTGACCGCTGGGAACATTTCGAACCCGAATACGAAGAACTTGCAGGATGGATGTTAGACACCTCGAATATTGATACACTTGAAAAACTACCACCGAATGCTCAAGCGTTCATCGATAAACTTGAACAACTATTAGAAGTTCCCATCGCAAGTATTTCGACGGGTCCAAGTCGAGATGCGAGAATTGAAATTGAACCACTCTCAGCAACAACTTGATCGCTTAGGAAATCGACAATGCTAGAAAACAAACTTTTTGATGTATTGGTTTGTCCCAAAACCAAAGGAGCGCTCGAATACCATAAAGACTTGGCTGAATTGTGGTCGCGAGAAGCGAAGCTCGCATACCCCATTCGCGACGGACTACCGATCATGGTAGTTGATCGTGCTCGCGAACTATCGGAGGAAGAGCTTAAAACGTCGGCGCCATAAAAAACAGATTAGATTCTTACCTATGCGAGCGACAGTTTAGTAAAGACAAACGCATGACAGTGAATTCTGTAACCGACCCAATTAGAACACTCGAAACGGAACAACGTGAGTTAAACTGGGTTGGGATGGCGAATCTGCGACTGCCGATTCGGTTTCGGAATGGAGAACAAATCGAGCATGGGATCAGCTCCACAAAGATATTCGTTGATCTAAATGATCGTCAAGCACGTGGCATCCACATGTCCCGCTCCTACGATTTACTTCATAAGCAATTAAGTGAACAGGTACTTTCGCCGCAGGTCTTACGAACGTTTCTTGGAGAACTTCTGACCGTTCATACCGAATATTCAACCCAAGCAAAGGTGGAATTTTCTTGTGAACTATTGTTACTTCGGAAATCGTTAGTTTCAAATAACGAAGGTTGGAACTACTACCCCCTACGTTTGATTGGTAAAAACATTAAAGGCACAATCACAATCGATTGGGAAGTTACGGTGTTTTACTCAGGGACCTGTCCGGCTTCAGCTTCACTTGCCCAACAAACAATCCAAGAGCAATTTGATCAAAAGTTTGGTACCTCCAACACATTAAGCGCGACGCAAGTGCGAATGTTTCTCACGGCACGAGACAAAATAGTAGCGACACCACACGGACAACGTAGTTCAGCAACGATAAGATTGCGCCAAGAAGTAGCGACAGATGCTTTTCCATTAACAGCAGTTATCGATCGCGTCGAAAACGCTCTAGGTACGCCGGTACAAACCGCTGTAAAACGCGAAGATGAACGAGAATTCGCTCGCTTAAACGGTCAAAATCTCATGTTTTGTGAGGATGCTGCTCGCCGACTATCGAGTTCACTTGACGATGAGCCTTCGATATTGGACTATCTCATCCGAGTTGAACATTACGAGAGTTTACACGCCCACGATGCAGTATGTGTAATCGATAAAGGAATTCAAGGAGGGTTTAAAGCTGAACCGTGAATAACAGGTTATGGTGCCGAGGAGAGGACTCGAACCTCCACGGGGTTACCCCCACCAGCACCTGAAGCTGGCGTGTCTACCAATTTCACCACCTCGGCAGTACTTGATTATTTGAATTAATCTGTAACAATATCGCTAGTTCGTACAAAAATATTGCGGTATATCCGAATGCTTTTGTCGAGCGGAAAACGTAGTTCCTAAGTCGTAAATTGTACTACCTATGACTCCAACAGCAAAGTCACGGCACTACCTCATGCATAAATCGAACGTACATCTGTAGAGAAATATACCCTTGGAAAAAGAAACACAAACTTCTCATACTGTAGTTGGCATTGCGGTAAAAGACCACAAAAAATGGTACCTCAAGCCGCTTACGCCGGGTTACAAGGACAACATCCCGTTCAATGGTAAAGTCACCCTAAAACAAGGTGAGATTGTGCGGGCGAAAATCAAAATTGCCAAAAGCGGATCTCTTAGTGTGCAAATCGAATCTCGCATCAAAACCCACAATGAAGTAGACCGTGCAATTAAGTCGTTCTTGCTAGTGCACAACGTCCCACACGACGATTGGGATTCTAAGGTGACGGATTACCCAGAAACCGTCAACCCAAGTGCCTTAAAACGTCGGCGCGATTTACGTAATTTAGCCTTTGTGACCATTGATGGCGAAACAGCAAAAGACTTTGACGATGCGATCTATGTGGAAAAAACCAATGCCGTGGATTGGAAACTCTTTGTGGCTATCGCAGACGTCGCCCACTATGTCAAAGTAGACTCACCACTTGATGTAGAAGCTAAACGCCGCGGAAATTCAGTTTACCTACCTGACTTCGTCATTACCATGCTACCCGAAGAATTGTCTAACGGAATTTGTTCCCTAAATCCAAGTGTAGATCGCTTGGTCGTGGTGTGTGAAATGGATATCGATGCGAACGGCAACACGACTAGTTATTCCTTCTATGATGCGGTGATTCACTCGGCAGGACGTTTGACTTATACTGAGGTAAATCGCATAAGTACTAGTCAATTACCCGCCCGTTCCAATGCTATCAATAATTCTCTAAGTGAATTTTACAAGCTCTACCGCTGCCTTCGTCAACGACGCGAGGAACGTGGTGCCTTAGACTTCACACCTCACACATCTGAAGTACGGGTTGCGGATGGAGAACCAGTTCGGGTGGGGGTCCTCGTACAGAATGATGCCCATCGAATGATCGAAGAAGCGATGATTGCAGCCAACATATGTGCCGCCAAATATCTGCAGGAGCAAGGACTCAATGGAATGTATCGAATTCATGACAAACCTGATAGTGAGTCAATCGGTACCTTGCAAGCAGTACTCAATCAATGCAATCTCCAAATCGATCGTAAACTAACGGCAACTCCAAAAGACTTTCAATTGGTTCTCAATAAACTTCGCGAATCCGGTGCACAGTCATGGATCTGGGAAATTCAAGTTTTACGAGCTCTCACTCAGGCACAATATGCCTTTGACAACCGCGGGCATTTTGGTCTTGCCTTGCAAGACTATGCTCACTTTACCTCGCCGATCAGGCGCTATTCTGACCTTTATGTACACCGTTTAGTGAAGTCGACTTTTAAGAGCAAACTACAACAGGATCAACCGGTTTCGGCTGCGCAGCGAGAGCTTGGAATACATTTGTCCGAATGTGAACGGCGAGCCGAAATCGTATCCCGACGGGTGGATTCTTGGTTAAAGTGTTCACTATTGAAAAAGTATGTTGGTAAAGCTTTTTGGGGATACGTAGTCTCGGTGGAAGAATTCGGCTTATTTGTTGAGATCGACGATTTCTATATCGCCGGTTTGATTCATATTTCGGAACTAGGCAAGGAATATTTCGTTTACCGCAGCTCAAATCTTTGCGGATGGAAAACCGATAAGACATATAGTCTGGGGGATCGTCTACAAGTAACAGTAACTGGTGTCGATGTAGAGAGCGCTCAACTTGATCTAGTGGAAACTTGTAACTATACAACCGAGTACCGTACACGAAAACAATACCGAGACGACTTTTGAACGACAAAAACGACGGAAAGTCGGCTACCCGATATATTGGTGGACTGAAAAATGTGCGCGCTACGTTCAAACACAACCCTAAAAGTATTCGGCGCGTATTGTTCGCCCAACATTACCATGGTGCTGCTATTCAAGAGATCAAATCACTCGCGCGCCTGCACTCGGTTAGAGTTCAGTCTGTACCTCGTGTAACTCTAGACCGGTTAACTACACCAGGTGAACATCAAGGAATAGTCGTTGACGTCTCAACCTTCGAACTACACTCTGAACGTGAGTTCGAGCAAGCCTTTACGGAATGGCAGAACCCGCTGATCTTAGCTTTAGATACCGTCCAAGACCCACGTAATCTCGGTGCTTGTCTACGTGTAGCCGATGGTGCAGGAGTAGATGCAGTACTGTTAGGAAAAAACCGTTGCGCGCCATTGACTGACGTTGTATACCGAACGTCTACCGGCGTACTAGATTCCTTATTCTTAGTCCAAGTTGCTAACTTAGTTCGCACCCTGCGCTGGTTGCAAGACCAAAACTGTTGGATTGTCGGAACCGACGATGAAGCGTTCGAACCCTACACCTCTATTGACTATCGACGACCCATTGCAATGGTTGTGGGTAACGAAGGTAAAGGCTTACGCAGGTTGACGAAGGAAGTCTGTGATCATGTTGTTGGCATTCCCATGCACGGTCAGGCTACAAGCCTGAATGTTTCAGTTGCTACAGGGATTCTGTTGTATGAAGTATACCGTCAAAGATCTAGTTCGTCAACATGATATGCAGAAATTCTGCATTTCTCGTTAAATTTATCATCAATCGTTTTGTTGCCAACTTTTTACTGATTGAGAGCCCTAACTAGTGGTATTTCACTCCTCTATGAGAACGAATAACGGTCGGTTGCCGCTGAATTTTCGCCCCCCTGAGGCCGGCCCATAGGATCCCTGTTCCCGTATCGATGACGGGAACCAAGGCCCCTCAAAGCCGCGGCGCTGGTTAGTTAAGTTCAGGTGGATCAACTCCTTTTAAGATAAATTTATAGAACGCCAACCAAGTACTTACCTCGCAGTCAAGTAAATACGTTCGTTGACGATCCCGTTGGGCCGCCCAAGCCGTCGAAAAATGGCGGATGGCATGGAAATGCTTACAGGTCAGTAAGCACAACTGATCCATCAGCCAAGTGGCGACCATTAACTGCCCAAAGTTATCGCATATCAGCGATTCTTCATGTCTAGTTGGGTATCGTGATTTCCGATGATTAAACTTCTAGTTAGAATGTAGTTATCGCAAACTTTTCGCGGCATTGGCACCGATAGGGAGAATTTTAGTGTGAATTGCGGTTACGGTCAACGATGGTGCCATGGAGGGCGAGATGAGACCACGACAAGAACCGGTGATTGAAAGTATTTTTCGGGAGTTACAGCGGGACAATGACAGGTTAGATGAGAAGTACCCGGTTTCCCCGCAATCGCGGTATCGATTTTCCGATTGTCTGAAAAGTCTGTTCGCCCTGTTTCCGTTTCGGCAGCCAAACCTCTATCGGTTTGAGATCGACTACTTCAACGATGCGAGTTTGCGGTCGGCGATCCAGCGGTTATTGGCGCTCCGTTCGGTCCCGAGTGATACCACGATCCGCCGGGTCTTGGATCGGCTGTCGCCGGCGGCTTTGCGCCCCTTCTTTAAGACGGTCTTTCGGTATGCCCAGCGGCAGAAGTTATTCGAACCGTTTCGTAGTCCCTAGATGGGGGCCTTAGACGGCACGCAAGGGGTCTCCTCCCCCACGCTTCGCTGTTCGTCTTGTTGAGTGAAGCAACATCGTCCGATCAATCCCGATGATCCGGAGGAACCGGCACGGTTCACGTACTATCACCAGACTTTAGGGGCAGCGTTGGTATCGCCGACGAGTAAAACGTGTTACCGTTAGGTCCGGAACCGCTTGCGGGTCGGGATGAACACGGGGTTCAAGACAGTGAATTAAAAGCCGCGTCTCGGTGGTTACCAGAGTGTCGTCGTGAGCAGCCGAAATTACCGGTGATTGTCTTAAGGGATGCGTTGTATAGAAAGGAACCGGTTATCCGCAGATTAACGGCAGCTAACATGAAGGTTATGCTGCGGGTGAAGCCGGCGAGTCGGCAGCACGAGACGGCCTATCAAGCTAGCCACGGTGAGCATTGGGTGTGCGCTGTGCGCCATCCGGACCGGCATGATCGGTTGTTACGGGCCCAGTCATTGAACCAAAAGCATCCTGACTTGAAAGTGAATGTCATGCAGGAACGGGCGGCGAACGGGAAGCTATCGGAATGGATCACGAACCGGGAATTAACCGTCTCACAGGTTGAAGCGACGATCCTCGAAGCCCGCTGGCGTTGGCGGATTGAGAATGCCTGTTTTCGCCCGCTGAAAGATTCCCACGGCCCGGATTTTGAACACCATCCTGGGCATGGAAAACAGCATTTAGCGAGCATCATTTCATTGGTGGCGAGGTGGCAACAATTAGTGGAACAAGTGTGTGAACACCTGTGTCTATGGTATCAAGCGGCGTTGTTTGATTTGCTCAAAAAACCGCGCCATAAATTTCCTTTCTGGATCGAACAAAGGTTCATTCTGAAGAGGTTCGATCTCGCGACTTGGGAACAGTTGTACACTTTATTAGCGAAACCACACGCAGCGATCCCCGTCCCGGATACCTAACTGAGTTCACCGCCGTCGCTCACCCTGAATCAGATTCACCGCGAGGTGGAGCGTGATCCCCTGGCCCAGTGCTAATTCTCCCTCTGTTCGAGCAGAATCGAACTCAAAAACACCTAAAAGTTAACCGCAATCTAACGAGCGGATTCAAGAGGTCAATTTCGAACTCACAATCGACTATAAAATCTCATCGTTCAACAAAATGCTAGACATGAAGAATTTCTGATTTCTGTTGCAAAAGAATCAGTTTTTGTTTACAATACTATTTCCACCAACCAGTTTACAGCTGGTAGTTAAACTAACTTATAGGGAGTAATA
>VXYV01000122.1 GCA_009845835.1 Gammaproteobacteria bacterium | reverse complement strand
CAATTAGTACTTTTATGAGTTTGAAATTAGCAGTAGCAATTGGGTGGAGATACGTACGTTCTTCACGCGATTTTCTCAAGTCAGTTGCACTCTTAGCGATGCTCGGTTTAGCACTCTCTGTTGCAATCCTACTTGTCGTCCAAGCAGTGGTTGCTGGTTTTGAATACGAGTTAAAAAATCGAGTTCTTGGTGTGATGCCTCATCTAGAAATCACAAGCTTTCGTGACAATGGGGTGAACGTTGATGTAATAGAGAGTGTTCATGAACATCTCACCGCGGACTTCGAGTGGGCTGTAGAGGTCGAAACTTTGGCTCTTGTGGCGCCCCTTACAGCTGCAGGTAAGGCAACCAGTTCTTCTCATCAAGTAGTCGAACCGATGCGGTTAAACGGTATAGATCCAGTTCAATATTCTCGAGTTTCAACCGTTTTTCAATATATCGAAAATGCCGAAACCTCGCAAGAGTTACGAGCAGAATCTTTCACCATCTATTTAGGGCACACGCTAGCCAATCGGTTGGGTGTCGAGGTGGGCGACTCCGTCGTCGTCTGGTTAACAAATTCAACGTTGTCACTGGTAGGTTTTTTACCTAGGCAGAAAAGATTTAAAGTGGGGGGAATAGTTGACACCAGTACGATTTTTGACTCGGGTTCTGCTTATACTCATATCGAAGATGCAAGACGTCTCTTGCGTTTAAACGATACGGTATCGAGTATTCAACTCAAACTGAATGATCCTTTTCTTGCACCAAACGTTGCGAGTACCCTTAACTTCAATCTTGAAGAACCATCCCTTTATGTGTTGTCATGGACTAACCGACACGGATACCTTTATCGTTCTATACAGGAATCCAAGTACATTTTGATTTTTATTTTCTCGTTGTTGGTTGCGGTTGCTGCTTTCAATCTAGTGTCGACTGTTGTAGTATTCGTGAGAGAAAGGGTAAGGGATATTGCGGTGTATCGGACTTTGGGGTCAACCCGGACCTTTATAGGCGTGATTTTTCTCACCACGGCAGTGCTGATCTCAGTGTTAGGTTTAATACTCGGTTGTATTGGAGGTTGTCTTATTGGTTTGATTCTGGAAGCGGCGTTACCCATGATCAACTCATTACTTGGAACCGATTTGTTAGCGGAATATTTCGTATCTACCTTGACTGTACACTTTCAGATAACCGATGTCATTACCGTATGTTTGTTAGGATTAGGGCTTGCCTTGCTAGCGTCGTTGCTGCCCGCTTACAGTGCCACTCGAACTGACCCTGCGGAGGTACTTCGATATGAATAGTGCAATTGAAGCTCAGTCGGTCGCGAAAGCATTTCGCGATGGCAGTCGAACACTAAAAATATTAGTTGACGTCAATTTAACCGTTCAATCGGGCGAGACGGTTGCCATTTTAGGACGTTCTGGTTCCGGTAAAAGTACCTTACTTCATGTTCTTGGAGGATTATTGGGATTGGATCGAGGCTCGGTAAGGATTGCTGGTGAATGTATGAGTGATGCGTCTCAGGGCACTCGAGCGCGCATTCGGAATCGATCAATGGGTTTTGTGTACCAATTTCACCACCTCTTACCGGAATTCACCGCAGAAGAGAACATTGCAATGCCTTTATGGTTGCGCGGTGGAGAGATGGCAAAAAATGCAAAGCAGAGAGCTACTGAGTTACTCAGGTGTATGGATATGGCTGATCGGGCGCGGTATTTCCCTCACAAATTATCCGGTGGTGAAAAGCAACGTGTAGCGGTCGCGCGTGCTTTGATTTCTGAACCAGCGGTTGTTCTCGGCGATGAATTAACGGGTAATCTTGACGACGATAACGCTGCTGGCGTGCTTGAACTCATCAACACCATGCGAGACACTTCAAACACTGCCTTCGTGCTGGTAACACATGACAAGTCAGTGGCTCAGTCGATGGATCGAACACTAATATTAAAAAGTGGTAGGTTGAGTAACGTTGAGACCTAGTACTCCTATACTACTTGCCGTTCGAATTGGCTTTCGCTACGCTTGGTCGCGTCGTCGTGAACTCAGTCGAGTCACAAATTGGGTGTCGTTGGCTGGTATTTCGTTTGGAATAACACTGTTGATCGTAGTGCTATCCGTTTATAACGGATTAACTGAAGCCGGTAACGACGATTTTTTTCGCTATGTACCTCATGCTTTAATTTCGAATAAGGATATCGATTCTTATGATCTTGATGCGATTCAAAGACGCTCTGGAGTGGAAGCGATCGAACGATTTGTCGTTTTTCAAGCACTCGTTCAAATCGAACACGACCGCGAAATTCGACCAATGACAGTATATGGGGTAGAAAAGGAGAAGTTGGATCAGCTGCCGTTAATTCGGTTACCCAAAAGACGCGACATTGAGAATCTTCCCGGAGTTGCAATGTCTGGACTCGCGACAGGTGTTAGGTTTCGTAATAGTTTTGTAGTCTCGATGACCGTTCCGAAAGTCAATTCACACAGTTTATCCGCGCAAACGGGAGCATTTGAGGTACTGCACAATTTCTCTATCCCATCGTACATGATCAACTATCTCCTCGTTGCCACGATTGAAGATCTTTTATTGAGTGGTCTAATTAGCCAGGAACAAGTGCAACTCAGAATTACTGTGGAAGATCCCTTTCTCGTTGATCGAGTATTAGCAGGGATCCCGGACGTACACACATGGACTAAACAATTTGGTAGTCTATTTCAAGCGTTTGCAATGGAAAAAACGTTGCTGTTCGTAATGTTGATGTTAATTGTGGCTCTGGCCGCCCTGAATGTAGTCGCCGGACAGGCGATGCTGATTAATCGAAAGAGTGGAGATATTGCTATTTTTCGAACGATGGGGGCTGAGCAACGTTGGATTACTGCGACTTTTCTGTTGCACGGTGCATCCATCGTAATCCTAGGAGTTGTGTTTGGCACATTGTGCGGTATACTTCTTTCTCATTTCGCCGTGGACATAATCGCATTTGTGGTTGAGCAACTATTTGCGGACTCGGTACCAATGTTGCGATCGTTATTACGTCACTCAGTTATTTACCTAAGTGACGTCGTGTGGACGATATCGTTAGCGACGGTTATTGGTGTTCTGGCAATTTTTTGGCCCCTCTCCATGGTGTATAAAAAGGATCCAGTCGAAGCACTTGGCCGAACAATATGACCGAGCGAAGTTTTATTGGTTACGATTCTCTGTATAGTGTCACCGAATGTCTTAATGTTTTATTTCGTAAACTCTAACATATCTCTTTGGTAGATTAGCGAAGATAATATGAACCGAATGCTCAAAAAGTGTTTATTTTTAGCAGGTGGCTATGGGACACGATTCTTGCCTGCGACCAAGTCGATGCCCAAAGAGATGCTGCCAATTTTGAATAAACCCTTGATCCAGTATGGGGTGGAAGAAGCGGTTGAGGCCGGTCTTCATGAAATCGCGATCGTAACCGGTCGCGGTAAACGGGCGATTGAAGATCATTTTGATCTAAATATTGAACTACAGAATAAGCTAAAAGAAACTGGGAGAGCTGATACTGTAGAAGCTTTGGAGTCTTTAATCGATAGTTGTTCAATCGCCTACACTCGCCAACGTGAAATGTTAGGGACAGGGCATGCGGTTTTGACAGGACGTGTGATAATTGGTGACTCTCCATTTGCTGTAGTTCTTTCGGACGACCTATGTCTTAATCCTGACAAAGGCGTGCTCCGTCAACTGGTCGAAGTCTATCAACGCCATGAATGCTGTGTGGTCGCGGTACAAGAAATTCCCGGTGAACTCAGCAATCGTTATGGTGTGATAGACGGACTACTGCAGACGGATGGAACTTATTTGGTCCACAATCTCGTCGAAAAACCAGAACCTCAGGAAACACCTAGCAATTTAGGTATTGTGGGTAGGTATATTTTGACACCGGAAATCTTTGACGAACTTGAAAGAACCCTGCCGGGTTATGGCGGTGAGATTCAACTTACGGATGCTTTAGGCGTGCTCGCCCGGACAAGTAAAGTCGTCGCGTGTCGATTTACAGGAGTGAGGTTTGACTGTGGTTCACTACCAGGATTTGTCGACGCAACGAATTATTGTTATCAACAAGAGTGACACTTTATGGTCAATTGGACGTATAGTTTCGACCATAGAATCGATTCTCACTTGGATTAGTTACTTCACGTAAAACAGCCCTTCGTGATTAATCTCATTTTGCACGAGGCGAGAATTTACTTCCGCCAAGCAGTCTATTGGGTGACCTTTGGTTTGGTTGTTGTAGTCTCGTTGACGTTGTACTCTGTATATTCGTGGGATCACGCACAACTTCAGATAAATAGTCCGATCTCTCCTCATCCCCGTTACATGGTTGATTTCTTAGGGGGATTAGCACTGGTTATGTCGTTACTCATGGCGTGTTTTTACGGCCGAAATGTATTCACAAAAGATCGGTTTTATCGAATCGACGAAGTCGTTAATTCCAAACCGACAGCAAATTTACGAATCGTACTAAGCAAAGTGATTGTGTTAATGATTGTTACTAGTTTGCCCGTGTACACTTTTATTTTGTGTATTCAATTTTTCGCTGGTTTACATGCAATTTTTGACCTGACTGCAGTACGCAGTTTCGAACCGTTCACATTGTTGAAATTTTTGTTTATTACTTGTCCGTGTTCAGTCTTTCTTTTTGCGTCCGTGTGTGTTCTCGTTAATCGAGTTTGTCGCTTTAATCTGCTGACACTTGCGGTAATGTTTGGTGTACTCATGCTGTGTTTCAAGTTGCTTGGTCAAGTTACCCCGAAAAGCTTTGTGTTCTTCGAAGCACTACCGATGTTAAGTAGCATTGGTTCTGATATGATTCAGTCGTTGATTTCTCCCCTTGATTTATTACGCTATTTAAACTTTGTATTGATTGCTCTTCTGTGTTGCTTTCTAACTGTCGTAGTGATGAATCGCATCGATCCACTTAACAAAGTTTATTGGTCAATAACCGCTTTTCTCGCGTTAGTCTGCACGACCACTGCTAGTGGATTGCTGTTGAATTACTCTACATCGACGACGCAGATTACCGAATGGCGAAAAACCTATCAATTGCTAGCTGGTGAACAAACTCATACCATCGATATTGAAGCAATAAATGCGAAAATGCTAGTTATGCTAGGCAAGACGATACGTGTGGAAGTCGGGCTAGATCTCGTTGTTTCGGGAGAGGTAGACCAATCACCTGAGTTGTTGTTTTCCCTCAATCCAGGATTTCAAGTCTTAAGCGCATCCGTTGATGGCGTCTCTGCTGATTTTGCTTCGCAAAATGGAATCCTTTCCATTGTTACGACAAGTATTAGTCCAAACACCTTGACAGCAGTTCGACTTGTTTACCAGGGGCGACCAGATACTAATTTTGGTTATTTGGATAGTTCGATTGATGTTGATTCTGTGCCAGTAGGAGAACAACTACTGTCTTATTTAGGTACTCAAAATGCAATATTTAATCGACAATACGCGGCACTACCACATGGTGTGTCCTGGTTACCATTGGCATTAGATAATTTTCGACCCTATTCTCGTTCAAAAGACTTTTTCACTACAGACTTCACAATATCTGTACCGGCGGGATGGGAGGCATCCTTACCTGGAGCACTCATTCCATCTTCCAATGTCGCGCAAAAAGGCGGACGATCGCTTCGATTTGTCTCCAATACACCTATAGGTAGGGTTGATTTGTTCGCAGGACCATTAGAACGTCGTTCAACCACGTTGGAAGGAGTCGAGTTTGTTGTTTTAGCTACCGAGCAGCAATTGAAAACTCTAGCAATTTTTGCTGAGCATCAAGACAGACTTTTTGAGCGAATTACAGAGATATTAACTATCGCTGACGACGCGGGGTATAAAAATTCGTGTGAGACTGTACGGTTAATTAGTGTACCACACAATTTTCGTTTATATTCGAGCGGAGTGTTTATGAATTCAATCATGGCCGGACCGTGCTACTTTCTCTTCCGCGAGCACGGGTTTTGGACTGTGAATTTCGACGCTATGATATCGGATAATATCCTTTGGGTGGGTCAAGACAGTTCGAACACATTTGTAGCGTACGTCGAATATTATTTTCGTGAAAATCGGTTTGGTCTTAATCTCGGCTTGGACTTAGCAAACAATTTTTTTGACTATCAAATTGGAGTTACGGGACCGGAAGCAGTAGCCCTTGAGATCATCTTATCGTACTTACACGATCTTGTTTGGACTGAACCCATGGGTGCTGGTAGATATATGGATAAATTTTCTATCAGCGCGTTTTTACCCCATAATATGGAATTTAAACCTGCGGGATCAACTTTTGGACTTTCACCGTCAATGTATCGTCGGTTGTCAATCGTGATGTGGTTTTTTTCGCACCATTTCAAAACCCATACTATGCACATTGACAAGATGCTTTCTGTGTCGAATCAAGAGTTAGAAGCAGAAGACATACAAACAATGGCGCTGGAGAGTTCGCTGCACGAATTACTCTCACAACCTCTAACGCCGAAGGTTATTGAAGCCATTCGATTGAAGTGCGTAACCCTGAGTCAAAAACTTTTTTATGCACTCGGTGCGGAAAAAGCGAAGGACTTTCTACAGAAGTTAGTTAAGGAATATCAATTCAGTAATTTTTCGTTACAGGATGTTTACCGATTAGCTGAAGTGGAAGACATCCCCTTGCAAAGTATTCTTGGTGACTGGTTTGAACTAGAACAAAATCCTGTGTTTAGATTTTCGACTTTAGAGACTATTTTGCGTTTAGATCTGACTGGTTCAGCTTACTTTCAAACGCTCTTTGACGTAAAGAATGAAGGAGATTCGACTGGTATACTGCAAACTAGTATCACATCTAGATTCAGTGAGGCGGATTTAGCAATTTGGGGACAGTTAGCCAGTGAAGTAGCTTTGTACGCACCATCCATTCCCGGACCGACCGTTTGGGTCCCTCCAGGGGAAACGGTACAAGTAGGAATTACGTCTGAAACACAACCTTATCGTATCACTGTACAGAACACGGATTTGGAATTTGGAGGTGGCTTTACAATTTTGTGGGAAAAAGGATTTACCGATCAAACCGGTACCGAATTTGCACCGGTCGAACAGTTTGTAGGATATCGGCAAAGTGATTGGACCCCATTGGAAGAAGATACTGGAATTGTCATCGATGATCTCGATGCAGAGTTTTCCGTCGACCGACGAAATTCGGTTGAACAGAGCAGGTCAATATGGACAAGGTATGTGTATTCTGCGGCTTGGGGGTTAAAGCGACCGACCTTTGTTTATTCAGCTTCGGATCGAGATAAAAGAGCAATATTTGCCGCGACCATACCAGAGGGAGGGCAGTGGAAACTGGAGTTTCACGTACCTGATTTACGAGCTCGTCTTAACAATAGTTTTGGTTGGCGTTTTCCCAATTACAATTCAGCATTTTGGCACAGTTTCAATGGCGACTATGTATTTTCGACTGAGATATCAGGGCAAAACATGTCGTTTGAACTTAGCATCGGTGAGAGCGATTTTGGTTGGGTTTCAGTCGGCGATGTTTGGTTAGACGAAGGTCTTATCGAGGTCGTTGTCACGGCTAGTGAGCAAACTCAGCATTTGTTTGCCGATGCGATTCGGTGGACCAAAATCACCCCGGGTTCTCAGTAACAGATACAACTTGAGAGAAAAGCATCCCTATCTATGGAACGAGATTTTTTTGTGTTGATGTTAGCTAAGCCTATCGATCATTGGTCATGCGAGAAATTAATGAGTTGCACGTTGTTGAGAGACTCTAGAATTTTCTCGAACGAACCCCATGAATGACTCATCTAATCCTTCGTCAAAAGACTGGTTAACGTACCGGCGACTCGCGACTTATGTGCAGAGTCGAATTTGGTATTTTGTAGTTGCAATCATTGCGTTTGGTTTAGCCGCTCTTGCCGAGGTGTTTTTTGCTCAGATTCTCGGTGCCGTAGTAGATTCGTTCAAAAACGAACAACCTGTAGATGCCTCAATACCCGCGCAATGGTATTGGCTACCTGGATATTTCCTACAGTGTTTTGATTGGCCTCTAGCTCTTCTGTTTGCCGGCATGATTGGCTTAGCGGCGATTGTTAGAGCGTTTTCGAATGTCGTCGGTGAGTTTTTGCTTTCTCGTGTGTCATTTCACGTGGTACACACGATTCGCTGTGAATTACATGCTCAAATGCTAACTTTACCTTGTTCGTACTTTGATTCAAGTCGACAAGGAGATATTTCCAATCGCCTCACCGATACAACCGCAAAGTTGCGCGATACAGCGACCGACGTATTCAAGATTCTGTTTCAAGATGGTGGGAAATTGGTGTTCATGTTGACGGCGATGCTATTAATGAATTTGTACCTCACTTTATTGTTTCTCATCTTGGCCCCAATTGTCGCGGTCATTGTTCACATCGCGTCAAAACGATTTCGAAAAATCAGTGTCAATATTCAGACATCGATGGGAGAAGTGACGCATGTTGGACATGAAACGGTAGCCCAACAGAAGACTATTCGAGCATATAACGCCCAGAAACAACAACATCAGACGTTCGATGCCGCCAGTGAACTCAACAGACGACAGCACTTAAAAATGATTGCTACTAAAGCGATGAGCGCACAGTTTATTCAGTTGTTAGTGGCTTTCGCCATTGCGGCTGTTGTTGGAATTCTGTTTATGAATCAAATTTCGCAAGGTATGGAACCAGGACAACTAGTTACTTATGTTGGTTTATCGGGAGCATTAGCAAATCCGATTAAACGTTTGTCGGACGTGAATGCGCGTATTCAGATTGGGCTAGCTGCTGCTACAGAAATATTTGAACACATCGATACTGAATCGGAAACGGATAAAGGCACTGAACAGCTACAAGGTATATCAGGAGCTATTGAGTTTAAGGGAGTTGGATTTCAGTATTCAAGAACCAGTAAACAAGTGCTGCATGAAATCTCGCTGAGTATTGAGGTAGGTAAGACTGTAGCGATCGTCGGCTCGACTGGTACAGGGAAGTCAACTCTAGCGCAACTACTTCTTCGATTTTACGAACCAACGGAGGGAGAGATCCTCATTGATGGTGTATCTATCAGTAGGTATAGTAAAAGTTCGTTACGAAACCAGATTGCTGTGGTAAGCCAAGATGTCATGTTGTTTAGTGATACGATTCAAGCAAACATGGCACTCGGTTCCTTGCGTCAAAAAGACAAGGGCGCTATTGAACACGCGGCGAAACGCGCCAGAGTCAACATTTTTTCAGACCGACTACCGGCGGGATTAAATACCAATGTAGGTGATCGTGGGTCAACACTTTCGCAAGGTGAAAAGCAACGAGTATTGATCGCGCGGGCTATTTTGAAAGATGCACCTATTTTGATTTTGGATGAAGCGACATCGTCGTTGGATACTGAATCTGAACGCTTGATTCAATTAGCATTGGAAGAAATCATGCAAGATAGAACAACTTTAGTGATTGCTCATCGGCTATCAACGATCATGCGTGCTGACTCGATTGCTGTGATGGAAGAGGGACGAATCGTCGAACAAGGGACACACGAAGAGCTGTTGCGACGACAAGGACGATACGCTTTGTTGTACGAATCACAGGCCCAAGGAAATGAATGATACCTGGAAGTATGTTTGCCACTGATGTCGAGTGCACCATTGGTTGATCCTGAATCTATCGCCGAAAAAGAGTCTTTTTGGTATCGCGACAGTATTTCCTCGCGGTTACTTCTTCCGCTAAGTTGGTTGTTTCGACTGGTAGTTCACATAAGGTATCGGTATTACTTACGTAATCCACACAGAAGTTGGCGAAGTGAGGTACCGGTTTGTATTGTCGGCAATATCACTGCAGGCGGTACTGGGAAGACACCGTTATTGATTTGGTTAACACAGTGGCTTTCTATTCGAGGTGTCAAGGTCGGTGTAGTTAGTAGGGGGTATGGTGGTTCCTCGAATCGCTACCCACTTGAGGTGAATCAAAATATATCAGCTTCTGAGTGTGGCGACGAACCGAAGCTGATTGCTTCGAAAACTAAGGTACCGGTTATTGTTGATCCGAACCGGGTAAGGGCGGCAAAATCTTTAGTTAGTTCACATACAGTGGATGTGATACTGTCTGACGATGGCCTTCAACATTATTCATTGGGACGTCAGTTGGAAATGGCTGTATTGGATGGTACTCGCGGTGTGGGAAATGGCCGGTTTCTTCCAGCTGGTCCATTACGAGAACCAGTTAAACGATTAGAAAACGTGGATTGGGTTGTATCTAATAGTCAAGCTAGTGGTGTTTGGGAAGAGGAATGGATCATGCAAGTTGCACCGGAGAGTTTTATAAATTTAGGTGACGGAACACGTCAGTCGATACACGCAGCGCGCGACTCTTTCACGAAAAATACTATTGCCATAGCTGGGATAAGTAATCCAAACCGATTTAAGACACTGCTGAAAAATTTAGGGTTTGATGTGAAATGCGTTGCGTTTCCTGATCACTATCGATACACCGAGAACGATTTCAAAAAATTTTCGGAAAATATTTTTCTTGTGACCGAGAAGGATGCACAAAAGATTAAGGAACTACCAACCATAGCCAGTCGTTGCTGGTGTCTAGAGATTGGAATCAATTTCTCAGATAAAGTCGATGAGTTTCTCCAAAATCTGTTTAAATCTTGTGGTGTGACTCTACAGGTACCGGCATGAACGATTATCGAGTTGTAATTCCTGCCCGTTATGGCTCTGAACGGTTACCTGGGAAGGTTTTGCAGGACCTCCATGGCAAACCGATCATATATCGAGTCGCGGAACGAGCTCTGCAGTCCCAAGCGTCAGAAGTCATTGTTGCCACCGATGATGAACGAATTGCAAACGTTGCCTTTCCAGTAGGTATCTCTGTTGTTCTCACTTCGTCAGAACATGTGTCGGGTACTGACCGAGTAAATGAAGTGTCGGAGAAGTTTAGCTGGGCATCTCAGAGTGTGATTGTGAACGTTCAAGGTGATGAACCTTTAATCCCACCGGGATCAATTGACCAAGTAGCTAGGTTATTGCACGATAATCCGCAAATAGGGGTGAGTACCCTATACGAACTCATAACTGACAGTTCAGATTTTGTGAATCCAAATGTTGTTAAGGTCGTTTGCGATGTCAATTCACAAGCGTTGTATTTCTCACGCTCCCCTATTCCGTGGGATCGCGAAGAATTTTCAAGTTGTGCATCAGTAGGTAAAGCAAGTTCTTCGAAACGACATATCGGTCTCTATGGATATCGGGTGTGGGCACTTAAGAAATTTACGCGATTTAGCTCATCTCCTTTGGAAAAGATGGAACGCCTTGAGCAGTTGCGCTTCTTAGAAAATCAGATTAACATTGTCGTGGCGCAAGCAGAACTACCAGTGCCACCGGGTGTGGACACCCAGGAAGATTTAGAACGTTTACGCAACGAGCTCAAATCTGCTTAACGTGGGGTCATCCGAATTCCGGCATCCAAACGTATCGTTTCACCATTCAAATAAGTGTTTTCTATGATATGTTGAACCGTGAACGCGTATTCTTCCGGTTCTCCTAAACGTTTTGGAAAGAGTACACTTTCAAGTAGTGGAAGGCGGATTTTTTCTGGTGCAGCCGCCATCATCGGAGTCTCAAATATACCGGGTGCGATGGTACAGCAACGTATTCCATCTCGAGCGAGATCGCGCGCGATTGGTAAGGTCATGCCGACGACTCCGCCCTTGCTAGCACTATAGGCTACTTGACCGATTTGACCCTCAAATGCGGCAACCGACGCTGTATTGATGATTACACCTTTTTCACCGGTTTCTACGTCTGGTTCATTGGATTGCATAATTGCGGCACACAAGCGTAGACTATTAAAGGTGCCGACTAAGTTAATTTGGATTACTGAATTGAAATAATCTAGTGGCATCGGTCCATCCCGACCAACAGTTTTAACCGCCGCACCAACACCCGCGCAGTTGACATTCACATGAATCGCGCCGAATTGATCAGATACCTGTTGAATTATTTCTTCTACGGCTGCAGCATCCGATACGTTACAAGAAAAGCTTGTCGCATTGGAACCTAGTTCATCTGCGATCTTCTTGACAAGCTCACTATTAAGGTCAAGTAGCGCGACTTTTCCACCAAGTTCGACGAACCGTTTCGCGGTCGCCGCACCTAGACCAGAGGCTCCACCTGTGATGCACGCGACTTTATCTCGAATTTTCATTTTTTTACACCCCTAATCTGTTATTGAGAAAACATCGGATTATACAAAGCCATGTGATCCAGGATGGTTCACTGCAGTAATTCTACATTTCTCTATATTTTTGATGTTTTCCCGAAAAAGAAAGGTGCGATC
>VXYV01000006.1 GCA_009845835.1 Gammaproteobacteria bacterium | reverse complement strand
TTAGGCCGGAAAGAAGCGTTAAACCAAGAACAAAAGGAAAGTTTGCGGCAATTGCATGAAAGCGGTCAAACGTTGCGCCAGTTAGCCCAGACCTTCAACGTATCCAAAACCACGATCATCCGCTATCTACAACTCTCTGAGTGTAAATCAAAGTGAGACAACATGTCAAACGTTTTAAGTAAAGAAGCCCTAGATAAAAAACCATAGATATAAACTTACAGACTAAACCATTTCCAACCCGACAGTATAGAATGAACTTTTCAAATCGTACTTGCTTCTTGAAATTTGAATTGAGGGATATCTCAGTCATTTGTCAGTTTTTGACAAACTACGTTGAAGATCAGTATCTAGCACTGATGTAGCCGCAAACGAAAGCGGGACCGAGATCACAAACCACGCTACTACGCTTCTGCAACACATCTCAGAAATTCGTTTCATCACTTTTAATCTCCCGTTTACACTGGCGGTTATCAAGCTCATTGTGTTGCCGCCTAAGACACAATCTCTCTTCCACACTTACAACATCCTACAACTCGCTAATCATCCACCACCAACGAGTAGTCTAAACTTCGTCGAACACGCTTAGGATGTGGTGGATTAGAAATTAATTGTTTGGGTTCTTCCAAACAATTTAACACTCGACTTCTTTACATGTTCCGGTTCGTTAATATAAGATAACTGCGTATTTTGATCTCCGTTTTTCTCAGAAAGGAAAAAACTAATGGGCTACATGTTCAATGAAACCTTGCTGAAAATCATTGAAGTACTAACGTATCTGTTCGTGTTCGTTGTCGGTACTGGACTTCTCTTAATCGTCGTTGTCTTCGTCTTAGATATATCACAACGACGACACGCGATCAGACGAAACTTCCCTGTTATCGGCCGATTTAGAGACTTTTTTGAGCATTTAGGAGTGTTCTTTCGGGCGTACTTTTTTGCTTTCGATCGCGAGGAACTTCCCTTCAATCGCGCCGAACGCGTCTGGGTGTATCGCGCGTCGAAAGATACTCACAATGTTGTCCCGTTTGGTTCCACTCGAGATTTAAGACCTACTGGCACAATTATTTTTGCAAATACTGCCTATCCGATGCTAGAAAGAGATGTCGCCGAACCTCACATCGTAAGAATCGGCCCACATGTCGACTACCCCTACGAAACAAAATCTTTTTTCAACATCTCCGGTATGAGCTACGGTGCAATTTCAAAACCCGCGGTAATAGCATTGTCGAACGGTGCTCGGTTAGCCAAAATATGGATGAATACTGGTGAAGGTGGCTTAAGTCCCTATCACCTCGAAGGTGGTGCAGATATCGTCTTTCAAATGGGTACCGCCAAATATGGGGTTCGTCGATTGGACGGTGGTTTATCCGAAGACAAACTGAAAGAAGTCGCCGAACACACAACCGTGAAAATGTTTGAGATCAAATTATCGCAAGGTGCAAAACCAGGTAAAGGCGGTATTCTCCCAGGCGAAAAAGTCACGCGCGCAATTGCCAAAACTCGTGGTATCAATATTGGACAATCTTCGATAAGTCCAAACAGACATCCAGAAATCGGTAGCAACACAGAATTACTCGACTACGTAGAACGAGTACGCTCGATCACGTGCAAACCCACAGGTTTCAAATTAGTGCTTGGATCGGTAACGTGGTTTGAAGAACTGTGTGAAACCATCCTAGTACGAGGCGAGCAAAATGCCCCAGATTTCATCACGGTTGACAGTGCCGACGGCGGGACCGGCGCAGCTCCCATGAGTCTGATCGACAACGTAGGAATTCCTATCCGGGAAAGTCTCCCGTTAGTTGTCGATACGCTAGACCGTTTCGGGCTGCGAGATAGAATCCGCATTATTGCCAGCGGTAAATTAATCACACCTGTAGAAGTTGCTTGGGCTTTATGTGTCGGCGCCGATTTTGTTACCTCAGCGCGTGGGTTCATGTTTGCACTAGGATGTATCCAAGCATTGCAATGCGACAGAAACACCTGCCCTACGGGGATCACGACACACGATAAAAAACTGCAGAAAGGGCTAGATGTAGGAGATAAATCGCTACGAGTCATGAACTATGCACACAATGTACAACAAGAAGTCGGCATTATCGCCCATTCTTGTGGTGTAAAAGAACCACGGGAACTTAATCGAGACCACTGCCGGATTGTCCAAAACAACGGACGAACGGTTTTACTGAGTGAACTATATCCAACTATTACCGAAACACTAGGGAGTACCAGCTAAATATGGACCTATACGACGTCATGCGCACCACCTTTGCTGCACGTCAATTTCAAGACGAACAGGTTTCTGATTCGACCTTGCACCACATCTTAGAAAACGCAAGATTCGCGCCTAGTGGAGGTAATCGACAGGGATGGAAAATTATCGTAATCAAAGATGTAAAAAAAAGAGCATCGCTAGGGCCCATAATTTCGCAAGTTATGCGGCGTTATCGGGCTCAAGTAGCCGCTGGTGAAAATCCCTATAACACGGTAGTACCTAGTCAGGTCACACAAAGTGATATTGATGCAGTGACTTTACCCGAAGGGTTTACTGAACAATTCACCCACGCGCCGATCCTATTAATGGTTCTCGTCGACCTGTCAGTGGTAGCGTCTATGGACAGCGAACTTGATCGTGTAGGCGTGGTCTCCGGGGCTTCAATCTACCCCTTTGTCTGGAACATTCTGCTTGCTGCTAGACACGAGGGTCTAGGGGGGACGATTACCACCTTTACCACAGTTCATGAACCAGAGGTAAGAAAACTTTTCAATATTCCGGCAAATTACGCAGTCTGTGCCTTACTTCCGATTGGTAAACCGATTAAGCAATTGACCAAACTGAAGCGCAATCCGGTCAGCGCGTTCACAACTGTAGACACCTTCGATGGTGCGAGTTTTGGGTAATGAATTGGCTGTTATTTTGAAACGACTTTCCCGTACGTTAGATATCGCCAAAGCCATTCCAACGGACCAAAACGGTATCGTTTCAACCATAGCAAACTGTAAACTAGTTGTATGACCCAAATCCCGAGTACCACAGTAAACAGCTGGTGCAGTCGGAGTTCACCAAAAAAACCGAGGACGACAAAGAAGATCAAACAAATTAATGACTGGGCGAGATAGTTGGTCAACGCCATGCGGCCGACAGCCGCCAAGCATGCACGCGTCCGATGCAAGATTCTTGCCTTGCAAATCAACATCACGACCCCAATAAGTCCACACGCCACCGCTAAACGCCCTAGGTTATAGGTCCAGTTAACTTGAAGATCCATCGTGTTGTAATTGTTCGCAATCGCGCTACTGACCTCAAACGCATTGACAGCTAATCCAAGACCAAGACCAACTCCCACCATGATCCAGTACAACTGGTAGGACTTTGAACCATCCAATATTCCTAGTTTGAAAAGTGCCATACCAACTAGCATCATGAGAAGCACGTCCCAAAACGAAAAAACGAGGGTACCGATAACCTGATACTCCAGAATCAAAGGCATTATTGCGGTGTACGCGCTTAGATAACCGTCTTGTCTACTTTCGACTTCTGACTGAATTACCGATGCGTCTGGTTCGTATTCCGCAACAAATTCTTCCCAAGTATCAAGCATTTCTTGATCGAATAGAGATAACTGACCACCTGCTTCTAGTTTTTCCATCGCCGTCGCCGCGCGATTTTCCGCGAAACTGATGAAACTACCCATCGCCCCAAGATAAAGTGTCAGTAACACAAACAATATGCCACTTGCAACGAGTAGCCCACGGACCGAAGTATCGCGAAAAAAGAAAACTACCAAACCGACCAACGCGTATAGAAAAATGATATCACCAAACCATAAAAGAAGGAATATGTCCACCAACCCGAACAGCATGAGAGCGAGCATTCGACGTGTGAATATCGTACCTACTTTTGATCCTCTCTCATCAGTCGACAGACGTTGAGTGAAGAGTACTATCCCGGCACCAAACAACATCGAAAACACCGCTCGTTGCGAGCCTTCAAACACAAAATAGGTCACCCAGTAAGCAAAAATATCTAACCCCTCGAAAGTGCCATAACTAGTAGGGCTGATCGACCCTGCGTTGGGCAACCCAAAAGCGACTATGTTTACGACCAATATTCCTAACAATACGACTCCTCGCAGGACGTCGATTGATTCGATCCTCTCTTGTGGTTGGGTTGGGATGGCTAACTGACTTTGCATTGCTGTAAACCTACAATATTCTGATAACGGTGCGGGCGTCGTATAACGGTTATTACCTCAGCTTCCCAAGCTGAAGACGAGGGTTCGACCCCCTTCGCCCGCTCCACTCGTACGACCAGTCTTTAAGTCGTTGAATCACTTAAATTCACCGAAGAATCTTACGGAACGAATAGTTCACTCGAGGCTGTGTAACTTGCCTTCGTTTTGGTAACTCATGCAACCAATTCTCTTGTGTGGGTGGATACATCATGAGTAACGAACCGTGTTCTACCTGCAAGGAGAATTGTTCTTCTTTGACTTGTCGATGTTTGAACCGAAGATCGCGTACCGCGCCGACACTTAATGACGCTATCGTGATATTCGGCCCAAGCTCAAATTCATTGTCAGCATGCCAACTGACACTGTCCGAACCGTCGCGATACAGATTAACAAGAACCGAATTAAACGAACAATTGGTTGCCAATTCGATTAAGTTCTTCAAGTCGCATACAAATGTCGGCATCGGCTTCGCCACATGCGTGGTCCCAGAATAAGTGTAGGATGAGTCTGATTCGCTAAACCAAGCAGAGAGTCTTGGAATTGCAATGGTGCGACCATAAAGCTGAATCGATCTTGTTTCCCACGCAATGGACTCTAGTGCTTGCTTGAGAACCTGATCGGCGCATTCCGTGAGTAAAAATGTTGAATCGTATGTCGCGCGCCCGTCCAACATCGTTAGGGAAATTGGCTTGCCACACTTCCAACGACTCAGAGAGTCTATGTTTGGATTGCTAACCACCTAGTAGTTTTTCGCGGCGCTCTCCACGTAGAAACGCTAACCAAACCAGAATCCCGATCACAATCGCAAACCCAATCCTATTTCGCAAGATATTGACAAGAACGCTCGTATCAGAGAGAAAACTGTCAGCATATGGATTAAAAAACGGCGACCAAATGTGTTGCGTATGACCGAAACCACTGAACACCCCAAAAAGGAACAGAAGCGCACAACTCACGATAGCGCCAGAGACTTCACTCCGAAACAACGCGGAGAATCCCATCGAGATCACGAGAAAGAATATAGCACATTGAAAAGCGCCATACATCGCTTCAATGGGAAAGGGGCCAAACCGAAACCACAAATAGACGGCCATGATTACTTCAGTGGAAAGTAGAATCGCAGCTGCAGCTAACAACTTAGTCGTCCACACCCGACTCGCTCCACCTGGTACTGTATACACAATTTCTAATGTTCGCGCGTTGATTTCACCCGCAACGATTCGTAAGCCTAGAAAAATCGCGATTACGACTAGTGGTAGTCCCAATAGTCGATTTTGAATTTCGCGCACACCGACTGTTTCAAGAAACAATCTAATCGTCAGCAGAAATTCGTTTGCCGTTAACCAGATAATCGGTACGACAATTGGAATCAACCAAAAAAAGCGTCCCGCCGTAGCAACCGCGGCTCGCCGAAGTAAGTTGATTTCAGCAAAAGTCCTTTGTCTAAACCTAGCAAAACTCATGATGTCGCCAATAACCACAAGTAACCATCTTCAGGTCTCGCCGTGATGGGTTTTGCCTCGTCTTCTGGTTGTTGTTTGGAGACTACACGTTGGATCACACCACCTGCCGTCGTCGGCGTTTGCTCAACTAATATGGTATCTGTCGGTAAAGTCACATCAATCTCATGATCATGGTGAATTTCCCAAACCTTACCCTCAGCTGCTTCAGCAAGTTTTGCTGGACTACCATCAAACCGTAAACGACTTTTTGCTAGGACTAACACTCTATCACAAGAAATCGCGACGTCTTCAACAACGTGCGTCGAGAATAACACAACCCTGGACTCGGCTAAGCGCGATAATAAATTTCGAAAACGAATTCTTTCACGTGGATCGAGCCCAACAGTAGGTTCATCCACAATAATGATCGGCGGTAGTCGTAAAAGGGTTCGGGCTACTGCAACGCGTTGTCGCATTCCACCAGACAAAGACTTTATCTTGTCGTTAACTTTGTCTTTGAGTCCAACTTCTTCGAGCAGTTCAACTACTCGTTTGTTTCGAATGGCTGGGTCAATGTCGTACAAGGCCGCGTAATAATCCAAATATTCCCTCGGAGTTAGACTCAATGGTAAGCCAGCATCCTGCGGCAAGTACCCGACCCACTGTGCCAACGTTCGTTGAATTTTCGGCAATGGGACGTTGCCTAAATGAACCGTACCACCGGATGATTCAATCATGCCGGCTAGCTGTCGAAGTAAAGTAGTTTTACCAGCACCGTTTGGTCCTAAAATCCCAATCATTCCCTGTTCCGCAGAAAATGACACGGACGTGAGCGCGGAAATTTCATTTGCGGGTAAATCTAGCCCACCAATTCGTTTTGTGAATCGTCGATACCACGTTCGCGGGTACTTCATAAAGCCGCGACTTACCTTACTTTCCAATTCACCACGAACTTGGCGTACGGCATTCCGTCTAATACACTGTCCCAAGAAAAGAACGATGCTCGCAAGAATCGGCCAGAACCAATTAGCACCCGTATCGTCTAAAGTCGTGGGTCGATAGATCTCTAGATACACGAAACTTGCGATGGCAAACCACGGTAACAGCAGCACTAACAGACCTTCTATACCGCCACGTTTATGAGTGCCATCACTCTCCACGTGTCCACGAAATTTTCTAATCTCAATCATTATTCGGGCAAGAAAGGCAGATGCTACTAACCACCATACTAATTTCCAGTGGTCGGCAGTGTTGATGTAGCCAATAGCGGCTGTACCTACAGCAAGAATGAGATAAACAAGTCCTCGAACCAAAGTAGTCTCTCGCGTATAGACTTTACCGCCCGCTTCGCGTACCTTCGCGATAAATTGTTTCTGTGCATTGAGTGTTTTTCTGAACGCACCAGGTAGGCCATAGATTTTCTTGAGGAATTTGACTTCAAGCCGGGGTGGTCCATCGTCCATCTCAGGTTTCGGTATCTCTTCGCGTCGAAAAATGAGATAGAGCAGCCCGAACAGGGCGCCCGCAACCAAGAGCGTACAGACAATTTGCCATAATAACCCGTTCAAAATCCCAAACCCGATGAGCGGGTACATAATTCCAACCACCAAGACTGCCCATACAACCACTAACCAAGGTCCTAATCTACCGAACGCACTGTCGAGACGTTTCAGTAACACATATCCAACTGGAATGACGATTAGTGTGAGTATCGCTACCGATACTAAACCACCCATCACAACAACTGCGAACGGTGGCCATATTTCATTTTCTCTACCAGTCGATATGGCTAAAGGAAACAGTGCGGCAATAGTCGTCGCAGTTGTCATGAGCACCGGTCGCGTTCGTTCTTTTACAGCCCCTAAGGCGGCAGCGCCCCGAGAAAACCCGGCGCGTGAGAGTTGTTGCATCCTGTCGACCAGCAAAATAGCTGGATTCACCATTAGTCCGGCTAACACCAATAAGCCAGCTAGAGCCATGTCCGCAAACGGGGTGCCCGTTAGGA
This sequence comes from Gammaproteobacteria bacterium, assembly GCA_009845835.1. GTDB lineage: Bacteria > Pseudomonadota > Gammaproteobacteria > Pseudomonadales > Azotimanducaceae > Bin55. The sequence continues at coordinate 67,413 of VXYV01000006.1, read as the reverse complement.
CTAAACCCCACAGTGCTCCAACTAAAGTCAAGGGGATCGTGAGTAACACCAAGGGTGGTAGAATCAAGGACTCGAAAGTCAAAGCCAATACTAGGAATAACAATAAGAGTACAGGAAGTAATAGTTTTTGAGCGGCGTCTGTGGTACTCGAATCATCTGGTACATCGATTACATATCCTTCTGGACGTGGTAACGTTCTTATAAACTCTTCTATGTCTTCTTCAATCTTATTCCGTTCTCTTCCCGCTTCTGGGACGCTGGAAGCCAGTGTGTATTGCACGGTAATCTGCCGACGACCATTCTTGTGGACTATGGTGGGTGGATTATCGACCTTGCGAATGGTTGCCAGTTCCGAAACAGGTCGTATACCCCGCGACGTTAACACTTGGAGACGTTCAAGATCACGACTTGAGCGATCACGGTCTCGGGCGCCCTCGCGTTCGATAACGACAGGAATTTCACGACCCGACGAAGTCATATAGGGCAAGGATTGGGTTTGTCCACGATCACTGACCCAGTTCAAAAACGGTAACGTCTCCGAGACCGTTAATCCTAATGCCACTAAGGCACTTTGGTTAGGTTCGACCCAGATTTCAGGATTACTTTCACTGACTTGGGCAAGTGCCGTTTGAATGTGATTGACACTTTTTAATTGTTCAGCTACGTTCTTGGCGAATTCCATCAATTTACCTGAATCAGGTCCAGATAGAACAACCTCACTTGGGTTTCCACCAAGAGGTCGACCTGCCGTAAAGCTATAGTTGCGGTACCCATAACTTCCGTAACCGCGTATATCAAGAATACGTTCATCAATGATATCATTGATGAATTCGCGAATTTCTGAGACTTTAAACCCCTTGGGGCGCTCTTTGATATCAACAAAGTGAATGTGAAAATTAATGCTCTGACGACTAATTCTCGTCTGCACAAAGTCGACAGTTTCCAGATTCAATATTTCATGTTCGACACCGGCGACTTTACCGGCTATTTCCTGCAAATCGGTCGTGATTTTGTGTGACAGTTCAACAGGAATATCCAAGGTGTCAGCTTCGTTGGGATCGCGTTGAATACCCCCGAAACTCAATTGCGGGATCGTGAAAACTAGCGAAACGATCACGACCAAGAGGCTACCGGCTATCCAAGGAGCTGGCTTTCGTAAAGCGTTGCAGGTAAGTCCACTCAGAAGAACCTTCGCGCGTTCGGGTTCGATATATCCCCCTTGCAAAGCGCGTTTTTCGCGCAATGCTTGCATCCGTTTCAAAGCACCCGGGGCGGCTAAACTATGGGCAAGTAACGGTACAAGTCCCATGGCAACTAAGAGTGAAGCAAATACGGGAAAAACGACCGAAACAGCGATGATCGTGAGCAATTGTTTTGCAACTGGATCGTCAAATGCGATGAGTGCGACCGGAAGAAATACGACCGCAGTGGTGATACTAGCGGCAGCGATTGCCCGGGCAGTACGTTTCAGCCCTAACGCGGCAGCAGCGCGAGCATTAAGGCCGCGCTCCACACCCCGCAAGATTGCTTCATAAACGACAACGCTGTTGTCAACCAATAAGCCAACTGCCATCGCCAATCCAAATATCGACAGTAAGTTAAGCGAATAGCCGGCCAGATACAAGAGCGCGAGAGCTGTAATAACACTAACGGGTACAGCGATTCCCACGACGGCTACTGCTCGCCATTGACGCAGGAACAGGAACAGAACAACGAGAGCTATCGCGAACCCAATCATTCCTAAGTTGAATAGGCGCGTGAGCTGGTTATCAACTGATTCGGCTAAATTGATGTCGACGAAAACCGAAATACCTAAGCTCAAGATTTCACGATTGACTTCAGCAATACGCTTTTTAAGAGCTCGACCGACACGAATAAGATTGGCACCTTGTTCTTGGTAAAGAACCATCTGTACTGCGGGTTGGCTGTTGTGTCTGAATAACGTCTGGCCAACACTGTAACCAAGTTCTACGTCGGCAACATTTGCGATACGTACAGGACTGGTACGAGAAATACGGGTTTGATCTAACTGGTTCACGGAGCGTGCTTGAGCGTCGACGTGGACATGAGTTCGTCCGTCCGAGTCTTCCAAATCACCGACATATTGTGACTGTGCCATGTTATTTCGAAGCGCTGCGGCGATTTGACTGTTAGTCACGCCGAGACCTGTTGCTCTGCGAGGATCTACGGTTACCGTGAGTTGTCTAGTACTGCCCCCTTGGGTTTCAGCTCTAGCCACGCCAGCAACCGACGCTAATCGTGGTGCAATTTCATCAACCGCTAAGTTGTACAGATCGTCAATGCTCCTATCGCCAATCACGCGTAGTTGCATAACCAATTGACTAAACGACTCTGTCCCACCTAGCAGATTGACCGAGATACTCGCTGTACCGCGATCAAATTCACGTTGCAATTGGTTCGCAATCTGTGATAGTTCGTATTCGCGCATCTTTAGGTCGGTGCCGACTTCGAACATGAGTTGCAAATGCCCATAAGATCCTGAAATTTCCGCAGATGACTTAGTTAGACCGGGCAATCCCGATGAGCGTGCAGTCAACGGTTGTAGAATTTCTCGTTCGATAGTTTCAGCGGTACTGTTTTGTTTGGAAAACTGCACGAATATAGCATTTCCTTCGATTGCCGGAAATAACTCGATAGGCATTTTGTCCATGCCGACTAAACCTAGTATGACGATCGCGAGAAAGAGCATCGCCGTGGCTACCGGTCGTAGTACAGGCAAACTGAGGACTCCTTTGAGATCCCGTAATCGTCTAGATTTTGTTTCGGTCATGGAACTAGGAATATACCATTAGTGCTTGAAGTGTTCACGTGAACAAGCAATAACCATACCATAATGATAGCGAAACAGAATTGCATGATTTGATCTCAATCGACTAATTCTTGAACTCAATGGAAGGACCACAGTGTACTCAGTTTCGGTGTTGTTTAGCTATAGATTTACCAGACGTTATGATAATCTAGTAATATATACGTTCAATCGTATGTTATACATACTCTAGGAAAACAATTTGGGAGGTTGATCCTATGGAATTTATGGAATATCTGGATTATTCCATGCGCTATCTGCATCTAATCGTAGGAATCGTATGGATTGGGATGTTGTATTACTTTAATTTTTGTTCGGGACCGTATCTAGCTGCGGCTGAAAAAAGTGCAAAAGTTAGTGCCGTGGCTAACCTAATGCCCCGCGTCGCTGCCTGGTTTCGCTGGGGGGCTCTTTTTACCTTCCTCACCGGTGCTTACCTATTACACATGGTGTGGAGCAATGGTACCCTCAAGGAAGACACGATTATTGCTGGGGTGATGGCGACAATCATGGCGATTAATGTTTGGTTTATTATCTGGCCCAATCAGAAGATCATGTTCGAGTCGCACCGACAAATGGAGCGTGGTGAGGAAGCTGATCCTAATGCAGATGATGCGGCAGCAACCGTTTTACTCGCGAGTCGAACCAACACCCTGCTATCGATTCCCATGGCCGCGACGATGGTTTCGAGTGCACATTTTGCCTTCGGTAACAGTATTACAGCAGAGTCGTGGGGAATGTACATTGTCCTAGGTTTGGTCGTCATCATTTGGCTAAATGGCCTATTTGGTTCGCTTAACCCCCTCATTAAGAGTATCCCCGCGGTTATCATCTCGGGTTTTGTTTTAACGGGCGTAGCACAAGTACTGCTACATTTTCTGTAAACGTAAGTTAGAACTTGCTGGCGCTGCTGACACTTATCTGTAGCGCCGATGTTACACTGTCAAAATTACTTTAAGGAAAGATTTAACGAATGGCTGATCGTCCTATTGTTGTTACCGATCCAGATCTCTCTCGCCAACCCCAGAATGAGAGGGGCTCACGCCCGCCGCGCAATCGTGGTGGTGGATCTAATGTTGGGATCCTATTTCTCACGGTTTTTGTCATTCTTGGTCTCGGTACTGGTGGTTGGTTTCTGTATTCGATGTACACTTACATCAGCGAACAAAATTCGCTACTGCGAGAACAGATCACAGCGCTCGAAGATCGCCTCAACATCAATGTTGAGACCGGTTTAGAAACGGAAACTTCAGTCAAGGAACAACTGGAATTCTGGGAGGATGAAATTCGCAAATTATGGGATCTATCTAATAAACGGAATCGACCAGCCATCGAAGCTCTAGAGTCAACAATTGCGACTCTGCAAGGTCGCGACGATATACTTGGTGAAGACATTAAAACGCTGAAGACCCATACCGAAGACAATGCTGCTACAATCTTACAAAACTCGCGCTCGTTACGAGATCTTGTAGACACTGTAAACAGCACCAATCAACTTGCGATCACTTCCTCTGATCAACTCGAAGTTAGAGTGAAAAAGAATGAAGAAGCCATCGAAGCGATTGACACGTGGCGCATACAAAACAACAATTGGATTCGCGATTTACAACGGCGAACATCTGATCTTGAACGAGAATAACTCAATTAGCTTTTCATACGAATGGAAACATACTTACGATGAACGACACACCTGAAGAAAGAATAGCAAACGGCCGATTTAATTGGCTGGCGCGGTACCGCCATATTCGCGGCGACCAAGGCGTTTCGGTACGTTTGGTTGGTCCGGTAAATGGACAACCACAAGAACTAGCTCGATTCGATTGCCTGCGAGCAGATCCTCACTATCACATCGCTTTCTTTGACCGAAATGAGATATTTCCCGTCACAGACAAAGACGATTCCTTTGGCTTTGTTCGCCGCAATGTGATTGACAATTTGGAAAAATTAGTCTGCTTATGTGGTGGAGATGTTCCCACTGAACAGGAATTGTTCAATCACCACCAAATCCTGCGTACATTAGGCGCGCGAGTTCGCCACATATACGAGTTTAATCAATCAATCTGCTAAAAGTTAAACTCGCTTTGTAAACGATCAATCTCCTGATCTTTTGTTTGCCAAAGTTGGCGGATCCCGCTTCGTATTGAGGGTTCTGATAAATCTTTGATCAAAACTTTACGTGTGTGCACTTTCACCCGCCGACACTTCCCACAGAGAAAATTCCAAAAATTAGGTGTTTTTCCTTCGTAAACAAGAGTAACATCCAGTATGTGATTTGTTTTTGTTTGAAGAGCATCTATTGTGAACGCAACACCACCTATTTTCGGTCTGAGCAAATTACGATACGAAGATTTCTGGGCCCGATACTTCTCTTGATTGAATCTAGTACCTTCACAGAATATGAGGATTGACACCGGTCGTTCGTGAAACTGTTGCCGGGCTCGATGCATTGAGCGTGCGTTGAGCAGATTGCGGTAGGACTCAGTTCGTTTGTGACCAGTAGAAGCTCGAAGTACGTAGGGGAATTTCAAAACCCACAATACAAAGCCCAAAACGGGAACCCAAATAAACTCTCGTTTGGTGAAAAACTTGATTGGTGGAATGTAATCCAATAGCGCAATCTGCAATACGATGACATCCGCCCAAGTTTGATGATTGCAAATCACAATTTGCCACTGGTTGTGCTCTGTTTCGAGTTGTTGATCGAAGATCGTTTCTATCGATATCATATTTAGTCTTCGAAGCATCCACCGATTTCCAGCAACCCATACGTTTATCATGCGATCCATGAATCCTCTAACGGTTCGACGAACTTTGTGAGAGGGACAAAAAACTAGCCAAAGAGCAAGCAACAATACCATTACGCAAACACATAACACGGTAACCACTATGAAGGACAGTGCCGCGAAACCTCTAAATACGCGCACGAATCAACCGCTCGGATTGAAGGTGTCTACAGGTTGGAAAAGTAGAGAAAACAAGCGGTAGTAATCACTACTGCGCCGATAAGGTTCAAAATGAAGCCTTCTTTAGCCATCTTTTCCATAGGGAACCGTCCGGAAGAGTACACCACCACATTAGGTGGAGTAGCGACGGGTAACATGAAGGCGCAACTTGCACTCATTGCGGCCGGTACCATAAATAGTTTCGGATCAACTGCGGCGGCGATTGCTGCGGCTAAAAAGATTGGTAATAAAATCGTAGTAGTTGCCGTATTACTTGTTGTTTCAGTCAGGAACGTCACAAACAGGCATATGATCAAGATAAGCAATAACACTGGAAGCTGTTTGAGCAGATCGAAATTTTCCGCTAGAACTGCACTCAGTCCAGAAGCTTCGAATGCCTTTGCGATAGTTAGTCCAGCACCAAACAGCAACAACATGCCCCAGGGAATTTTTGTTGCAGTCTCCCAATCGAGCAGTCGATTGCCTTTCCCGTCAGAAGTCATGAATAACGCGACAATCGCAAAAAAAGCAACCATGTAATCTGAACTAAGCCATCCCTCCGGTAATAAACCAGCCCACCCCCCGAAGGGTGCATTTCTAAATACCCAACCACACGCCGTCAACGCAAAAATCAATAGTACGCGTTTTTGAGCAGCAGTCCATTTCCCAACATCAGGTAGTTGAATGTCCGTCCTAAAGTTTACGTTGCGGGTTAACCACAGAGCAAGAAGTGGAACTACCACGATAACTACAGGTATCCCCCAAGTCATCCACTGTAGGAAGTCTATCTCCATCGACGGGTCTCCCACGTGCTCGTTGTATAGACCTAAAAACACAACGTTAGGCGGTGTCCCAATCGGTGTGCCAATCCCTCCCACGCTGGCAGCATGCGCGGTACCTAACAGGAGGGGGGCTACTAAGCGTTGATCATTTACGCGATCGAGTATTGCGAGTGCAACAGGAAGTAACATTAAAGTTGTCGCCGTGTTGCTAATCCACATGGATAGTATGGCCGCTGTTGCCATAAAACCAAGCACGAGCGAGCGCCCACTTTTCCCGCCGAATACCCGTAGTATTGCGTAAGCAATTTTTTGGTGCGCACCCGAATGCGCCATCGCGGTGGAAAGAATAAAACCTCCAAGCAACAGCAATATGAGCGGATGACCATAAGACTGTTGTACATCCTTTACAGTAATAATCCCACACATCGGTAACAAAGTCAACGGAAGCAAAGACACAACAGGTATGGGTATCGGTTCAAGTATCCACCAGATGACCACCAATACCGTTATACTGGCCGTGAGAACTGCGGCAGGTGGTATATCGGAGAATTGCAGCATAGCCAGGCCAACCACGAGAGCTACCGTTGGTCCTGCAATCAGTCCTACTTTTTGTTTAAGCGTCATACCGTTATGATTGAAAAAGGATGGGTTTCTTTGGTGATAGTCGGTTCCTGTTGGAGGCTAAGATGTAGTAATTCGAAAATACTTGATACTATGGTGTTGGGGGAGACCTGATTAATCACTTTCGACCTCCCGGAGTTAGAATTGTATTGGTAAGGCAAAGTGATGGTAAACTTCCGATTTGGCAAGTGTTTCTTTCCTCAACTCAACCCGTTTGATAGAATCTTTAGCAAATCAGCTTGGAACTCCTGCCGAAGAACAAATAAATTAGCGCTCGTTCGTCGTCCGCGCCTTCGTTCTGTGAACCATTGAATACCCCATAAATTGCCTGAATGAACAACCCCCAACGGTTAGGTTCGTTCTACTGGTATGACACCGAAACCACCGGTTTAGTGACGTATCGAGATCGAATTCTGCAGTTTGCAAGCCAACGAACTAATCTCGAACTAGAACCGATTGGTGAGCCGTTTACCAAGTTGGTGCGATTTCCACCCGAAGTTCTTCCGAGCCCGGATGCGCTATCTATTTCTAAACTAAAACCCAGTCGGTGTCTTGAACAAGGAATTGAAGAATGGGAATTGATGCGACGATTATCAAATCATTTGAAACATCCTCACACTCGACTAATCGGTTACAACAACACCGGATTCGACGACTATTTTTTACGCTATGGCATGTACAGAAATTTGCTTCCGCCGTATGCCCATGAATATAAGAACGGAAACTACCGTCTGGATTTGTTGAATATCGCGCGATTGACGGCAGCATTGCGTCCCGATGGAATCGATTGGCCCATCAAAGACGACAAGCCAGTATTTTCGCAAGGTGCCATTGCGGAAGCAAACGGTTTTAACACCGAAGGACTTCACGACGCCTTGGTAGATGTGAACCTGTGTATCAAAATCGCACGATTAATCAGGAAGTCGCAACCAAAACTCTGGCAATATGCAATTGATCTACCAGTTTCGAATTACATCCAAAAACTACTGAGTGTCGATGTACCTTCCATCTGCTTACACATCTCAGCCCAGTACTCTAATGCAAGATATTGCATAGCCCCGGTGCTTCCAATCGCCCCGCACCCAAAATTCTCTAATCGAGTGATTGTCGTGGATTTGATGAGTAACATCGAATTGGTTTTGAATCGAACAACTGAGGAAATTCAAGAATCATTGTTTAGGTCTCGAGAACAATCACGCGAAGAAAACGACGAACAAGATCGACCTGGCTTAAACCTAGTCGCACTAAATCAGTCCCCAGTTGTTGCGCCAATTCAAACTTTACCACAGAGTGGTTTGAAACGACTAACGATAGATCTAGATGCGGTTCATTGGGCTCGAGAAAAGTTGCTCAAAGTCGAAGGTTTACAACAAAAGCTTCAAAAGGTTTATGACCGAAATCATGAACAAGAAACTGCGAAAATAGCGGAAGAATCATTGTACGACGGTTTCATTTCTGACTCTGACTCGCAACTGTGCAAAAAGTTTTGGCAGAATATCAAACTGGAAAAACCGTGGCACGACGTCAATTTCGAGGATCAAAGACTACGTGATCTACATAGCCGACTCAAAGTAAGGATAGCACCAGAACAAATGTCGCGTGCATCAAGAACTCAATACCGCGAGTTTATCCGTGAACAACTCACCCGTCCTGACCATAATCTCGCCGACACGCTCAAGCAGACAAAACAACTACTGAAAACGCAACCTCCAGAAGATGAAACCGATGTTCTGCAAGACTTGCATTCATATCTGTTGCAACAAGCGCAGAGATTTGATCTACCCTTACATTGAATCGAATAGTTCTTTCAGTACCCTCTGACCAATATGAATCAAGTTAGTTCAGAAGTATCTATACCGACTGCCTCAACTCTCGTCCTGCTGCGCGATAATCCTGAGGGTTACGAGGTGCTTCTACTCAAACGAACAAAGCAAAGTACCTTTCCCAACCTGTATGTGTTTCCTGGCGGTAAAGTAGATCCAGACGATGCGAATTGCGAAAAATTCAGTGACTCTTTAACAGACCGTGAAGCTTCTGACATATTGGACGTGAAACAAAATGGTCTGCGGTATTGGATCGCTGCCATTCGTGAATGTTTCGAAGAGTGTGGAGTGTTATTTGCTCGTAAAAGCGAAACCTTAACCGGCGAACTCGACCCTAAGTTAATTGACGAATTAAAACATGTACGTGACTCTCTATGCACAGCTAAAACTACCTTCCAATCTCTCTTAGAAGAATTTTCACTACAGTTAATGGTTTCCAAAGTGCACTACTTGAGCCATTGGATTACGCCAAAAGTAATGCCCGCTAGATTTGATACCAGATTTTTTATCGGTGTTATGACTAATGGTCAAGGGATCGATGTACATTCCTCTGAACTCGTATCGGGAGAGTGGGTGCGACCCAAAATTGCGTTGCATCGACACGCGAAAAAAACATGGAACATGATTCTCCCTACGATTACGACCCTCAGAATGATCTCAAGTTTCGAGAATACTGCGACATTGATTGACTACGTAAAACGGGGATATCACAAGATTCCCGTCCTCTCGGGATTACCAATTCAGGGTATGCAACCCTATGTAAATCGTTGGCGATGACCTCGATACAACAATACGATAACTAGTGAGGGGGTATAATCAATTTTTTTTTGATTCATGACAAACTCTGCGCTACTCAGCACAAATCTAGCACTTCCAAACCGCCGACAGGGTAAAGTTCGCGATCTTTACGACGTTTCCCTTGCAAACGGTCAATCAGCACTACTGATCGTTGCCACCGACCGCATTAGCGCGTTCGACATCGTTCTCGACAACGGGCTTCCCGGGAAAGGAAAAGTACTCACGCAAATCTCGAAATTCTGGTTCTCGTTCTTTGAAGACAAAGTCTCTCACCACCTGATTAGTACGGATGTCAATGATGTACCTGGTCTAACTGCTACAGAAAAGTCTCTGTTGCAAGATCGCATTATGCTCTGTAAGTTAACCAAAGTCGTCCCTATCGAATGTATAGCTCGGGGTTATTTGGCTGGTTCAGGATTTAAGGATTACAAAAATACCGGGTCTGTCTGTGGAATCAAATTGCCCGCGGGGTTGCAGAATAGCGATCGACTTAATCCTCCAATCTTTACTCCTTCGACCAAGGCGGCAATTGGTGATCATGACGAAAACATCAGTTTTGCCGAGGGAGTACAGATAGTCGGCCAATCCACGATGGATTGGTTACAAGAAACCACACTTTCACTTTATAGTCAAGCGCGTGAATATGCGCTGTCGAAAGGCTTCATTATAGCCGATACTAAATTTGAATTCGGACGTACTGAGGAAGATTCCATACCGATTCTGATCGACGAAATATTCACTCCTGATAGTTCTCGGTTCTGGCTGGCCGAAGAATGGACACCGGGGCAAGAACAGAATAGTTTCGACAAGCAGGTAGTACGTAATTACCTAGAAACTCAGGTACAGAATGGACAATGGGACAAAAAACCTCCCGGTCCAGAACTACCTGAAAGTATAGTGGATCAAACGATGTCGCGGTACACTGAAGCACTTCAACGCTTAAGCGGAATTGCGGTCTAACCAATTTTCTAACCACAACTGTGGACTGGGAAACTTACAAGAATCTGTGCAATGAACCACACATAGTTTCGCGTTGGTTACTTGAACATACGGCCAAATTCTGCGACGCAGAACATGCTAGGTTACTATTGTCTTATTTGCAGCGAAAACCGTTGGAAAAACCGAAGGATCATAAAGGAACAAGCGAAGTCGATATGTTTTGTACCGCACTTACCTATGAGCAAGTTCAAAACATTGTTAGTTTTGTTGTGTCGACTTCGTCACACGTGAGCAAACTGAGTCAAAGCCAGCATCGAGGGATCGAACTTGCTTGGCGTGAATATCTGCAGAGTTTCGCTTCGGGTAATAAATCATCCACGTCAGAGTAACCCCGCTGGTTGGTTAAATTATTAGTTACTTGATTCCGACAATTGCTCGAGAGTCTCCCGCATTTTGGCAAGTTCTCGGCTCTGTTCTTTCAAAGCCATTATGACATCGGGAATCTGATCCCATATTCGATAAAGAAAAAATATGATGGCTAAGATACCAATTAAATATAAAAATTGCATTTCTAGTTCCTCGTAAAAAGTGTTAAAGTGATTGTTGCTTGTCTCGAAAATCTCTCGGTAGAAAGGTATTTACTACACTCGCCATGCCAAAGTCTAGAGCTTCCCAGGGGCAGGAAATTTCAAAACAAAGCATACACAAAGTCGAATATTTCGACGGTAGTTTAGCACGAGATCGTTCATCAGCAAAGTAATTTGCCGAACGTTGAATAGTCGGCATGTGGGTCGTTATAGCTACACATGAAACTTCCGGATCTACTGCGTTGAGCACCCCTCGCACCTCAAACTCTGTAGCCATATACAAAGTGTGATTTAGTTGTATCGGAGTCTTTAAATCACAATTGAGTAACTCCACAGTTTGTTGAGTCCGCAGCGCATCACTGGTAATCCATAATTGCGGTTGATGCGGGTAAGTAGCAAAGATCTTTGACATCGTTTGACCATCACTATGCCCACGTTCTCCGAGTGGACGATCCATATCCGCAACGTTTGACGGCCAAGCAGATTTAGCATGTCTTATTAACCAAAAATGTCTACTCATCGTTCAACTAATCTTATCACGGTTTTAGTTCAACCTAGCGGTCAATTCTTAGTTTGAAAGTCGTTTCTTTCGGTTTCAACAACTTGATGATAAGTGCACCACACGCAAAACCGCCCACATGAGCCCAAAACGCGACCGGGCCATCCGCTAGCATTACTACGGAAAATACTTGAGTGGCAATGTACATTCCCAATATTATCACCGCAGGCACCTCAATTACCGTAATAAAAATAACAAAAAATAACAATGATTTAATGCGCGCTCTTGGGTGCAAAAGTATGTACGCACCCATAACTCCACTGACGGCACCGGAAGCACCAACCATGGGGATTAAACTGTTCATGTCGCTCACAATCTGAAAACCAGCAGCAACTACACCACAGAGGAGATAGAACAAAATAAACTTGACTTTGCCAAGCGCGTTCTCTATATTGTCGCCAAAAATCCACAGAAACCACATATTCCCTATCAAATGCAACCATCCGCCATGCATAAACATGTGCGTGATTAATGTTTCAAAATTGTGCGGTTCACCAAAATAACAAACATACCCGTTCCGCATTTGACTACCCGCAAATTCCGAGTTGTTCAATAAGTCACCGGGAATGAGGGCGAGATTGCACAATGAAGCTTGATATCCTTCTCCAAATCCAGCATGTTGGATAAACAACCATACAAGGACATTCAAGCCAATAATCACATAAGTGACAATTGGGATTTTGTCGACGGGGTTATGATCGTATAGTGGAATCAGCATTGCAATTTCAAAACCAAAACCGGAGTTCTACCCTAAGCCTCCGGTTCAACCGGAGAATTCACAGCATTGCTTCGTGGCGCCGGTCCAAGCAACGAAGCGATCCATTCCGTACTCGGACGCGATTCAAAACCAATTTTAGCAGTCATTGTCAACGGTACTGACAGAAACATCCCCACGGTACCAAACATCCAACCCCAAAAAATCAATGACAAGAACACAACCAAAGTCGATAACCCAAGAGTCCTGCCTAAGAACCGCGGCTCAATACCAGCACCTATTGCTACGTTAATCGCGATGTAACTAAATAGTACGAAGAATGCTGGTCCAAAACCCAACTGCACTACCGTGATTAACACTGCCGGAGTCGCCGCAATCACACTGCCAATATTCGGGATATAGTTCAATAGAAACGCAAGCAATCCCCACAAAATCGCGAAGTCAACGCCCATCAACATGAGAACTATGGTAACCGACACACCAGTCAGTAAACTCGTGGTACTTTTCACCGCAATGTAGCGATTCATTTTGGTGCCAAACTGTCGTAACCAATCACTGCTAACGTTTTTCTGTCGAAAAATGTGGTACAACTTACGTGGTAGCGAAGCACCTTCGGCGAGAATGAATATGACAGTCATTAGGATGAAAAAAGTATTCGATAGTAACTGACCGACACTTTGGAGCGTCTGGCCGGCTAGACGAAATACTCGACCGGGATCAAACAAACTCAAGAGATCATCTTCAGACACGGTGAGACCGAAACTCTGTGCAGAACGGATGATATCTCCCGCAATGGTACGAATCCTCTCTTCATAGAAAACTTGTTCGGCTTGAAATTCGCGGATTACTTGCACAATCACCAAACTCAATCCGATTAGTATGAGAATGAGCGTACTGAGCACAAAGACTACCGAAATCCACATAGGAATCCGATACCGTCTGAACAATTTTTGCCGGTTCAACCAGCGCATCGGTGTGCTTGCAATGGTTGCGATAAAAGTAGCAAGCAACAGCGGGACGACAAGCGCTGAGGCGGCCTTTAAGGCGGCTAGAACCACAATGATCGCAATGATCAAGAGTGCCGTATTGATTCGCGCCGGCGAATTGGTCATTGCAAACGTCGCCGATGTTCTAAACTAGGCAGTTGTGAGCGTACGCGATTGATTAACTCGGGGTCAATCTCTGCAACGGCAAAACTTGGTTCTTCAGCGGTACATTCAGCCGCTAATTCTCCCCAAGGATCATAGATCAACGCATGTCCAAATGAATGTCGATTACCAAAATTATGTTTGCCGTATTGCGCCGGTGCAATCACATAGGATTGACATTCGATAGCGCGAGCGCGTAGTAATGTGTGCCAGTGCGCACGACCGGTCGTTAACGTAAAAGCCGCGGGGATGGCAAGGGCAATCGCACCCGCGTCGACTAGTCCCTGGTACAGCAACGGAAAACGTAAATCGTAACAAATACTCAAACCAAGAGTTCCGAATGGTAATTGGGTAGTAACCAAATCGCTCCCTGCTGCCGTTCGACTCGATTCGCTAAAGCATGTTCCATCGGCGAGATTCACATCAAACAAGTGAATCTTTCGATACCGTTCTGCGATGTTTCCATCGGGCAAACAATGAAAGCAAGTGTTGTATACATGCGTCGGGACCGCCGATCGTTCCGGAAAGCCACCGACAATCAGATGGACTTCGTTGGTATGTGCCATTTGGCTACAAGCTTGCAGAATAGGGCCCGGATCTTCAAATGATTCACCTAGTTCTAACAAGACGTCGTCGGCACCAATAAACGCAAAGTTCTCTGGTAATCCTACCACCTCGGCACCCGCCTGTGCTGCTTCGGCCACTAACCTTCGACACGTATCGAGATTAACCCCGACATCGCCTTTAGAGCAGACCTGAGTGACCGCTACTTTAGATTTTCTTACCATCTTCTTATCATGCCACATTTATGGGTAAGGCAAAACTTGTGCCAAGAAGTAGCTCGCTACTGCGGTGGACGGTGTTTAGCTACGACCAACTTCACACAAACAGTCAAAATTTCCATCGCCGCTTCTACCTGCTCTAACGTTGCATACGTAGGTGCAATACGGATGTTCTTGTCGTCGGGATCATTTCCGTAAGGGAACGTAGCCCCAGCCGGAGTCAAGGCTAAACCGCAATCTTTCGCTGCTTGTACAACCTTTTTGGCCATGCCTGATGGTACGTCTAACGAAACAAAGTACCCCCCTGTCGGCTGTGTCCACGTTACAACACCAAGGTTTCCTAGTTCGGTTTCCAGCGCTTTTTGCACCGCCGCAAATTTTGGACGGAGAATTTCAGCATGTTTGCGCATGTGGGCAGTTACTCCCGAACCGTAATCCAGAAAACGGGCATGTCGCAGTTGATTAACCTTGTCAAACCCCACTGATATTGCACCAATCGCACGTTCAAATTCAGCTAAGATCTTCTCAGAGCCACCAATAAAACCAACGCCAGCACCAGCAAAGGTAATCTTCGAGGTCGAGGCGAACTGAATCACTCGATCTTGCGTGCCGTGATATCGCGCACGGTCATCCAAATTAGGTAACGGCTGAGCTGAATCTAAGAAATCATGCACCGCATACGCGTTGTCGCATAGTACATAAAACGGGTTGTCCGGATCAGCTTCGCGAATTTTTGGTAACGCTGCAAGTCGATCAATGACCTCGTCACTAAAGGTGCAGCCAGTCGGATTGGAGTGTTTGGGCACACACCACAACAAACTTGTCGCTGGATTGTCGCGCACTAGTGTTTCCACATAATCCATGTCGGGACCGTTTTCATCCATCGCGGCATTAACCATCTCAATTCCAAAATACTTGCAAAGATGAAAATGTCGATCGTAACCCGGTACCAGACATATAGCGATATTTTTAGTACGGCTTTTCAAGGCAGAACCAACCAGACCGCGGTTCAATATTTGGTCAACGGTTATGTACATCAACTGCAAACTTGAATTACCACCAGCGATCACCCGTTCCTCTGGTATGTCAAGCAGCCGTTGGCCAACAAGTCTAGCGTCGCGAATACCCCTCAGACCACCATAATTTCGTGTATCGATACCATCAAGCGAAGTGTAATCGCCCGCAAGTACCCCATCAAGCCCATTACATAAATCTAGTTGTTCGGTCCCTGGTTTTCCACGTGTAAGGTCTAGACTCAATCGATGGCTTTGCAGGTTGGTATAACGTGCTTGTAATGCTTGTAAATCGTTCATCGACGTTCCCACAACGGTCTAAGGTTACTAGGTATTGTAGTACTCCGATAAACAAAGTGGAAGTATAGAGCTTGTCTAGCGACCCAGCACGAGTACCTACAATTTGTGCGTCCCAATTCTTGGAGTCCCACTAGATGTCTCACGATCCCCACCTCTGGTTAGAACAAATAGATGACCCAGCTGCATTAGCTTGGGTTGAACAACAGAACCAACAGACGGTTAGTCGGTATAGCGAATCTGCGAGGTTTAAAGAGCTTCAGAATCGTTTCCGCGCAATCTTAGACTCTGACGAACGAATTCCAATGTTCAATGCCTATGGACAGTTCATCTATAACTTCTGGCAAACCGCCGAGAATCCGAAAGGGTTGTGGCGACGTACCACTTTAGAAGAGTACCAAAAAGATGATCCGAACTGGGAAATTCTTATTGACTTTGACAAACTGTCAAAACAAGAGAACAAAGATTGGGTTTACGCTGGTCACGAAATGCTCCGACCCACAAATGATCGAGCTTTAGTTTTCCTTTCGAAAGGTGGTGGAGATGCTATCGAAATTCGCGAATTTGACACCTGTGAGCACACCTTCGTAAAGGACGGTTTTTTTGTGCCCGAAGCGAAAAGCAAAGTAACTTGGGCAGGACGAGATCGGTTACTTATAGGCACAGATTTTGGAACTGACTCGCTTACGGATTCAGGGTATCCCATGACGGTACGAAGTTGGCAACGTGGTACACTGTTAAAAACATCGAAAGAGATTTTTCGGGGCAAACCGTCTGATGTTTTCGTCTTTAGTATGAACGATGCCACCAATGACTATCGTGAGATGTACATTTGGCATGGAACAGATTTTTTCACGTCGAAGTTTTTTGCCTACCGTGACGATCAACTCTCACAAATCAACAAACCAGATAGTGCCGAAGCTTCGGTCCAACTAAGCTGGTTATTACTCAGATTGAAAGAAGAATGGACCATCGGAAACAAGACCTACGACGCAGGTTCGTTGTTAATTGGTAAAGTTTCAAACAATACTGGACGCGACCATGAACTCCAAGTGCTATTCCAACCAAGTCAAAATCGAATTCTGGAATCTTGGAGTGTTACGAACGAAACGATTCTGTTACAGATCTCCGAAAACGTCTGTAGCCGGCTGTATCTAGCAACCGAAACGTCGACGGGTTGGGAATTTCAGCGAGCGAGCACCGACACCACGATGGTTAATGAATCTGGACAAGCAGTTGATTTTCTAACAAGCAGTCGATTCTTATTGTGGTCGGAAAGCTTTACAACACCGCCAACACTATCGCTTGGAAACACCAACGAACCACCGCAAGTCATAAAACACACCCCTTCTTTCTTTGACACGGCTGCGTTTGAGACCACGCAGCATTGGGCATATTCAGCCGATGGCACAAAAGTCCCGTATTTTGAAACCAAATATATTAACAGTAGCGGGGAACAACCAACTTTACTCTATGGTTATGGCGGTTTCGAGATCTCTTTGCTACCAACTTATGCACCTAACATGGGCGTAGGATGGTTAGAACGTGGAGGTGTGTACATCGTCGCCAACATACGCGGTGGTGGGGAGTTTGGCCCAAACTGGCATCATGCCGCGCTTCGTGACAAGCGATACAAAGCCTATGAGGATTTCATCGCCGTAGCCGAGCATCTGATTGCTAGAGGAGTAACCTCCCAACGTCAACTCGCCATACAAGGTGGTAGCAATGGCGGTTTATTGATGGGCAACATGTATACCCAACGGCCCGATCTGTTTGGTGCAGTCGTTTGTCAAGTACCTTTACTCGACATGCAGCGTTTTCACCTGTTGCTAGCAGGTGCAAGTTGGATGGCTGAATATGGAGATCCAGACAATCCCAATGACTGGGAATACCTTAAGGCTTTTTCACCATACCATAACGTTTCTCCTCATACAGACTACCCACCCATTTTGATCACAACCTCTACCCGAGATGACCGGGTGCACCCAGGTCATGCGCGGAAAATGGTCGCAAAACTGCGCGAGCTCGGCATGGACGTCACTTACTATGAGAACACTGTGGGTGGTCATGCCGGTGCAACGGATAACTCTCAACGAGCATTTTTACTAGCCTTGGTCTACGAGTATCTCTGGCAAAAACTAGTTCCAAACGGGTAATTATTACAGAATAACTGAAGACTTTCGTTTGAGTTCAATCAAAATTTGAGATTAATGGCTAGGTACCCCTTGAAATTGTGTCACAAAACCCCTAGATTCAGTTTAAAATTGCAATCCTTTTAGGAAATAAAAATACATGCCATCCGTAGAAATTAAAGAAAATGAGTCATTCGACGTAGCGCTCCGACGATTTAAGCGTTCATGCGACAATGCAGGAATACTTTCCGAAGCGAGACGGCGAGAATATTACGAGAAACCTACTTCAGTTCGAAAACGCAAAACTGCCGCCGCCGTAAAGCGGCATCAGAAAAAACTTCAAAGAGAAGCTAGAAGATTTGAACGTTTGCACTAAACAATTTTCGTTTATTGCAAATATTTTCAATCTCGCTTTTCTATGGAATCGGCCCTACTTTCAAGAATCAAAGACGCTACGCGTAAATCCATGCTGGCGCGTGATAAAACTCGGGTCGCCGCTTTGAAACTAGTTAATGCCGAAGTAAAGCAGGTGGAGTTAACGCAGAAAGGAGCAGTTTCCGATACCGATATCACGAAAGTTTTGAGCCGTATGGTTAAACAACGCCAAAACTCTGCCGAACAGTATCGCGTTGGAAATCGTCCCGACCTGGTCGAACAGGAACTATACGAAATAGCAGTTATTAACGAGTTTTTGCCAAAACAATTAACGGAGGAAGAGTTACTAATCACAATCGGCGAAGTCTGTAATGAACTCGACGCAGCAACAGCACAAGATATCGGCCGTGTCATGGGATATCTATCGAAGTCATTGTCAGGCGCAGCAGATATGTCACTGGTTAGTCGCCTGGTCCGTGAACGTTTGAGTCAATAAAAATGTCTGGAATCACAAAAGAATGGATACGCGATCTACAAACAAAAGTGGATGCGGCACAACTCATTCAACAATACGTGACGCTCGAAAAGAGTGGAAACGGCTATAAGGGTAAGTGTCCCTTTCATCAAGACAATACCCCGTCCTTTTATGTGTACCCGAACGAACACAGATATCACTGCTTTGGCTGTGGAGAGCATGGAGATCTCATTACTTTCATTCAAAAACAACGAAACTTGAGCTTTATGGAAGCGATTGAAACTCTAGCGCAATTTGCCGGGGTCGAAGTGCCGCGTCAACTTTCGTCACACGCAGTCGACGCGCAAGCGCGTAAAAACATGAAATTGTATGAAACGATGGCAGCTGCTTCTTCAGTCTTTCAAAAAGCCTTGCAAAAGAACTCCCAGGCGAAAGAATACATGGAGTCTAGGGGAATCAAAACGCAGATTGCGAAAAAGTACGGTCTCGGTTATGCACCGAAATCGTTCGATTACTTGAAAGGCGCGCTCGCAGACACAAGCGAAAGGATTCTTTTAGAGTGTGGCCTGCTAGTCAACAAAGAAGACGGTAAATACTACGACAAATTTCGCGATCGAATTATGTTTCCCATTCACGATCTGAATGGACGTGAGGTAGGTTTCGGTGGCCGTTCATTAACGGATAAAGTTCCAAAATATCTCAATTCTCCAGAGACGCCGTTATTCCGAAAAGGCGAATTGTTGTACGGATTTCATCTCGTTCGTTCGGCTAGAGTCAAACTGGATAACGTTATTGTGGTGGAAGGATACACGGATGTTGTTATGTTGGCGCAACACGGATTTCAAAACGTGGTTGCTCCCCTGGGGACAGCGCTGACTAACCTACAGATTCAACTACTCAAACGACTATCCAAGCAAATTGTGTTTTGTTTCGATGGCGACGAAGCCGGTCAGAAAGCGACTTGGCGTGCGTTAGAGAATTGTTATAGTCAACTAGAACAAGGTCAAACTTATCAAATCGTTAGTCTACCGCAAGGATACGACCCGGATTCTTATGTCAATGACTTTGGTGTGGAAAGATTCCAGGCATTAATTGCCGCAGCACCACTGTCGTCCAAGTATTTTTTTGATACTTTACAAGCGCAATACGACCTCAAGAGCCCTGAGTCACGTATGGGTATGGCTGAACAAGCGCAAACAGTTATTCAAAAAATACCGTACGAACCGTTTCGTGAGCTTATGATCCAGGAACTTGCCCGTATAACCGGTGTCACACTAAAAAGAACGATTAACCCTAGTATCAAAAAAAACAAGAAATCATTTGAGGATAGTCTCGAATCACCAACTGAGCGAATTACAAAGTTCCATTCCAACGGAAATGTTCCGCAAGGAGAACGACACATCTTAAAAACGCTGCTCTATGAAATGAAATTTATACATCTACTTGCGCGAAGAGACTTGGAAAGATATCTTGAATTTCAGAACAATTCGTTACTTTTTGACGTGATTGCTCGAATTCACCGAAACAAACTAGAAAGTTTTTCGGAATTAATTTCGTCGTACGACCCTAAATCATGGGAGTACGAACAACTTCAGCGAATTGCAAAGGAAGGAATACCCAAAATTAGAGGAGACGCCCATTACGACGCTTTGCATGGAGGTATCCAAGCCTGGTTGACGAAGTGTCAAAAACAAAAACGTGCAATTAATCTAATCAAAAACGTTCGAAAAAAGTCATAAAGTGAAGTTGAGATTGCTGCTGTTTGTACTGGAATGTTGTTATTTTTGCGTTTAATTCATCTACTAACTATACCAGAATATACATTGAGGAAATATGAAAACTAGTCCTACCGATTTTGATGATTCAATTGAAAATTCAATCAACGAGTTGATTACTCGTGGTCGCGAACAAGGCTACTTAACCGCGACCGAAATTAAAGATGTCATCTCAGACGATGGCGTCGATGAAGATCAGTTCGACAATATCAAACAGGTCCTTGAGGGATTAGGTATATACATCGGCGAATCGTTACCCGAAGTAGAAAATCTGTTATTTGACGAAAATGCTACAGATGATCTTGCTGCCGACGAAGCAGCCGCTGCACTCGCGGCTGTTCAAGCTGGAGCAAGACGGACAACTGACCCAGCCCGCATGTACATGCGCGAAATGGGTTGCGTCGACCTGTTGAAACGCGAAGGTGAGATCAAAATCGCTCGCAAGATTGAAGACGGACACCGAGACATACTAAAGGCAGTCGCGCGATTTCCAGGGACAATCGATTACCTTCTCGACGAATATACCCGTGTCATTCGAGACACTAAATTGGCCGACCTGCTCGTGAGTTATCTGGACCCAGAAGCGGAAATTCAAAAAATTGTGCAAGTCGATGCAACCAAAAAACCACCCGAGCCAAAACCTAACAAACCGAAAAAACGCGGACCTGACCCAATTATTGCGAAACAACGTTTTGAAGGCTTACGGCAGGCGAATGACCAATATAAACGCATCGTTGTAAAAAACAAAGGAAACCACCGCGCTCCGGCGTGCAAAAAAGAGTTTTTCCGACTACGGGAAAATGGTGCTAAGGGAGGTGTTTCTGAAGAGTTTTCGCGGTTTAAGCTCACACCGATTGCCCATCAAAGGCTTGTGGACATTCCACTCAAAGTAATGGCTCAGATTCATTTGCGAGAACGGCGGATTCGCAAACTCGTCGTGAAAGAATGCCGCGTTCCCAATGGAGTTTTCTTAAACCATTACAACAAGAATCGACCTACTTTTGCTTGGGTAGACCGAGAAATTGAAGCTGAACAACCATATTCGCGAAAACTACAAATTCATCGCGAGCAAATTGTCCGTGATATTCGCAAAATTAATGCATTATTGCGAGACCATGGGGTCACCTCTAAAGAACTTCGTGATATCGAAATAAATATCGAGCGTGGTAAACAAAAGATGCTTGAGGGTAAACGCGAAATGGTCGAAGCAAATCTTCGACTCGTGATTTCTATAGCCAAGAAATACAACAATCGTGGGTTACATTTCTTAGATCTGATTCAAGAAGGTAACATCGGTTTAATGAAAGCCGTGGATAAGTTCGAGTATCGTCGGGGGTATAAGTTTTCGACTTACGCCACCTGGTGGATTCGACAAGCGATCACCCGCTCAATATCAGATCAAGCACGGACCATCCGTATTCCTGTTCACATGTTTGACTTAGTGAACAAACTCAATCGAGTACACCGCCAAATGTGCCAAGAATTAGGTCGCGAACCTACGGAAGAAGAACTATCTGACCGTATGGAACTCATACCGGAAAAAATACGGCATATTAAGGGAATTAGTGTACAACCTGCTTCGACCGACGCCCCAATCGGTGAAGAAGAGGATATCAGCTTAGGTGATTTTCTCTCTGATCCTGACATCGAATCGCCAATGGATCAATCAGAATCTAGAAGCCTTGAAGAGGTCATTCATGAAGCTCTTGGTACGATGTCGTCACGTGAATCAAAGGTGTTGCGTATGCGGTTTGGTATCGGCCAAAACACCGAATACACGCTGGAAGAAGTCGGTCGAGTTTTGGATGTGACGCGCGAGCGTATTCGCCAAATTGAGATGAAAGCACTACGCCAGCTCAAGACGCACTTAGCCGAGTGGAATACCTATAACCTACCTGTGCGCGACTAAACTTATCGTAATGGTGGGCCCACCAGGACTCGAACCTGGGACCTATGGATTCATGATCTAGTTTAAAACTAGATAACTGCTGTTTCCAGCTAGCATGGACTATCTCACCACCCGTCGATTAAAACTGTAATCGATGTGGGTGCGGGACGCTCTAGCCTGTTATTAAGAACACTCGACTACCAACTTCGCAGTCAGTTCTCAGGTAGTCTCTGCACCTTTCAGTAGTGTACCACTGATTTGGCTCAGGGTTGCCGTGACAATTTAACTTGCGGTAGGTTCCCCTGAATTCATCCCGTTCATTTACGAACTTTCGAACGTAACGCACCGGTTGATGAGTCCACTGCTCTAACCAACTGAGCTATGGGCCCGAAGGATAGATTTTACAACTATTTGTACTAACTCAGTAATCGATAAGTTGATGTAATAGAAATTTGTTTTGAATTCAGAGATTCATTACTAAAATGCTTGGTATCGTGGTTTGAGCATCTACGATGCAAACCAATCCGGACGAATTACAAGATAGTGTAACTGAACTAATCGCACTGGGTCGAGAACAGGGCTACCTTACACTCGACGAAATCAACGACCACCTTCCAGAAAAGATATCGGATGCCGATCGGGTGGATACAGTAATCGGCATGCTTTCCGGCCTTGGAATCTACGTTGACGATAGTCCCCCTTCCGAGGAAAATTTCATCAGTTCAACGACAGCTGATGATGTTGAAACTACGGAGATAGCGGAAGCTTTAGAAGCTATAGGTTCAGATCGTACGGGTTCTGTAGATCCCGCACGTCTCTATATGCGAGAGATGAGCAGTTCAAAGCTAATTTCACGAAAAGACGAGATCGAAATCTTTCAACGTTATGAGGGAGGCATCTCGACAGTTTTGTATGCCATAGCACTTTTCCCCGGAAACGTTGACTACGTCCTCGAGCAATACGATAACGCCAAGCAGATTGATCGCTTGGACTACATTATCTCGGGTTATTTGATTCGGGAAGAAAAGGTTACCGCGGCACAAGTCATATCGCCCATTGCTTCTCAACAAAAAACTCGGTCAAAAAAACGCCGACCCAATCGACAACTTGCTATTCGTCGCTTCACCAATCTGAAACGCACCAACACTGCCTTCAAACAAGTTTGCCAAACGGAAGGTCGGTACTCTACAAATGCACAACATAAGCTCGATTTGTTATGTGAAAGTTTTTCCTTGTTCAAGTTCGCTCCGGACATGATGGAAGAGTTGCTCACGAGAACAAGAAATGGTATTGATGCAATACGTACTCAGCAACGACGCATCCGCCGAAATCTCATGGCAGCTGGATTACCAGAAGCAAAACTTGAAGCTGCGCGTGCCGAGTCGGTGGACGAAATGTCGTGGATCGCAGAATCGGTAAAAAAGATCTCTAAGACTCGGAAAGTTCAGGTCAATCGAGACCGTATTGAGCGGGCCGCGAAAAATATTAGAACTATCGTTGCTGAGCTCGGGATTCAATTGACCGAACTGACAAAAATCGAGCAACGAATTGAGCTGGGGCAAGCACAATCAGAAGCTGCGAAAAAGGAAATGGTAGAAGCTAATCTACGGTTAGTTTTTGCGATTGCACGCAAGTATGTAAATCGCGGGCTTCCCATTTTGGATTTGATTCAAGAGGGAAACATGGGATTACTCATAGCTGTGGACAAGTTTGACTATCGTCGTGGCTATAAGTTTTCAACCTATGCTACTTGGTGGATCCGTCAGGGTATGACCCGGGCACTCGCCGAGGATGTTCGTACTATTCGAATTCCAATGCATGTCATTGAAACCATGAATCGGTTAAATCGCGCACAAAGACAGTTACTGCAAGAACTTGGTCGTAATCCCACTGCGACTGAGTTGAGCGAACGACTCGAAGTATCTGAGGAAAAGCTAGAACGAACGCAAAGATTATTAAAAGAACCCCTGTCATTTGACGCGCCCGTCAGTACCGACGAAGAAGCCTCTGTTGGTGACTTTATTGATGATCCAGAAACCGTTGAACCATCTTCAGCTCTTGAAACGAGTGTTTTACAGGATACGATTCAAGAAGTTTTGTCTGAACTCACGAGTCGCGAAGCGGCTGTGATCCGTAGTCGTTATGGGATTGGAATCACAAAAGATGGTTCACCTGAAGAAGTGAGTAAACTTTTCAAAATCAGCAGAGAACGTATCCGACAGATAGAAGTTAGGGCGTTACGTAAGTTACGGAACACTGACAAACTAGCTGCGCTTCGAGATCTTTTAGATTCGAATCCTGACTAACTTAAACCCATCAGTCTTTGACGTAGTCCAGGACGTAATCGGCTAATTCCTGAGACTGAATTCGTACTTGACGCATCGTATCGCGATTACGGAGCGTGACTGTACCATCTGCTAAAGTCTCAAAGTCCACGGTAATACACAACGGTGTTCCGGCTTCGTCGTGTTTCCGATAACTCTTCCCAATATTACCGGTGTTCTCAAACATCACGCGACCCAGAGCTAATGCTTTTAATTCTCCTACCAGACGTTTCGTGAATTCGACAATTTCGGGATGGTTTTTCTTTAATGGTATCACGGCAACCTTGATAGGCGCAAGGTGCGCGGGCAACCTCAATACGGTTCGTTCAAACCCGTTTTCTAATTGTTCGATTTCGAAAGCTTCGTTCATCACCGCTAGTACTGCCCGATCAACACCAGCAGCTGGTTCAATCACATAGGGAACAAACCAACTTTTTGCCGTCAGATCTTGCAATGCCAAACGGGAGGTTGTATCCGGATTCGGTTGCACGCAGGCCTGAATGTTCAAATCTACTTGTGATTTCGTATGAGAACCCAAGTCGAAATCAGTGCGATTGGCGATACCTTCGAGTTCTTCTACCCCATGCGGAAATTCGTACATGAGATCGATGGTCGATTTAGAATAATGTGCGAGCTCGTTTTTGGGAACATCGTATAGCGTGATTCGGTCTCTCGATACCCCCTGTTTCTCCCACCAGTCGAGTCGGGTTTCAATCCATTGCTTATGCCATTCTTCGTCGGTACCTGGCTTAACAAAAAACTCCAGCTCCATTTGCTCTAGCTCGCGTACTCGAAAGATAAAGTTTCTTGGTGTGATTTCATTTCGGAACGCCTTACCAATTTGGGCAATACCGAACGGAATTGTGCGCGCAGTTGAATCAACAACATTTTTGAAATTTGTGAATATGTGTTGAGCTGTTTCGGGACGCAAGTACGCGAAACTATCCTGATCTTGTACAGGTCCGACAGACGTCTTAAACATCATATTGAAAGGCCGAGGTTCCGTGAGATCTTTCGAACCGCAGTGCGGACATTCATCGTTTTCGACATAGTCAGCACGCATTCTTTTCTTACACTTACGACAATCGACCAACGGATCGATAAAAGTCTCTTCATGACCAGAGTAATGGAGAACTTTTCGGTGAGTCAAGATTGAGCCATCGATACCTTCAACATCGTCTCGTTGGTAAACCATAGCTCGCCACCAAGCGGATTTGATGTTATTTTTTAATTCAACACCTAGCGGGCCGTAGTCGTAGATGCCTTGTACACCCCCGTAGATTTCGCCAGACTGATAAACGAATCCTCGGCGTTTACACAAACTCGTGAGTTGTTCCATTGAGGTAGCGGTCATAGGAAGATACTAAAGCGGTTTACAGAAACCGTTTGTGAGCGTTGATTCTTTGACAGAAAATATTATTTTATAGAGTGCAACAGTCCCTTAAACATCGCTAGACTAGCAAAATCGTCATCAATCAATGTCTGCGTTCAATATCGGACTGAGTACACGTGTCGACACAGCGGAGTTTGAGATTATTTCAGTAGTTTTTCGTCAATGTTGTTAATTTTTTCAATATTGCGCACGATTTTTCCACCTGAGGTACTGAGTTCGCGAATATCTTTCTGCGTTTGATCAAAGTGTCTTGCTAAATTCTCTAAACGTGCATTAAATCTTCCGACATCTTCGCCAATCAAGCGCAGATATTTTCGAAGTTCTTCAGCGCGTTTCTTGATCTCAACATCCCGAAAGATTGAACGGACTGTGACGATTGTGGCCATCATTGTTGAGGGACTTACGATATAAACTCGGTATCGTTGTGATTCTTGTATTATCTCTGGTAATTCTGTGTGGAGCATCGAATAGACAGCCTCCGATGGTATGAACATTAGAGCACAATCGGCTGTGACACCCTCAATGATGTACTTTTCACTAATATCTCTAAGATGAGTTTTAACGTCATTGATCAGAGTTCTTTTTGCACCAGTACGTTGATTATCGTCTTCAGCATTTTGGTAACTCAGAAAACTTTCGAGTGGAAATTTGGAATCAACAGCAAGTTGACCAGAAGGATCAGGTAAGCGAACTAAGCAGTCAACTCTCGTCGTTGTGTTTTTTTGCGTGTTTTCTAGCGATACTTGAAAGTCGTAAAACTGTTTCGGTAGTGAATCTTTAATGATGTCTCGTAGCTGAGTCTCACCAAAGCTCCCTCGAGCCTGCTTGTCGACAAAAATCTTGTGCAGTTCGCCCATACTTTGATTGAGATCGTGAATCCCACGTTGGGACTCGAGAATTTGACCTAGTAACTTCTGAACCCCTTCTAAATGGCGTACCGTGTGCTGCAGGTTGTCGGTTAGCCGTTGATTCAACGCGTCGGTGAATTTTTGCTCGTGGTTTTGTAAATTGGTTTCTTGTACGCGTTTTAATCGATAAACTAAAAAGCCTATCCCAAGCGTGAGAATACCGAACCCAATTATCAAAATCCACAGTGTTAATTCGTTAGCCATTATTGAAAGTCCTCACGGTTGATCGGCGACTGCATGCAGTTTTCTATAAAGCGCGGTGGTTTTTCCCACTATAAATTATTATTAACTACTTGGTAGTGTATCAGAATTGACGTTAGTATGAAATTTGATCTGAATGCGATAAGAAACATAGTTGGTGAGTCAGGTGTGCTCGTCGGAACTGACGCATCGAGTCGACAAGAACAAATTTGGAGTTCGAAACACGTCGACGCCCAAGCTATTGTACGACCGCGGACGACGCAAGAAGTCAGCTCCCTCTTAGCATATTGCTACGAGCACAACCAACCTGTTGTAGTACATGGTGGTCTGACAGGTATGGTGTATGGAGCGACAACGCGATCTTGTGACATTGCTCTATCAACTGAAAGGATGCAGAGTGTAGAGTCCGTGGATCCAATCAATCGATCGATGACTGTACAAGCTGGAGTGAAATTGCAGGAGGTTCAGGAAAACGCGGCGGTGAACGGATTGATGTTCACCCTTGATCTGGGCGCACGTGGTTCTTGCACCATCGGTGGCAACATTTCAACAAATGCAGGTGGGAATCAAGTCATTCGGTATGGTATGACTCGAGACATGATCTTAGGACTTGAAGTTGTTCTTGCCGATGGAACGATGGTCACCTCGATGAATGACATGATCAAAAACAATGCCGGTTATGATCTCAAGCAATTATTCATCGGTACTGAAGGTACTTTGGGGATAATCACTAGGGCGGTATTACGGTTACGTGAACAACCTTTGAGCAGTGAGTGTGCGATGCTTGCCGTCAATAAGTTTGACCACTTGCCTGCTATCTTGAAGACGATAGATCAACGACTAGGTGGAACCTTGACGTCGTTTGAAGTTATGTGGCACGACTTTTACTCATTCATCACCGAGTTCAAAGATCATCCACCACCGTTACCGAAAGACTTTTCTTACTACGTGCTGATTGAGGCTAAAGGTGGTAATATTCACCACGACCGGGAGAATGTTGAGGGGGCACTAGCTAGCGTCGTTGAGGCTGGATTAGCAGAGGAAGTGGTAATTGCACAAAACCAAGCACAACGCGATGCCTTTTGGGCAATTCGCGATGCAGTAGAAAAAACTGTTATAGATCAGCCTATGTATGTATTCGATGTGAGTCTAAAAATTGGTAGCATGGAAGCGTATGTTGATGAAGTAAAACGTCGATTGCAAGCAAAATTTGAGCCTTGTTACGTGTTCACCTTTGGACACTTGGGCGATGGTAATATACATTTCAATATACACGCAGGTAAAGATCCTTCGCTAAAACACGCTGTTGACGAATGTGTGTATGAACCATTACGAAAAATAAATGGATCGATTTCTGCAGAGCATGGAATTGGTCACGAAAAGAAAGAATTTCTATCGGTCTCCCGCTCAACTACAGAAGTGCAGGTAATGCGGACCCTCAAACAAGCACTTGATCCAAAGGGTATCCTAAACCCAGGGTTAATCTTCGACCCTTAAACTATTATTCAACCGTCGCTTTGTCCAAATACTCACGAATAACAGCTCTACCTTTTGTAACTGCTGTTTCCTCAATTTTCACTTGTATGATTTGGGCAATGAATTGAGTCGTCGGCCAGTCTAATTCCAACATCGAATCCAGCGTCGCCCCATCATGATTCTTCAGATTGGTAGCTGCACCTGCATCCAAGAGAACTTCGGCGATATCCGCATATCCAAGTAACGCTGCAACGAGTACTGCCGGTGTACCTAAATGATCGATTGCGTCGACATCGGCCCCTGCTTCCAAAAGCACTGAGACTGAATCTAACTGGTTGGATGAAACCGCGACGTGTAGCAACGGAATGCCAATGTCAGTTTTGAGTGTGTTGATATCGGTATAGTTCTCGACGTGCTTTTTGATGAGCTCGGCTTCTCCCAGAATCACAGCCAACCAAATGTCTTCGGCTGCCGCATCACGAAAGGCTCTTTCTAACATCGGTCTAATGCGATTGCGGCCTTCAAAAACTTGGCTTTCTGTTAGATCTTTTCGGAATAAATTGTTTGCCAATTGTTGCGTAGCTTCCCAGGACAAATCTAGAATCTCACTCGCAGTTGTCATAGCGTGATTTCTTAGCGTTACATCCGCGCCTGCTTCAAGAAGTAACTTTGTTATCGTCGCATTGCCGATAAAGGCAGCGGTCATAAGTGGGGTACTGCCATAACGATCTCTTGCATTAACTGCGGCGCCTTGCTCTAGCAAAAACTTGACGACTTCCTCCTGACCAAATAGCACTGCGGTAAGCAATGGTGTACCATTTGTAAGGGGATTTCGTTGGTCAATCGAGTCACCGTCTTCGATCAGTCGTTGCATTTCGGTGAGATCGCCGGCAGCAGCGGCTGACCAAAGGTCAGCCTTAGTCGTGGATTCTTCATTTTCCGCGTTTTGCTGACAAACTAGCGTAACTGTAGCGACTGTCAAAACGATGACCGATACGAGTTGAAATTTGTTCATATCAATACCAGCAGACCTCCTAGAAAGTGTACTCCTACCAAACCTTATCATAAAGATTTTACATCTCGCAAAAAGCATTTTCTCTCACAGACTCCCTGCGCACCATTTAGTTCAACTAAACACACTAATTGATGAAAGTGATATTCAGTCGCAAAGGTTTTGACAGCGCTGCTGGTGGTGCTGTTTCGCCGATCGTTAAAGGTTGCTCAGTTGCGGCAATCCGCTAACTAAAAAATCTAGAGATTGAAATGTCCTCCAAAAATTTCCTGCCCAAATACAGACCCCAAGTCACACACGGCAACAGAGATTCTCTAACTTGCCTCAAACGAGATAAACAGGTAACCTCTTCACCAGAGGAGCAAGTACGCCAACGAGTTCTGAACTGGTTGCTTAAGAAGAAGAAATGGGATAATAAAGAAGATTAGACTGGAGCACAGCTACAAATGAACATGAAACACTGCGAGTGGGACGAAAACAACCTATTTTGGAAAGTATATCATGATGGAAGAATGTCAAGAGTCAAGAGTAGTACGGTATTGGAGGCGGCGGTGGAGTCGGGTTTCGGTAATTACATCGTGAAGCGGTCAGGAGATAAAGAACGTCTACACTTGGGAAATCTTTATCATGCGAGTAAAGCGACTTGGAAAAACTCGAAGAATTTCTTGGCCAACCTTCTTCACTTGGGGATAGTCCGAACACATTTGCGAGATGCATTACAGGAGCACAGGTCAAAATAATCTTAATTGGTTCGTGTTCATTGATTCCGAATGGAACGGTATGCTGAGGGAATTTCATACCCTTTATTGAGATTGAACAGCAAAGAATTACTCAAAGTGGGTGATAAGGCGAATCAGATAGTGTGTCGAGCTCCGTGGTAAATCTAACCTGGTGTCATCAACCAGATTGGGGGTGCTTTAGTCGAAATCTAGCCCGACTTCAGCTTTCACTATGGGGTCGAGAAAGCTATTGACCGAGGTTTGAGGTTCAGGCAACCACCTTGTGCCATGATTGACCAGAGACCTATTACCCGACAACTCGGTAGCAAAGTCATACACCCACAAAAGAACCCAATTGTTTTGAGTGTTCTGCAGAGTGCGATTCCTAAGGCTAATCCTCAATCTAGTAATGGTTGGACCCTTTGCGAACTTTGACGGGAGTGATCGACACCATCACACTTTTGGTTACCTGCAATCGAAGAAATTGTCCATCTGGGAGAATCTTCTCGCTTAGCGTAACAACCGACTGTTTTCAATCAACACCCACACACCGTCGGTACTTGGCATCGCAATGACATCATATATCATGGTCTAGATTCAAAGGCTACAAATGCTTCTCCGAAGTTTAGACTGTCAGTTCAAGGCAAGAACGCGAGGGTTTGGACGACATCAATCCTTGCTATGTCAGGTAGTCTGACACAGATAAGAAACAGCGAACTTCCAAGTTTGTTCTGTCTTCAACAAGTCTGACGGTCTCCGAAAGCGTCGGAGTTGCTGTGACGACATTGGGTTGTAAGACTAAGCAGCTCTTCAAAGGAATTCGAGTATTTCTACTGGTTCCAAACGAGAACTGGAGTAAATTAGAACGAGTACTTTCTGCTGTGCTCAACTTGTTTCACAAATATGGAACCTATGACTGTTTCTGCGTGTCATGCGGGTATCGTGCTGAAGTAAGCCAAACTTAGAATCAGATGATACTCGGAAGTAATGATGCAACTGGAGAACAAATGTAGGTAAGTTATCTGTAAGGAATACCCCGGGAAATTTCCAAAGATCCGATTGTGGACTAGGAACTCTACTAGATTACCTTGAACAGACATCCTTGTATAAGGGTAATGTAGCGATTAGAGTGAATTGACAGAATCGCAAGAAGAATTCACCCGAACATAATGGGATCACAATAAATTATTGCTCTAACAACATCCGCCTGAAGTGGTTTTACGAGGTTGGAAAAAATTTGGAGCGTGAGGTATCAATCGTCGTTCTCATGTGGTTGTGCAGGAATGCTGAGGATCATTTTGAGCCGTGGTAAGTTAAGCGATTCCCACAAACTTTAACTTTGTTTACAAATTTCCTTATTACCCTGTAAAAAGTTTCTACTTACACATTACGACCATCGATATCACTTTAGGGGCGAACGGACTGAGGACCGACTACCGGTGTGTAATAATTGTCGATCTCATAAATTATCTCGTAGCCGGGTGTTGTTGGGCAAGCTCGGTCATTGACACCTAATCGCTTCACGACATTGCGAATGACTAGTTCGTCGATTATCGGCCAGTCTCTAACGAAAGCAAAGTTCAAGTCAGCCTCCAAAACAATCTGATTTGAGTACTCATCGGGAAATTCTTTGCTATCTCGATTTTCTACTGTATTCTGGATTGCCAAAAATTCCATTGTCTCGTGATTAAATTCGCTTTCGTATTTCGCGTATCCGGTTTCAGTATTTACGGCGATTGTTCGGCCGTTTGTCCGCAAACTCAGGTCGTTTGTGACAGTTACGTATCCAAAATTCGCGCTAACACTATTTCTTGGTTGAATAAACAGAATAATAGTGTTTTGACTCGTCACGTTCGTCAAATACATATGATTTATGTCAGAAGGTTTATTCTCAACATCTCCATCAATTGTTAGGAGAAAAGATAACGTTAGTCCTGTGTTTCTACCTAAATCAGAACTCGACCAATAACAGACTGCACTTAAGTCTTCCTCTCCAGCCGTATACGACATAATATTTGATTTCACATCCTCAAAATTGTGATAAAGGATGGAGTTTGAATACTTTAAGTCTAACCCGGTATGGTTAAGACCACTTTCATTACCTGAGTCTACTTCTTGTGGTGATTCCGGTTGTAGGTACTTAGTCTTCATCGGTTGATCTGGGATAGTAGTCACGATTCTGTAAATGAAGCCTCCTTCGTCTGTTTCAACAATTTCGAAGGTTTCGATTTTTGTTATGACCTGTTCCGTTAAGGATTCGGTAAATCTAGTTTTTTCCTCGTACGCGATAAGATGTGCGCCACGAATGTCTGCACCGAAAAAATCATCAGGAGGAAGAAAGTCCATGAAACGTTTGTATGCCTTTTCTAGGTCCAGTTTCGGTCGTTTCAAATAGATCCGATAAAGATCTCGATCTTCTGATTTGGTTGTATCATAACCTTCCGATATCTGTTCTTCATCAGGTGTAATGTGATACTCTAAAACGTTTGTTTCGGGAATTTTTATCGCCACTCGAAACTGTTTGAATGATTTCGTACCATCTGCATGTTCGTGTTTAAATCGAATCGTTTTTTCTTCTTTATCGATTTCAGTCGGTTCGTTTCCATAAGTAGCGTAGAAAACTATGTCTTCAAAGTTATCGACTGCCGCACGAATCGGAAACCCGCCAGTAACCTTACTCTCGCGAGAAAAACCATTACCAGCGAAAATGAACATCAATAAAAACACTAGGACAAAATTTATGCTCCTTGATGAGTTTGTCATACCAAAATACCTCTCTTTGTACGATTGCTTCAATACCCAGATTTGGGTGTCTCTGTGTATTCCCTACATTTTATTATTTAGTATAGCAACGATCCTTTTCAAAATTAGAAAACGATCAAAATTTAACATAACAAGTAAACCCGAGACCGTCTCTCGTCTAACACAGATCTACATTATACAAGTTGTTTGTACGGTAGACACAGGAGTGAAAGACAATAGAACCGATTGAAACGCAACGTATTTCACTCAATCTACCAGTTCAGCAATAACGGGGACATGATCAGAAGGCGTAAGCTCATTGATCTTGTTGCGATATTCCCGATCAATCTCAACTTTTTTCGTTCGAGCTCGCATCGAAGCAGTTCCATATATCATGTCAATCCGCAACCCTTGATTCTTCTCAAACGACCCCCCGCGATAATCCCACCAAGAGAAATCATCTGACCCGGGATTCAATTCACGGTATAAATCATGCAGGTTCGTACCCACAAACTGGTTCAACCTTTCGCGTTCTTCGACAGTATGAAAAATCTTACCATTCCCCTCTGTTCCTCGCCACGTATCCCTGGGCGAAGGTGTGATATTGAAGTCTCCGCCGATCAAAGAGTTTTCATGCTGGCGCGTTAATTCTCGCCAATATCCGGTCAAGGAATCAAACCATTTAAGTTTCATCGCGAAATCTAGATGATCGATATCTTTCCCATTAGGACAGTAGACCGAGGTGTAAGTAAAGTCTTGTAACTTGACCGTGATCAATCGAGCACCCGCCTCTTCCTGCCCCTTCAGACCTCGCTGTAAGACCTCAGCCTTCTCGCGGGCCAAAATAGCAACCCCATTCCAACTTTTTTGCCCGCGTGCCCAAACGTTGTAACCTAATGCTGTGATTGGCGCTAGCGGTAGGAATTGTTCTTCAGACTTAAGCTCCTGTAACGCAACAACGTCAGGTTTTCGCGATTCCAGCCAATGCACGATTAAGTCAATACGAGCATTAATCCCATTAACATTCCAAGTAGCAATTTTCATCGTTTTCAGTCTGTTCCTAACTCACTCAACCAAAAAGTTGAAACCAGTATAACCAGCATTTTGAATTGCTTCCAACGCGTCGGTTGGAGTCTCGTGATAGATACCGATAACGCTTCCACCTCCGCCAGCACCCGTTAACTTAGCGCCGACTGCACCATTTTCACGCATCATATAAACCAATTCCTCAATCTCGGGTGTTGACAATTGCAACGCATTGAGATAACCATGGCATAAATTAGTAAATTCTCCAAGTGATTGGATATCGCCGCCTTGGAACGCTTCTAATCCACTTCGGGTAACCTTTTCGATTCCATCGAAAATTTGTTCATACTCTTGTGAATTCTTTTCTCGGCCTTGCTGTACCATCGAGACCATACTTGCTGTTAAGCTTTCTTTACCGGTTACACCAACTAATATGTAGAACGGTGCTCCCGGCGTAATCTTGGTGAATACTGGTTTTGAAGTCACTTGATCTCGTTGAAATATCAGTGGTACCCCATAAGTGGCAAGAGTATTGTCGACTCCAGAAGGATTCCCATGCGCGGATCGTTCGCATTCGTACGCTAGCTCGTTCACGGTTTCGTTGTCAAGTCCTAAGTCGAAATGCTGTGACAATGCACGAATTACGGCGACACTAATTGCAGCAGAAACACCTAGGCCAACAGCTTTCGGTATATTGGGAAAAACTTCGACCGTAAATTTGTGCTCGTGCAAGTTCAATCGTTCTAACACCGTCGTCAGTACTCGTACGATTCCTTGTGGGTTTTCGGTAGAACGTGGAATACGTTGTTCTACCCCCCATCTTGGTACAACTAACGTAGATGCCGGTGAATCAACTACAGTGGCTTCGACCGCAAGTGGTAAAGGCACCGCGAAGGCTGGCCTGCCATACACGACCGCATGCTCACCGAACAAAATTACCTTACCATTAGCTGAACTCCGTGGGTTTGCATGCTCGAGAACTCCCTGTTTTGTCTTTAACTGTTGCATGAGTTCTTCGGCTTTCCAGACTTTGATCGTGCCTTCGTCGATCAATGCATCAACGACTTCGTCAAACATGTCCGGTGGAACGCGTGCAGTCGTCGCAACACTGCGCGCATGCAGAGTCATGTGATTTTGTTGAATCCCAGCCGTAGCTAGGGCGCGTAACGCTGCAAAATTTTGCGCTAATCCGACACTAGCCATGATCATCCCAAGTTCTGATGCACTCGGAGAACCAAGGAGCCGATGACTGATTCGCACTGTCGGATTAGTCTCTAATGCACCACCCACCGTTCCAACCTTTATTGGGATCTCGATTCGACCCGCTAAATTTCCAGCTGAATCTACCGACCATCGAGACAGACCTCGATATCGTCCATCGCGCGCAGCAAACGCATGTGCCGAAGCTTCGAGAGCGCGAAAATCATTTCCCGTTGCAATAGCCACTGCGTCAATACCATTCATAATCCCTTTATTGTGTGTCGTCGCGCGATAGGGATCAACACGCGCAAACTCGCTCGCAAGAACGATTCCGTCTCGAACCGCTTTGCCATCAAACTTTTTGATTTCAAGGTTTTCAACTGGGATCGTTGTCTCTGCGACAACTACGGAGCGATCAGTCAAATTTGACAAGATCCGCAGAAACACTTGACCGCCAGTAATAGATTCGATCAGACTAGCAATTCCTTCGCACATCCCATTCACAATGTTCGCTCCCATCGCATCACGGGTGTCCACGTGTAAATGCAGGATCAACATCGGTTGGGCAAGACTTTCCTCAGTGTGAACGACGACTTCGACATCGCGTGCGCCGCCACCACGAGCCACCATTTTCGGATGAAAACTATTGGCTAAGTCAAGAATTACCTGGCTTTTTTCGATGAGTTTTTGACGCGCGTCTGCAACATCTGGAGCGTTTACTACTTGCACCTGTCCAGTGAGAATTGGCTCAGAACATCGAGCAGTAAAACCACCACCATTACGAGCAACTTTTGCAGCTGAGGACAACCCCGCTACGACCGAAGGTTCCTCAACTGACAAGGGAACAACGTAGTCTTTATCATTTATCAGAAAATTCAATGCGAGACTAAAGGGTAAACCTAATACTCCCACGACATTTTCGATCATACCGTCGGCAGTATGAACCCGTAGCGTATGCGACCCAGCTTCTAACGCACGTAAATCACCGTCAGTCAATAAATCGTGTTTATTCAACGCCTGAATGCGATCAGAGACCGAAAGCTTAAAAAAGTTAGGAATACGCGAACTAGGCGACTGGTTCGACTCTTGCACCATCTTTTTCTATATCTAAGTCAACAACAGAACAATTCAAGTCTTGCGCTTGATCGGCTAGCAAGCGTAGAGATTCCGGATCACAAGCCCAACCTATCCCAACGTCGCCACCACCGGCACCACTGGGTTTGTAAACAACCCCTAAATCTTCAGCACGGCGTTCTAAATCCTTATGTTTCGAACTCCAAATTCCAAGACGTCCCCTTTCATCCAAGTCTTTTTGTACCGTAATGAAGTCAGTCAATTGAGCTAAAAAACTCATCGGTTCTCGCATCGATACAGCGACATTCTCTGAGACCCCGAGGTAATCTTGTTTGACCGAGGATGGTTGTTCGTCGAACCAGTTTCGGAACTGATTTACCATTGGTGTGGTCTCAACACTTGCTCCTACGTAAAACACCTTAAAACACAAACCATCAGGAAACGAAACCTCACTCACGATTCGTTCTTCGAAACGTATTACACCGCCGTGAAACGAAGTCGCTATGTCGATCCCACTACCGGTTTGGTTAACGGTGTCATATAACTGAAACAGCTCATTGATACAAAATTTTAAGTTGTTCAATTTTGCAAGTGCTAAGCCGAAGGACACTAATACTGCTGCGCTTGACCCAATCCCTAGTTTCTGCTCCGAAGTGAAAAACGGGTTTGTATTTGTGATTACCTTTAGATGTTTCGGTAGCGACCCGTGTTGTGCAAACCAGCGAACGATTCTCGCCGGTTCGAAATAGTTGGTTTCGGACAATAAATGTTCAATTGATACTACGGTGTTCCAAAATTCTGGAATGGACTTAAAGTCCCATTCGCCAATGGCCGCAGAGAGGAGTGAACAGTGAGCCCGGCGATTGACAGCCATTGCTAAGGCTGGCGCGCCATAGAGTACTGCGTATTCACCGGAAATTACTAATTTTCCCGGACTCGATGTATTAGTCTGAGTATACGACTGGTCCACGACCTATCTCTGCGACTATAGTTCGTTTAACTCCAACCGTACCATCAAGAACGGTTCGAACTTGCGCTAAACTTTCGGGCATACAAATCGCCTTTATCTGAGGACCTGCATCACTGGTAAGAAAAACCGGTACCCCATCGGTTTGTAAGTCCCGAATCGCGCCAATTGCAGCTAAAGAGTTCTGATTCCAATACAAAAGGGGTGGTTGACTGGAGAGCATCAATGCGTGCATTCGAAAGCAGTTGAGTTCGGCGATTTCACTCAGTCGCGCGAAATTTTTTTGCGCGACCGCCAATTTACAATCCTCGTAGTCTTGATCGGTCTTAGACAACCAACTCGAGTAAAAAGGGGAAGTCTCAACCGTGCGCGCCATACCCTCAGTAGAACTTGTTACCTTCGTATGAGTATCACAAACAGCAACAACTACCCTCAGGTCCCAATGATCGAAATTTTGTAACTGCACACAATCCGTTTCCATTGTACGCGGATCAAGTGATACAAAACCGCCGTACATCGACCTCGCAGCTGATACCGATCCTTGCCGCGCCAACCAGCACAATTTCTGTTGATCCAAACGTAACGAAAACAACCCATCGATACAAAGTGTAAGAGCACTAAATCCTGACGCAGACGAAGCTAGTCCGCTAGCAGTCGGAAAATCATTTTCAGAGCGAATGGCAATAGGCGGAATGCTATATTCAGCACGAACCTTTTGCAACCAATTCTCAATCTTTACATCAGTTACCATGCGACCGTCCAATTCTATGGTATCTTCAACAGCTTCATGGATGGTTGTAGTTGTTGTCAAACCACCTAACGCAATGGACAACGAGGGAGTTGCTGGAATATCACAGTATCCCGATTTTTTGCCCCAATACTTGATCAAGGCTAGATTGGGGTTCGTGCAAGCAGTTACAGTAGTCAAGGAAACAGGGGCGGGGGAGTGAAAGTATAGCCTTCGCTTTCCAATAACCGCGCGATTCCAATCGTAATCAAATCACTGTATTCTGGTCCAATAATCTGAACTCCAATCGGTAACTTATTCTCTGATTCTAAACCAGTTGGTATAACGGTCGACGGCAAATAAGCGTTGACTGCTAGACCTGCCCAAAACAATTGGGTGAAATATGCTTGGTCACGACCATTCACTGAAATTGTTCGTTCCGAGAACGCGCGATGATCGTGTGCAAATGCGGAAGTCGACATGATAGGTGCTATCAGTATGTCGTATGTTTGGAAAAAGTTATGCCAAGCCCAACGTATTTTTGTTCTCTCTTCATTGTACTGTACCCAGTTTCGAAAGCGCGCCACTCGAGCTAGTACCGCTTGCTCTTCGGAGGAACAACCGAACTCGTCGATTCCCGCAGTTCCGGTGAGTAGTTCTTTGAAAGTTTCCAGAGGTACCCGACAAGTCATAGTCGCGTTCAACAAACACTGGTAGGTATTGTGCATGGCTTCGGCCGACCATTCTGGTCGTGCAGTAGGTTCTACGTTAGCGCCTAATTTGCTGAGTGTCTCGGCTACCGCGCCCACTTGATCTCGAATCGCTACTGCCACGGGAGCGAGTTCATCGTCGTCCCACACAGCGACACGAAGCTCCGATGTTTTTTTAGTAACAGGTGGCAACTGCACCTGTAATCCGTTAGATTGAATTTCGTCTGGCCCAGCCATAACTTTTAACGCTAGTTCCAAGTCATTTGCAGATCGAGCAAGTGGACCAATCACAGAAAGATCTGCCGGCGCTAGTGTCCCCGGTAGCGCATGACCCCGTGGTGGAACGAGATTCCAGGTCGGTTTGTGACCAAATAGCCCGCAAAAATGTGCCGGATTTCGGATCGAACCGCCGATATCAGAGCCGGCGTCTAATGCCGAGAATCCTACCGCTAGCGAAACCGCTGAACCACCAGACGATCCACCTGGAGACCGCGCTAGATCCCATGGGTTATTTGTGGTTCCATAGATCTCGTTATAACTCTGAAAATCAGCTAACCCGTAGGGAACGTTAGTCTTTCCGAAAATAATCGCACCAGCTTTTTTCAGTCGCGCTACCGCTAGTGCATCATGTTGTGGGAAATTGTCCTTGAGATCGGGACGTCCCCAAGTAGTTGGATATCCAACCACATCATAGGATTCTTTAATTGTCATTGGTACGCCGTGTAAAGCACCTACATCTTCACCTCGACGGATTGCTCCATCGGCGGCTTTGGCTTGTGCTCGGGCTTCGTTGCGTTGTTGCCAAACTATCGCATTTAACTGCGAGTCGTATTTGTCAATTCTGGAGAAGTAATGCTCAAGTAATTCCAAACTCGAGACTTCACCGCGTTTGATGAGGGCAGCTACTTCCGCTGCTGGTGCAAAAGTTAGCGCAGAACAGGATTTACTCATTCAATGAGACTACAACAAGTAGGTCTAGTTGTCGTTTACCTGGGGATCGAACAGGGCAGTTCTGGAAACCAACAGCGATTACGAATCGGAGTCCCTTTCGTTCCGAATTTTCTCAATCAAAAAGTCAATTATTTCGAACATCGGAGTTTCACCCGCAGATTTGGTATCCACCACGTACAAGTCATTAATTACAAAAGCAGGTGTTCCTTGTAAGCCATATAACTGCATTTTGGTTCTAGCGTCCCGCATGTAATCTCGTATGGTTTCCGATTGGTAGGTTTCCTGAAAAAGTTCAGCTTCTACATCGGCTCGGGTTTCAAACAAGCGTTCAATTAAATCTTCCTGCTCCATAGGGAGATTTCGCTCCCAAATCGCCGAAAACATCAAATCGTGAACCTCATCGACGACATCAAGTTCAACAGCTACATAGTAAGCTCGAGCGACAGGTACCCATTGATTTCGTAGCGGAATGGCTTCGCGGATAAACTCAACGTCGTCTGGTTTCGATTCAAGCCAAACATTGATCTCAGGTTCTAAACGATAACAATGTGGACACTTGTAATTGAAGTACTCAGTTACTTGAATCTTGTCCTCTAATTCTTCAATCTCAAGCTCTTCCCTAATTTCTGTTTGAATGACCAAGTAGTCTTGCCCTTCAATGAACTCTGCTTCTTGTGCCGAATTTGGCGTGGAAGAAAATAGAAAGAGACATCCAAAAACGATAAGTAGTGATTTCAGGAAACTAAAACGCATTTTTCTCCGATCGTATACAACTAAAAATCTCAGTACAGGCTGGTCATATAGTTAGCTACTGCTTCAATTTCCTCATCAGAAAGATTCTTGGCAATATCCCGCATCATACTACCGACATCCTCATCAGAGGTTCGCGTTTGGCTACGATACTCTTTGAGTGTATTGACTAAGTAGGGAACTGTTTGACCCGATACCCGTGGGAAACCGGCTAGCAAGTTACCGGTGCCTTGAGGAGCATGACAAGCAGTACAAGCAGCAATACTCTTCTCTTTAATGCCCCCGCGATAAATGGCTTCACCCAATGCCAAGTTGTCTGGATTCGCTTGTACGATTATCGGCGTTAATGACGAGTAATAACGAGCAAGGCTCTGTAAATCGTCATCATTGAAATTATCAAGTTGTCCAACCATCAACACAATTTCACGTTCTTTCGATTGAATCAACTTTAACTGTTTCAACAAATACTTTTCGTTTTGCCCAGCAATATTGGAATACTCTGGGATTTGAGTGTTTCCGTCGTCGCCATGACACGCCACGCAAGTACCAGAGAGGGTTTTACCACGTTCGATGCTAACTCTTTCCAGAAGCGTTAAGTCCGCTTGAGCAAGATCGTCGACTTCTTCTTGTTGCGGATCAGTTTCAACGATTGGTTCAGTTGTCCCTTCTCCCGCTTCTTCGTGAGAATCAGCATGCAAGAATAACACTAGCAGAAGTAAACAAATACCAAACCCTGTTTGCACGAGGTTCGATTTGTTCAAGCGACTTTTAGTCATTACGAATTATGTCTCAAGATGTGTTGGTAGTAAATGGTGTCTTCTACCACTTACCACACTTAAGGAGTAAATATTTAAACGATGCTCATCTCACCCTGTAAACTGATGCTGAAAACAAAAGTGTAGACACTAATTCTTCCATTCGAAAACTAGCGTACTAAATATTCAGCATACCGGTGGAGGTAAGCAGTGAAAATTATATCGACTAGGCAAGCAATCTCAATTTACCAACAAAGTAGCGAGTCCTAGCGCGAATTACAAAGCCGGTTCTGCTTGCTCGGTGCGCGAGCTTTCAGTTTCTGTTCGTATGCTGTCAACCAAAAAATCGACAATTTGAAAAATGCGCGCTTGGGACCCCGCCGTTCGAGTCGTAACAACATAACGATTGTCGACTACTATTTGCGGAGTGGAAGCAACCGACGCTCTTCCTACAACATCAAAGTCTTCATGAGTTGCTAATATTCGATCTTTAACTTTCTCTGAATATAACACTTCCAATAACTCGTCCGGTGCGATCTCTACCTGTTCTTCAAAGAATGTTGTTAACCGATCATCCGACCGCATTGAGGTCCTCTCGGTGTGAATTGTTCGAAACATCAAATCGTGTACCTTCTTGGTAACCTCCAACTCTTCCGCGGCGTAAAACGCACGAGCGTATGGGATCGCTGATTCTCGCATCACAACGGCTTCGCGTGCGAACGCTACATCTTCACTAATCGTCTCCAACCACTTTTTGATGTGACGTTCAAATCGGAAACAGTGAACACATCCGTACGAGAAGTATTCAACGACTTCAATCTTTTCAGTATCGGGTCGTTTCAACTCGCCTTCTAAAATCAGGTAGTCGAGACCTGCCTCAAATATTTCCTCTTCACTCGCCAAAACACAATAAGTAAAAAAAACGAGAGCGCTCATAGCAAGTATAAATTTAACACTGTTGCAAACAGCCATCACGCAAATTCCATTGTCTCTATAAAAAACTAGTATATTCATAATCTTGCGTTAGAAAAATTGTATTGTTTTGGCCGAAATGTCTAATACAAAATTGTTTCATGCAAATTTTCTCAAGAGTGCACTCAATCTTCGAGATTGTCCGTTGGATGAAACTATCGAGATCGCATTTGTCGGTAGATCAAATGCTGGCAAATCAAGTACTCTGAATCGAATCACCGGCGAAAAACAACTCGCCCGTGTTAGTAAAACTCCCGGGCGAACTCAACTGTTGAATTTCTTTACCGTTGAGGGAGAAGGTCGATTTGTAGACTTACCCGGATATGGATATGCTAAAGCTGCAAAAACGCAACGCGAGATTTGGGGGCAAACAGTTGATCAATTTCTCGAACAGCGAAAAAATCTAGTGGGTCTAGTACTTGTTACCGACATTCGTCGCACGATACCAACAGTGGATCAAGACATGATTGCATGGGCGTCGACTAGAGAAATTCCAATGCTTGTAATCCTCAACAAAGTAGATAAAGCGAAACAACAGGAAAAAGACCTTGCGCAACGCGCTGCAAAGCTGTTAGCGCAGGAACATCCTCACGCAACATTCTTGGTATTTTCGGCAAAAACTAACCTAGGACTTCAGGCTGTAGTTTCACAAATTCGCGCCATGTTCAATACTTAGTGAGCTTCACTCCAGTTCTTTCCAACACCAGTATCCACTACCAAATCAATCGATAAATTTGCCGTTTGTTGCATAACTTCTATTACAAGACCGCTAACTTCTTGGACTTGATCCTCAGCTACCTCGAACACAATTTCATCGTGGATGTGTAACACCATTCGAGCATCATATTGTCCGGCGGTGAGTGCTCGGTCGACCGCAATAGTGGCACGTTTCATGATGTCGGCAGCAGTACCCTGAATGGGGGCATTAATCGCAACCCGTTCTGCACTTACTCGTCGGACGCGATCTGTTTGATTGATATCAGGTAAATGAATTCGCCGACCCATTAACGTTTCAACATATCCTGCCGAGCGAGCAACTCGTTTGGTTTCTTCCATGTATGACAGAACTCCAGGATACTGGTAAAAATAGCGATCAATGAATGCCCCTGCTTCGGTGCGAGAAGTTCCTATATTGCGCGCGAGTCCA
Source organism: Gammaproteobacteria bacterium (assembly GCA_009845835.1). Taxonomy (GTDB): domain Bacteria; phylum Pseudomonadota; class Gammaproteobacteria; order Pseudomonadales; family Azotimanducaceae; genus Bin55. The sequence continues at coordinate 23,881 of VXYV01000006.1, read as the reverse complement.
AATGCACTCATACCATAAATGAGTCCAAAATTGATCGCCTTGGCGTCACGCCGCATGGATTCAGAAACCTCTTCATAGGGGGTATCGAATATTTCTGCGGCCGTTGCTCGATGGATGTCAAGATCTGCTTCGAACGCCTCGCGCAAACTTTCGTCAGCTGCGAAATGAGCCATAATTCGCAATTCAATCTGGGAATAGTCAGCTGACAATAGCACACTGCCTTCTCCAGCAATAAAAGCCTCGCGCAGACGGCGTCCATCCGGAGTACGAACCGGAATGTTCTGAAGGTTGGGATTGCTTGATGCTAAGCGACCAGTAGAAGCGCTGGTTTGGTCGTACCACGTATGAATTCGTTGAGTGTCCGAATTGATGGAATTCAAAAGTTGCTCAACGTAAGTCGAATTGAGCTTTGTAGCGGTACGATAATCCAGAATGATTTGTGGTAATTTATGCTCGTCGACCAATTCTCGCAACACATCTTCGGATGTTGACCGCATACCTGAGCGAGTGCGCCGTGGCGATGTTAACTTGAGCTTGTCAAACAACACTTCCTGTATTTGCTTCGGAGAATTTAAACTAAATTGTTCGCCCGCGGCGTCATACGCTTGTTTGACCAACCGTTCAATCCTTTCATCTAACTCTTGTCCAAGTTTTTCAATCGGTGCTTTACTCACTCTCACACCGTTCCGCTCAACCGTCGCCAAAACGCGCGTCAACGGTTGTTCAATACGGTGATACAAGTCCAAGTCTTCGAATTCTTCTTGCAGTTGTTGGCGCAAATCTTCGCTTAACCGCAAGTTTGTGTGCGCCAACTCCGCCATGTAGCAGGTAGCCTCGGGTATCTCTACCTGTGCGAAGGGAATTCGTTTGCTACCACTACCAGTCAATGCGAGTCGATCTATCGTCGTCATGTTCAAATGCCGGGAAGCTAGTGAAGCAGTTCGATGGCCACCAGGGGCATTACTTACTAGTACATAGGACATTAGTGCGGTATCTGAAAGGGGACCTTCTATATGAATTCCCCAACTAGCGAACGCACTAATTACCTGTTTTAAATCGTTACCAATAATTTCTACCTCACGATCATCCATTAACGGACGGAGTTGGTCAATTACATATACGAAATCTAGTTGTCGAAAATTTTCGTCAGTATGGTCAATTGGTAAGTAAGCAGCACGTTCTTTGTCAGCACACAACGCGATTCCTCTACATTGGTAATTTGCCCCCAAGTCGCGCTGTGCTAACAATTCCAGCGATAATTTCTTTCGTTCTCGAATCCGATTAACCCAAACATCTAACGTTAGTGGATCGGTCACAATTTCAAAGATCGCGTCGGTATTCTCATTAAATTTTGCGGTCGAGGGAGTTGTCACCTGACGCAATAGAGTGCGGAATTCCAACTCGTTAAACCATTTTGTCAACTCTTCGATATCCATTTCCGCGCGTTGGAAATCGGAGATGTTCAAGTTCAGTGGAACTTCACATTTAATCGTCGCTAAATCACGTGAGAGTGGAAGATATTCGACGGAGGCGCGAAGATTTTCACCGACTTTTCCGGTAAAGTGATCTCGGTTGCGCAGGATAGAAGCGAGATCACCATACTGGTTCAACCACCTAGAAGCAGTCTTTGGCCCGACTTTCGGTACGCCAGGAATGTTATCGGAGGTATCACCCACCAAAGCCAAATAATCAATGATTCTCTCGGGTGGTACACCGAATTTTTCGACGACATCCTCTCTTTTAAAGGCTTTCCCAGCCATGGTATCAAGGAGTGTAACGTGTTCGTTAACCAGCTGGGCCATATCTTTGTCCGAAGTCGACACAATGGTCTCAAGGCCTAACTCAGTCGCTTGTGTTGCTAATGTACCAATGATGTCGTCGGCTTCATACCCGTCTTCAATCAAGAGTGGCAATCCCATACATTTAATGACAGAATGGAGAGGTTCGATCTGTAGGGATAACTCTTCTGGCATGGGCGGACGATTAGCTTTGTACTCGTTATACATGGCATGCCGAAAGGTAGGTTTCGCAGAGTCAAAAATGACAATTACCGGACTATCGGGATAATCGTCTAACAAACGTAACAACATTGAAACTACGGCGCGGATGGCTCCGGTCGGTCGGCCTTTGGAATTCGTGAAATTTGGAGCACCATGAAAACCTCTAAACAGGTAGATTGAGCCATCAACTAGGATGACTGGTGGGCGTAAATATTCGCTAATCATAATTGGATTCAAATCCTTTCTTACACGACGGCGACTGTTCCCAGTATCAAGTGAGCTTAATGGGAAAAACTGTCCTAAATCGATCGTAGAATGAGCTGACTCGAAGTACGCAATAACCGAAGAAAATCAAGAACTGCCTTGGAAAACTCGCTAAGTGGGTTTGTCCAATGTCATCAAATTAGCATCGTTTCTTTGCAAAACTTGAACACAAAACCGATCTTTTGAGTCTTTCCAAGTATGTATAGTGTCCCAGCCGGTGGAACTCGCTAAACTGGTCATCTCGTTGTCGGTAAATGTGTAGTAATCCGCCGTTACGATTTGTTCATCATTCTCCAATACTAGTTCCTCACCACCAATAGACACCACGTGCTTAGCAATACACACCAAACTCAATTCCACACGCTGTAACTTCTCATCATAGGTAGCTTGATGGCGAAATTGTGCAAGATCAAAGTTAGCACCGGTCATTCGATTCACGTGTTCAAGAATATTCAGATTAAACCTCGCAGCAACTCCGCGTAAGTCGTTGTAAGTTTTATGGATAGCCGGTGGGTCTTGCCTGAGATCGGCACCGATTAGAGCTATTCCACCATCTCCAATAGTCTCGATTAACCCTCGAAGAAATGAAACCGCTTGGTTATAGGAGAAAATACCTAAGTCAGAGCCAAGAAAAACAATTACACGTTCGTCTGCTACCAAGCCTGTTGGAATTCGGAAATTGGTAAAGTTATCAATACATACCGGATAAACATTAACATTCATGTAGCGGTTGAATAAGCCTTGCGCGTATTCGACTAAAGGTTCACACGCATAGTCGCAAGGGATGTAGGATTGTGGTTCAAAAGTGTCTAACAAAATTCGCGTTTTAGTGAGATTGCCTCGTCCAAATTTGATGAGAACTGATCTAGATTCTGCGAACTGGCTTAACTTAGGGCGATTGCTGCGCAAGATCCCATTTTCTATGCCAGCCAGTGAATTCTCCGGTAACTGTGTTATCGTTTCATATAGCTGGGCACCGCGTTTGTCAAACAACAATTGTGTCGGTAACCGTTTCGGTTTGGCATACAGTCCCTCTTGAATCCAGTCAAGAATGCCCTCCATACCAAATTTTTGATCAAAAAATTCGTACTCCGATACCCGTTTACTCATGTCCATCACATAGACCTCAGTGTGTCCTCGGAATTAAATCTATTTATCGATTTGGGAAATTTGAACTCACCCAACGACTAAGGCCTCATCCACTTCTCGCCAGTTCCTTGTATAGTTGTGCTAGCTGGCTTGCATCAAACACATCAGTACGCGGTTTAATAAACCCATAGCAATTCCCCTCTGGATTGAATATTACGATTCGTTCACTGTGTTCAACGAGATACTTTACCTTAGACGCTGAAGGAATTTTACGATATCCAATATTCACCTGTGCAGCTAGTTTCGATATTGCTGCTTCAGTACCTGTTAAGCCAACGAAATTCGACGAAAAATGTTCCACAAATTCTTTGACTTCTGTCTGCGTGTCACGATTAGGATCTACACTAACAAACATTCCCTGAAACCGTTGCTGTTTTTCGTCTGAAATTGTCTTGGAAATGGTACTTTCTGCCGTCCGGAGAATCCCCATGGTCACGGGGCAGACATCTGGACAGTTGACATACCCAAAAAAAGCAAAAGTCCACTTACCTAGCAGTTGTTCCTTGGCGAATTCGTTCCCGCCTTCGGCAATCAAACCATCGAAGTCAACGTGTAATGGTTCGTCTAGCTCCAGTAATCCAAGAGCCTTAAGAGCTTCGTAGTCCAGAGGTTTGTCCAAGTGAGATTTCACAAACCAGAATCCCCCTACCACGAATGCTAGCGCAACCAAAATTCCAATTCGGTATTTCATCTCAATTGTCCACGACGCACGGCAAGAAACCAATACGCACCCACAATGAGCGCCCCAATCACCAACCATTGAAAAGCATACCCCCAGTGTAAAGCCGGGGAACTCTGGTTCAAATGTAACTTAATCGGTGTAAGCACACTTGGACTGTCATGGACTAATCGAATCTCGTCAGCAAAGGAGTTTGTTTGTTCGGCCATCGTCTGAATATTCATACGATTAACTCGTTTGGGCCACCTCAGGTCTTGGTCTTGGTAGGCCTTGTCCTTCACGTTGTGTAGTTCAGGCCAAACTACACCAGAGATAGTTATCGTATCTTTGGGTGTTTCAAACTGGGGTAACGCATGATAGGATCCATGTATTCCAATCCACCCTCGGTTCACTAAAAACGAACCATAATCCGTATGAAATGGTGTTATGATCCAAAAACCTGGTAATTGCTCATGCCGTTGGAACGCAACGACATAGGTGTGATGCTGGTCATAACTTCCGACTAACTGAATTCGCTGATAGTAGGATTCATTTTCACGGTATTCTTGAATTGTGATTGGATTCCCTTCGGTGATGTCTCGAACTGTTGTCGTACGTTCATTCTGCTTCTCTAAACCGCGTAGGAATTGCCACGTGGATAAACCAATCGTAGCCAAAACTGCTAACACAACTACGACCCCCAACCCTAACCCACCGACAGGTCTACGAACAGCTAGACTTGGATTTGATTTCATGTATTCTTACCTAATTGCGTCGCCGTCTACGGTGAAAATTTTGCTAGCACTATGTGCACCATTGGTTGCACCAGGAACAATCATATCGACTAAGTGGCCTAGAGTACTAGCAACCTGCTCGGCCGTTTTAGCAGCAGGTTCGTTGGAAACATTCGCAGACGTAGAGACGAGTGGACCACCAAATCCTTCACACAATTGCCGTGCTTGCAAGTGATCAGGAACTCGCGCGGCAACTGTTGAATGCGAGCCCGTAATCCACTCTGGGAATCGAATCGATGGAAGTAGCCATGTAACGTGTCCCGGCCAACTATCGGCAATACGTGCACCTTCTGCGTCCGTTAATCTTGATAGCTCAAACGAAAAACAATTGGAATCATGAGCAATCACGATTAACCCTTGTTTCTTCGGGCGTTGTTTGATACCAAGCACTCGGTCAACGGCGAATTCATTCCACGGATCACACGCGATTCCCCACACCCCTTCACAAGCATGCGCAACGACTCCACCGCACTGTAGATACTGTATGGCTAATCTGAGGTGGTTGTTCATTTTGCTTGTAAATCAAATTACCATACGGATCAAGTGTTTGTCTTTTATCTATACAATACAACAGTGTTATGCTCGGGTCATAGGTAATTTGCTTGACACCAAATGATTATTCTTACTCAAGGTCCTCTTGTACAGACTGATTTTGCGCCATGACGTTTTCGATATTGCTCTGGCGGTCCTGTGTTAACTTCTGTGTTAGTTCGTCATTCGATAACGCTAGAATCTGCGCCGCCAGAAAACCAGCATTCTTAGCCCCGGCGCTACCAATCGCAACGGTGGCTACAGGAACTCCACCTGGCATTTGGACGGTCGAGTATAGAGAGTCTACACCCGACAACGGACCTCCGTCGATCGGGATTCCGATTACAGGGCGAGTTGTATGAGCCGCAACAACTCCTGCCAAGTGAGCCGCCAGCCCAGCGGCACAAATAAACACACTACAACCTCGCGCAACAGCTTCTTCGACATAAGCGACCGTTTGATGCGGTGTTCGGTGCGCCGACGTTACGCGAACTTCAAACTCGATACCAAACTTGTCAAGTACCAAAGTGGTTTTTTTGACGACGGGCCAATCCGAATTCGAGCCCATCAATATTGCGACCCAGTTCATATATAGGTTTTCTCTCCTCTATGGTGCGGCATTCAAGATGATTAAATACGGGTTTTCAACTAGTAATTATGTTCACAACGTTCAGTTGCGTCGGATGGTAGTATGACAAACTACATCTATCAAGGGTTTCTACTGCAATCAAGTTGTCGAATTGAACTTTCCAAACCGATAATTCATCATTACGGTCGTTTAACCGACGGGGCTTCGTTCCTCATACGCGAAACAAGACAGACTCCGTGTTTCTACATTTCGGAAGACCAATATCGTAATCGCCGAATTCGTAAATTTAACAAAGTTCGAACCTCCGAACAAGCAATTGACGGTGCGTCTTTACTGAGGTTGGAATGCTCCACACCTAATGATATACCTTCGGCACGAGACACTTTACATCTCGAAGGTATTGCAACTTACGAAGGCGATATAACTTTGCCTCAAACGCATTTAATCGACAACAACATTTGTGGTGGAGTGGAAATTAATGCTTCAAATGTGTCACGAAATGCATCAGTTGATTATGTATTTGAGAACCCCGAGTTAAGTCCCGCAGATATTGACATCCAACTTCGGGTTTTAGCAATGGAAGTGGAAATATTCAGGCTGGACCCACTGGGCTTGCAGATTTGTCTCCAAGGGGATTCCACTGATTTAGTGTTAGTGATTGACCCGGTCGAATCAGTGAGTAAGTCGCGGGATCTGGTGTTCGCGGACTTGAGGACAGGTTTACGCGCCTTAGATAAGTTGGTCGCCCAAATCGATCCTGACGTCTTGATGGTATGGAACTTACGAGATTCTGATCTTGTGAAGTTGTTGGAACACTGTCGTTGTCGGCGACAAGAGATTCGATGGGGTCGAACCACCAAAAGCACGTTTGTTCGCAGGTCCAATTCAAGTGGTGACACTCTTCGTGTACTAGTTCCCGGACGATTATTTGTCGACGTCAAACAATGGATTCAACGATTTTTCCCAGAATTGACGACTCGAATCAGGTCGAATTTTCGATCCGCATTATCTTCTGACAAACCCACAACCACTACAACACTTGATCAATTGAAAGCTCGGGTCCAGCTTCTATTTCAGTTAATTCAGCAGTTGAACATACCTCAATTTGCCGTCTTGAGAACCCAAATGACAGGTGCAATACTAGATCCTAGTATTAACCAGCCAGATTCGTTGGATGCAATATATTTGCGACGCTTACGACCGAGAGGAATTAGAGCTCGATCTACGTTGAATGTACAGCATGATTATCGACCGAAACAACCTATCACAAAAATCTTTAGACGCGAAGCAGGCTTGAGTCAAAACGTGAGCGTTTGCAGATTTAAAGACTTGTGGCCTAATCTCATTCGTATGTTCAATATTGATTGGCTTACGCTAACAAAAGAGGACTGTAATGAAGCAATACATACAAACAATCAAATAACTTTTACCCGTCAACGAGGAATACTTCCCCAAATCTTCGAAGAGATTCAGCACGACCGAAGTGTATTCTCTTCCACTGAGGAAGAGATCTTGAACAGAACTACAACGTTAATCAAGAATTCTTTGATGGAGGCTATAGCAAACCCTCGAAATCGTTTCTATGACCGACAAATTGTCAATGCGATTTGGTCTTTGGGGCGACATTTTCTTTTGTATGCGATCCAATGGTTTGAAGCATTTGGGTGTCGAGTGATATTCAATGACGGGAAGCAAATCTATATCTGCGTTGGTAACGATGAACCTAATCGCGCACGAAAAGTCATTGAGATATTGACTACACAATTCAATCAAGAGCTAAACTCTTATGTCAGAAAAACTTGGTATATTGCAAACACTCTCAAGATCAATGCAGAATATTTTTATCAACGTGTTTTCCTTGTCAATTACACAACTAAACGCAATCGAACTCGAACCAACCTCGCAGCATTACATCACCCATCAGAACAAATCTCACTACACGGTTTCGATTTCGATCGAAAAATCACATTTCCTTTTCTAAGCCAGTTTCAGAAAAATCTTTATCAACGGGTACTGTATAAAGACTGTATCCATTCTTATGTGTACGAACTTATCGATAACATAAAACGTGGACACTTTGATCATCGATTAGGATTTAATGACCGACGAAAGTTTAACCGTCTGTACAATCAAATGGCTAGTAAAGATGAACGGCTAGCAGATCGATTAGTGAGAATAAGAGAAAACCGATCAAGATTTATCAACCAATTGGTCAAACCAATGCTGATCCCGGTCTACCAAGCAATCGGCGAACGAACATCCACTATTGAAATACTCTGTAATCGATAATCGTGGTTGTGTGATTCCGAATATTACTGCAGAACATCAAATGGCTAAGCAAAAACAAGGTGTTCTCATCTGGGAATGGCCAATTCGTGTATGGCATTGGTTGCTGGTGTTTGCAGTTACGACTGCACTAGTGACTGGTCTCATACCGGACCTTGACCTCATGAACGTTCATACTTGGGCCGGAATGACCGTGGTCGCGTTACTCGTATTTCGGCTAATTTGGGGATTTCTCGGTGGCACCTATACGAAACTGCGCCACTACTTTACCACACCGCAGCAATTTGTGAACCATTTCAGAGGTCTTAACAATCCCGCTGCCCACACTTCCCCCGGCATTGTCCTTGCTGTCAGTTTGCTACTGGCTTTAGCTGTACAGAGTGGTGCCGGTTTGTTCACTACCGACGACGTCTTAACGGATGGGCCGTTAGTTCAGTTTGTTGACGACGATGCGGTAGAGTTTGCCTCCGATATCCACGATCATGGTTGGAAGTTCGTGGTGGTACTGATAGGGATTCACTTAAGCGCTCAACTTATCTATGGTGTTTTTCTGCGAAATCCCATCGCCCTAGCGATGTTCACCGGACGTAAACGCTTAGCCCTCCCCAAGACTACATTCGCTACTTGGAAAGCGTTATTAATCTATGTCGTTAGCGGTTTGATCTTCGGTTTACTTCTGTTCTACTCGCGGTAGCGTTTGTGACAACCTTTGCAGGTTGTGGCAACACTTTTAAATCCATTCATGACATCCCCCTTCCAATCGACTTCTTCACTACTTGCTGCAGCTGCCTTACTTAACTCCTCTGTGGAGTCTTTAAAGGCTTCCAAGGCTTCCTGAAACTTTTCCGGTTCTTTCCAGACACGAGCTAAGGTTTCGCCACCTTCTGAACCCTCGACAAACAAGTCGGGCATCATCTTCGCGTAGTCATACAGTGCTGACGTATGGTTTTCCAGATGATCTTTAACGAATGACTCCTCCGATAAATCTCCAAAGAGTAATTCATCAATTGCATCAAAATGCAGTTCGATTGCTTCCATGCTTTCGTGTCGATAATCGACTACAGCTTCGTTGGCGCTAATACTCGACACGATGAAAATCACAAAAATAATTCGACTAAATTTAAGACACCACATTAATATTCTCCTATGAGTTAGTTGCGGGGGTAGGAATAAATTGTGTGTTCAATGTTACGAATATTTCAAAAAATCTCATCGCAAAGCCGTTCGAAATGATTCACTCGTTGTTCTAACTGATCGACGGTATGTTGCCAAAACGATGTCTGTGTGAGATCTCCTGCAAGATAACGACTCGCAAGACTCTCTGCCGACATACGACCTGTATCGCACAAAAGCCCGGTATATCGTTCAAAAAAACTATCGCCCATCTCATTTCGTCGCTGATAAATGCTTTGACTAAATAAATACCCAAACAAATACGGGAAGTTATAAAAACTGATCCCAGATATGTAGAAATGTAACTTACTCATCCAAAACCCGTCGTCTGGCTGCGATAGCGAGTCGCCATACCACTCACACCAAGCATTCGGCATCAGATCCCGCAACTCATTTACCAAGAGCGGTCGGGAAGCGCGTGCTTCATAAAGTTTTTTCTCGAACTCAAACCGAGTAGGGATGTTTAATAAAAATCCCACAATAGCCGACATCTCTTCCCACACAACCGTTAATGCTTGTTGTGGAGATTTAGCTTGTTCCACTAACGCGTCTCTCACTAAAGTTTCACCAAAGGTACTGGCGGTCTCTGCTAACGACATCCCGTAAGATCGTTGTGAATTGGGTAAATCTTTCATCACCCAATGATGGAACGCATGACCTAATTCGTGGGCTAATACCGTTATATCCGACATAGACCCTGAATAAGTCATATAGACTCGTGGCGATTTACTCTTCTGAAAAGAGGTGCAATACGCACCTGGTCGTTTCCGTGCTCCGATCGTACCTTCTATCCACCGGTTTGTAGCCATCATACGAACAAAACTCCCCATGGATGAATCTACTTCACCATAGGCGTCGGCAACGATGTTCAATCCCACCTCAAAGGGAAATTCAGAATTCGCCCCTGGTAATTCTGGTGCTGGTGCGCGTGTATCCCATGGTCCAAACTTGCTTTTACTGTAAGCACGCGCCATGGTTTTTGCTGCCCGTTGCGATATCGGTCGCGCTTCTGCAGCTACTTGCATAAGTGCCCTAAGTGTGTCCTTTTCAATGTGGCTAGCATGAGCTGGTGCATCGAGAAAATGTACTTCTTGTTTAGTTGATCGCCGCTCACACATTTCTAGTCGCCAACCAGCTAAGGCGTTTAGCGCCGCCGCACAGGTATCTTCGTGCTCTGTCCAAGCAGTGTTAATCGCGCTCCAGGCATCTTCACGAATTCGATCACGGTGAGACATCATTAACGATGCAGCTTCGGCGATACCGACTTCTTTTTGTTCGTTTCCATCCATGACCTTACACCGAAGTTTGCCAGATAACTCAGTATAGAGTCGTCCCCACGCATGAAATCCGTTTTGGACCAGTCCAGTAACCAAACTCTCTTGTGATAAGTCCAAGAGTTCATGTTTACGTAAGCGAGCATGCCGAACACTCCATGCCGCCGGCGCAATCCCTGGATCTCCCAGAAAATCATTGATCATCGACTCATCAGCTAACTCTAAAAATTGACTAAGTGGGTGTCTTAAACTGGTAAAACGAACTCGGTAGTTCGTCAATTTCCCCTGCAAAACTTTCGCCTCTTCGTTGTCACTGTGGACGGAAAGAATACAACTCGCAAAAGTTGTAGGGTTGGCTAAATACTGTGAAGCGTGATCACTTAGTTTGTATATCTCTTGTGCAGTATTCACAACTTTCGAACGGGTTTTCTCATCCAACGAATCTAGCGAACTTAAACAAGGCGCTAACACCTTATTTTTACTTTCAATTTGGTTCAGTAAATCGGTTAACTTAGCTAGATCTCTTTCAATTTCGTCGTCTTCAGGCGACGTATACTCGGTCGATAAATCCCATTCGGGACCTGCTAGTTGTGTCATATTAAGCTCCTCAATTCTCTTGTACCTTCAAAGCCCTCAGTGCCTATTACCAACTGGTACGCGAAATAGATTTGACAAAATTGCCACATCAGACATTCACGTAAAATATAATCGTAATCGTTACAGTGACTTCGTCGTGCTTAGTGCCTTGTTTTCTTGTACCCTAAGTAAAGTCGACCTAATCACGATGTCTTAACATTTGCGGTATTGTGAGTTTCGTCACATCAACCACTAAACGCATTGAGTTTGTGTTGAACTATCATATTGATGTTGATGTGACCAAAACTATTTCTATCAACATTGGAGGAAAAATATGCTTCGAATTGGTTATTTAAAACATGGATTTCTGTTACTAGTCTGTCTATGCTTAGGGAACGGAATAATCTGGGCACAGGAAGAATCAGAAAGTTCCGAATCATCGAATGCGATGGAAGAAATGATCGTAACTGCCCAACGAGTCGAAGAAAATATACAAGACGTACCAATTAGTGTTACTGCCTTAGATGAGATTGCCCTGGAACTACAGCAGGTAATCACACCGTCAGATTTGCAGATGAATGTTCCAAATATGTCATTCACCTCTCAAAACTTTGGAGGATTTAGCTTCAGCATACGCGGTATTGGTAGTTTAATTACTGGTAGTGCGGCCGAACCGGGAGTCGCTGCACATCTCAACGAAATCCCACTACCCACAAATATGAATATCCAAGAATTCTTCGACATTGAACGTGTGGAAGTCTTGCGTGGTCCACAAGGAACATTGTTTGGTAGAAATGCTACCGGTGGCTCGATAAATTTTGTTACGGGTAAACCTAGTTTCTCTGATATTGATGGGTACTTCAAGACTGAACTAGGAACGTTTGCACACGCCCGTTTCGCTGGGATGTTAAACGTGCCACTATCAAGTAATGTAGCCACTCGTATAGCATTTATGTCGTTACAACGCGATGGGTTCACCGAAAACCTTGCAGCTGAATCTGATTTACTTGATGTTGCTAGCGATTATGACGGCCGAAGTCAATGGGCACTTCGCCTCACAGTGGCAATCAACATCAGCGAAAATGCAAATGCCTGGTTTTTATTTAGTCAATTCAGTGAAGACAGTAACCGCGCGCGAATCACTAATCAAATCTGTGAACGAGGTGATTTACCTACCAATGGTTGTAAAGCGAATGGTTTTGGCTTTGACTCGCCCCATTTGGGCTCAACGATTCCGGGGATTTTCGGGGCTGGACTAGGAGTCTGGTACCCGGGGACAAGTGGTGCGACTGGGACGGTTCAATATGACGTGCCACGACCCGAACTCAGCCTACGATCGGTACATACGGACTTTGATCCTGTGTTTCAAGAAGACGACTCCTTACTAGCCATGGGAATTGACTTTGATTGGAACGATTTCAGATTTGAAGTTTTAAGTGCTTTCAACGAACGTTCTGGCTTATCACAACAAGATTACTTAATGGATGTCGGTCCCATTATGCCACCGACTACGTACAACCCGCAAGGTTATTGGCCGGTATCGCGAGCCTCCGGTAACACTGGAGAGGATTTCGCATCTGGTGGATGTAACTTTTTTGCAGGTACCGCTGGCGTGCTAGGTGGATGTATTAACACCGATTTAGACACCAATCGTTTTCTAATGTACGACCATTCCGATGGTAATGGAAATTATTGGGTAATTGAAGGACGGGTTCATGCTACCATTGACCAGCAAATCTCGTTCATGTTAGGCTCATCGATCTTTGGTACTGAACGAGGAACCAACTATTACATTTTTTCCAACGTATTTGATGCGATTGCGGTTACAGGTGCACCACTGCTAAATACTCCACCACTTTATCCAAGTTTTTTCGGTAACTCGAGTACTCCTAATGGAGGGTTTGGACGAACGAATGACGGAGTAGCAGTGTTCGGTGAAGCATACTACCAAATCGACGATAAGACGGAGTTAACGTTCGGTCTTCGCTACAACGAAGATCAAAAATGGATTTCCGATACTAGTATATTATTTGACGCAACTAATCAAGTTCCACTACTTCATGCATCCGTGTATCCAGCAATCAGGGCCTATGTAGCTAATGTGCTTGGTGTACCGGTAGAAATTGTACCGTTACAAACCGCAATACAGGGCGCGATTGCGGCGGGGTTACTTGATGCCGACCATTTAATAAACATTAACGCCGTTACGGGGATATTTTGGACACGGGCGATGAACTTGTTACTCGGACCATTTGCAGTCGGCGCACCCGAGATCGGGCTAGCCGCATATCACGGTGCAACTCGCGCCGAAATTGAGGCAGCCATGCTGACACCTGCGTATAGTGCTGAACGAGTTGCGCTAATCAAGAAGATCCCGATTATTGCTGATTTTAGTGAAGCCAGAGGAGTTACCGGTAGTCCCGACGAAGGTGAGTGGACCGCACTTACTGGCCGAATCACCTTAGATCATCAACTGAACGATAACGTTTTTGTTTACGGTACGTTGTCCACCGGTTATAAACCTGGTGGTTTGAATGCTGCCATTCCCGTTGCCTTTCAAAATGTAAGTACTTTTACCTTTGATCGTGAAGAAGTTACGTCGTTCGAGCTAGGTACAAAGAGTCTACTTATGGATCGAAGGGTAGCGTTTAACAGCGCCTTCTTCGCGTATCAGTATTCCGGTTTACAAGTTACTCGTATCAAAAATAATGCACCCATCAATGAAAACATTGATGCCTCTGCCTGGGGGTTAGAAGCTGAAGGAACGTTTCAACTGGAAGGGATGCCGCAAGTTGTCTTCGATTACGGATACAGTTTCCTTAATACAGCCGTCGATGGTACAGCGTCACTTGATCCTCTCAACCGAACTGCCGGAAGTAGTGACTGGGTATTGCTCAAAAACATCGATCCGGGGACCACTACCGGGGTTAATTTTGTCGCGCGTAAAGCACAATTAACGCAACAGGTTATCGATGCAGCATTAGCCGCGGGAGCGACGATTGATATCAGAAATCGTACAACTCCTTATTCCCTGTCATATCCCGCAAATGAATTTGGAGTTTCGGTGCCAGCCTACTTTTCGAGATTATTCTTAAACACGATTGGGGTTGAGACCAGTGAAGGTGTACTAACCGAACTTGACGGAAATTCTTTACCGCACTCACCCGAGCACACCTTGAACATTGGTGCAACCTACAACTTCCCAATTAGTACTGGTTTTTTTGACGGAGACGTTTCTTTACGTGGCAGCCTATACTGGCAAAGTGAATCGTTTAGTCGTGAATTCAATACGCCGGGGGATGAAATCGATGCTTGGAGTCAAATCAATTTAAGCGCAACCTACACCAGTTCTGATGGAAGACTCATGCTTAGCGGCTGGGTACGTAATGTCCAAGACAATGATAACGTCACTGGAATGTATCTAACTTCAGACACGTCGGGATTTTTCAGAAATTACTTCATGACTGAACCACAAGTCGCCGGGCTTACATTACGTTACTCAATGTAACTTATTCAATCGAAAATAAAATTGATACCACCTCGACCGGTTGTTGAGGTGGTATTTTTTTGATGGCTAATTTCACCCATCGAGCAGATCTGGCGAGAGTCCTTTTCTTGCTGGTAGTAGCCGTCTTAACATTCGTCGTTATCCATTTTCGACTCTATGAATACATTTCAATAGATTTCCTACAGCAACAGCGTGAGGCTGTGGCTACGTTCTACCAAGAAAACATCTTGATTTCATGGGTTGGACTTTTTGTTCTGTATGTTTTGCTTACCGGGTTATCGATCCCTAGTGCAACTGCGCTGACACTCTTCGTTGGGGCGATCTGTGGATTAGGGTCCGGGTTTCTGTTGGTCGCACTAGCGAGTACTATTGGTGCTACGATCGCCTTTTCGATCGCGCGTTTTCTGTTCAGAGATTTCATTCAGCGACGATTTGCTAAACAGATAGACGTTATCAATCGCGGGGTAGAGAAAGAGGGGGTGTTTTATCTTTTTGCTTTACGTTTGGCGCCCTTTATGCCCTACTTTATTTTGAATCTTGTAGCTGCACTCACTCCTCTGCGATTACGGACTTACTATTGGGTTACTCAGATAGGAGTCCTTCCTGGAGCCTTCGTTTGTGTGAATGCCGGGCAAGAATTGGGTTCTATCAAATCGCTTGGAGATATTTGGTCGCCGTCGGTTGTACTAGCCATGCTTGCGTTAGGTACTTTTCCTCTACTGATGCGTATCTGTATTCACCTATACCGTAACGCGATTGTCAAACGAAACTAGTATTCCTTCCGAAAGCACACTTACAAGGACTTAGAGACTGCGCACTGGTCAGTTTACTGTTCTTCGATGCCTTGCGACGTAGTGAGGTATTAACACCTCCAATGGAATGATGTTCAGTTCAATGACAACAAAAATCAGGAATTCCATGTATGAGAAAATAATGACAGGGTAGGTCTAGGTCCATCTGAGTCATCATCCTCAACGGAACATTAACGAACACTGGGTATCAACGGTAGAAATCAATTGTTACCAAAGCCGCAGCGAACATTCCTATACGCGTAGCTTTGAACTGCTATCGTGACGGTTGTTCGACTTGGTCAACTTCGTCTGGTAGTTGAGATAGCATTCGTTCAATCAATAACACACTAGTGTTATGACGCCGCTGCTTAAAAACTTTCGGCAGGGAAGCCTCTAATAACGTACGATGTTTAATGGTTGCTTCGTCGCCATAGGCCATGATCGCTTCAATCACACTAATCGGCGCGAACCCAAACTGGGTCTTCGGGTTTTCCAACACCTCAACTAAGGCCGCTAACCCGGCCGGCGATTGAAATTTAGCTAAACTCGCCGCGGCGTAGGTCATGGCAGGCATATCCGCTTCTGGACTCGTCAAGATTTGGATACGAAACTCCTGGTCTTTAGGGTGATTAAACTCGCCAGCGTATAACGCTACGAGCAGCGGGAATGGATTATCTTCTTTTTTATCCGGGAGTGTTTTTTTGCCTGCCAACACACGCCAAATCAGCTCATAGACTTTCGGATTTCCCGGGTGTAAAAAAGCGAGAGTCCATGGTAAACCAGTCCAGGCTGGTCTACTCCCAGTACAAGGAAATCCGCGCTCCATTTCCTCTAGGGTCATAATATAGTCATCGTCGGGCGGCACTACCCCACCCGCGCGGTTAAACTCTTCCTCCCACAGCTGCATTAAGAGCTCACCGATTTGAGGATTATCTTGCAACCGGCGATCATCCGTAACCGGAGCATTATTCATGCGCAAGTGAAGATTGATCCCTACATGACCTTTAATCGCCGACAACACACAGTGTTGAATCTCCGGATCTTCATGCTTTAATCCTGCTAAAATCAGGTTGTGGATCGCACCATTGGGTACGCTTGCATCGCCCATTCCTTTTTGATTCAACCATGAATACAACTCACGATCGGTGAGATCTTCATCGGCTAGCATCTCTTCTAAAGTATTAGGTGTTCCAAAACTAGTGATACACACCAAAAGAAACAACAACACTACGATTAACTTTTGCATACTACTCCTCCTCAGGGACATAGTCTTCAGGATTATCAACACCATTCAAGTCAAAGCCAGTTAAAGTCATGAACGCCCAGTGTTGGCAATTGCGTTCAATCAGGTGAAAATCCTCCCACTCTTGTTGATAACGAAACACCACTGAAGAGGCGTTATTGGTCACATCTCGAGATCCGCCTGAACCCCAGGTGGTGCAAATATCTCTTTTTCTAGTTTTGTCGATTATTGAACCATCAAGGTAGATGATTTCACGGTATTCAAACCATAGCCTCATTTGCTTACGAAACCCCGTTACGTTATGTATGGGGCCGTAAAATCCCCGCGCACGGTATCGATCTTTCGCCGGTTCCCCCCAAGTCCCTGGACGTATTACACTAAATTTTGCCGGCACCACCGGCGGATTAAGGAACACGTCGTGATGTTCGGGTCCAAATAGATGTCCTAGCTCTTCTCCATATATTCCTTCGAAAATCTCATAGATATCGCCTAGCGTAGTGCCGTCGAAATCAATTTCAATTTCAGAGTAATCTACCGTACATCTACCGTATTCGATTAAAACACTTTCTTCCGGTGGGTCCGGTGGGGGATCGGGTTGACCTACGGGTATCTGTTCGTCGGGAAAAGGGAGATCGCGCGCGTAGAGGTTGGTAGCGATCAATACCAAAACCAACATACCGCCGCTTAGAATAAGACGAAGGCAGGGAGAAACTAGGTTAACGAATTTAATCAATTCCATTTTCTTTTTTGTTGCTAATTTAGTGATTGGCTAGATCAACAAAGATTAATAAAAGTTAAGCATAATGGATATGGTAATCGAAATGCGTAAATTACCAAACTAGTGATCAATAGTTTATTGTGGGTTGTCTGAACGTGCACAAAGTCGAATATGTACATACAATTATTAAGGCTTAATTGAGGTACACTGTAGTACCCGAGCCTATTTTGAAATCAGAGGGGGAATTTCATGTCTAACTTTTTCGACGCCAAGAACTTAGTCTGGCACATACTCATTGCTTTAGTACTAGCCTTCGGCGTGGGTACCTTACTAAATCTCGCGGGAACAACCGAAGGCCAGACGTTTTGGCTCAACATCTTCCAATTCTTTGGTGGGTTGTTCATGAATGCGTTGAAAATGATCGTAATCCCCCTTGTCCTATCCGCAGTCGTCGTGGGAGTGGCAAGTATGGCTGGACAAAATTCCTTTGGTCGAATCGGTGCTAAAACGATAGGGTTTTATGTTCTCACTGGATTCGTCGCCATTGGTACTGGGTTGGTTCTTGTGAACATCATTCAGCCCGGTAATGTCGATGAACACGTAGCCTCCGAAGTCGTTGCGTTTATTGAAGGTGTCGAAGATGACGAGCTTGTCCAAAAATTAGAGAGAACGCGAGAAATCAGTGATACAAGTGGATTGGGGAGTCTGTTTGACATCATAACGCGTGCAGTACCACCGAATATTTTTGTGGCACTGACTGATAACTCAGCCTTATTGGCAATCATATTTGTGGGAGTCATCGTTGGATTTTTTACCACTAGGTTAACCGGCGAAATTCGTCAAACGATGGATTCATTCTGGACGGGTGTGTACGAAGTCATGATCTTGATTACTCTGTGGATCATCCGTTTTGCACCCATCGGCGTCTTCGCGCTTGTGGCGGGCGCCGTCACAAAACTAGGCGCTCCCAGCCTACTTTCATTACTCATGATGTTTGCACTGACGGTCTTGCTAGGGTTGGCAATACACTTTTTCGTGTGGTTACCACTACTGCTACGTTTTGCGGCAGGCATCAATCCGTTTGCCTATTACTCTAAAGTCGTACGGGCTCAATTGATGGCGTTTTCCACAGCCTCGTCGTCAGCAACTCTACCAGTCACGATTCAAAGTGCAGAAAATGCAGGACTGTCAAAGAATGTGAGTAGTTTCGTCTTACCTCTCGGCGCAACGGTTAATATGGACGGTACGGCTCTATTCGAATGTGTAGTCGTCATTTTTATTGCCCAAATCTACTTCGCTTCCGGCGGTGATCCTATCAGTATCGGTGATCAGATTACGGTCGTTATTCTCGCACTACTGACTTCAATTGGTGTAGCAGGTATCCCGGGTGCAAGTATGGTGGCGATTGTCCTCATTTTGAGTTACCTTGGCCTACCTGTTGAATGGTATGTTCTCATTCTTGCTATCGATCGTATTCTTGACATGTGTCGTACTTCAACGAACGTAACCGGTGATTTAACGATTGCTGCACTAGTCGCGCGATCTGAGGGCGAAGAGCTGGAAAAAATCCGTTCGGCCTGAGAAAACTCTCCAAGCCGATTTAAAGTTATTGCTCAGAGGTGAGAGAAGGCATTTCACCTCGTTACACACGCGTTGCGTGCTCTGTTATGCGCAAATAACGGTAGTTTTACTTTAGTCGCACGCAAGGTTCAATGCGTCAATAAACTGGTCTATATCTTTGTTTGGTACCTTTTGTGTGCGGCAATTGAGCGTGTGTAAGGCAGTATAACAAATCCAATCTGCTGACACGGCAAAATTATTGCGTAACGCTTTCCGTGAATCTGAAAAGCCATACCCGTCGGTACCTAATACACTGTATTCACCCGGTACCCAAGGTGCAATCATGAGTGGTAGAGACTTTTGATAGTCACTCGCGGCGACAAATATTCCCGACTCTTCGCCAAGCAACTGAGTGACGTATGGCGTGTCTTTACCGTGTGTATTGTACTCTCTATCCTCTGCGACTGTACCCAACGCATTTCTTTGCAGCTCCACGTAACTCGTGACGCTCCACACACTTACCGAATACCCCAACTCTCTTAAGGTGTTCGCGGCCGACAGGACTTCGGTCATGATCGCACCGCTACCAAACAGATTCATTACGGCATTTTGGTAGTAGTCCAATGGATACATGCCTTTCATTATTCCCAATTCAACGTTTTCAGGCATCGCTGGCATCCGATAGTTTTGATTGGTCACAGTCAAATAATAGAACACGTCGTCGTGGTACTTAAACATTTGTTTCCATCCTTCGCGTACGATCACCGCGATCTCATAGGCAAATGCTGGATCATAACTCCGCAGATTGGGTACAGTAGAGGCGAGAACATGTGAATGTCCATCTTGGTGTTGCACACCTTCTCCATTCAAGGTAGTTCGACCTGAGGTAGCGCCAACGAGAAAACCTTTGCACATCATGTCGCCACAAGCCCAAATTAAATCGCCTACTCGTTGAAATCCAAACATAGAGTAAAAGAAGTAGAACGGTACCAACGGAACACCGTGCATGGCATTAGAGGTACCTGCAGCTGCAAATGCTGAAATCGCTCCAGCTTCACAAATGCCTTCCTGCAGAATTTGCCCTTCGGTAGATTCCCGATATGGGGCAATGGTGTCGGCGTCAACTGGCGTATATTGTTGGCCAAGCGGGGAGTAGATCCTCGTTTGCGCGATCAACCCATCCATACCAAAAGTTCGAGCTTCATCCGGTACGATGGGTACGATGTATTTACCAAAAGTTTTATCCCGTAATAGCCGCTGGAGCAGTCGTACCAAAGACATAGTGGTCGAGATTTCTCGGTCACCAGAACCTGCAATCAGATCTTTGAACGCGTCTTTCGCAGGGGCATCCAGTGCTCTGCACTGAACTGAACGTACTGGTAGACCACCACCTGCCTTTCGCAGGTGACTTTGAAAGTATTCCATTTCGGTACTGTCTTCAGATGGTCGATAAAACTCAGCTTGTTCAATTGACGCTTCAGGCAATGGAATATCCAGTGAGTGAGCAAGTTCCATCCGTTCCGTCTTGGTCAGTTGTTTTTTTTGATGGATCGTGTTCTTCCCAACAGATTTCGATCCCATGCCGTCGCCTTTAACAGTTTTCGCCAAGATAACGCACGGTTGCCCATGTACTGACATCGCCCTAGCAAAGGCGTTGTAAATCTTGATAGGATCGTGACCCCCTGCGCGTAAAGACTTGATGTCGTCGTCCGTGCAATCACGAAATAAGTCAATAAGTGGTTCATTGTTTCCCAACAAGTGCTCGCGAATCACGTTACCACTTGATGCGTTATACAACTGGTAGTCTCCATCGACAATTTCGGTCAGCCGACTAACTAATGTTTGTGAGCGATCGCGTTCGAAGAAGACATCCCAGTCGCTACTCCAAATCAATTTAATGACGTGCCAACCAGCCCCAAGGTATGCTCGTTCAAGTTCTTGAATGATTTTGCCATTTCCCCTGACTGGACCGTCTAATCGCTGTAAATTACAGTTCACCACCATAATTAAGTTATCGAGTTGTTCGCGTGCTGCGATACTTAAAGAACCGATAACTTCCGGTTCGTCGGTTTCACCGTCACCGACGTACAACCAGATCTTGGCGTCACTTTTCTCAATTAATCCGCGGTTTTCCAAATATTTGATCATGCGAGCTTGGTGGATGCCGAGTGGGGTGGATAGCCCCATACTCGCAGTTGGCATCGTCCAAAATTCAGGTAAGCGCCGAGGGTGAGGATAGGAAGGCAAACCACCACCTTGCTCACCTTCCCGTCTGAAATTTTCCAGGTTTTTTTGTGTTAATCGACCTTCTAAAAAAGCTCGTGCATATACGCCTGGAGAAGCATGAGCCTGAACATGAACTTGGTCTCCCCGATTGCGATCGAAGAAGTGGTTAAACCCGACTTCCAATAACGTTGAAGTAGAAAAATACGTACCAATATGACCACCTACACCGGTTCCACTGTCAGCGGCACGTAAGACCATCGCAGCGGCGTTCCAGCGCAAAATATTTTCGATTTTTTGTTCTAGGTCTAAATTGCCTGGATACGGAATCTCTTCTTGACGGTGTATAGTGTTCAAATAAGGGGTATTAAAAATATTTGAACTTTCAATATAGTCGATGGATTGCAGTAAATCAATTAGCAGTCGTCGCGCTTCATCTTCCCCTTGTTCTTGAATTACGTTGGCTAAGGCGGCATGCCATTCATGTTTTTCTATATTCCAAGAATCTTGGCGGTCAGACATCGGGTTTGTAGTTTCGCGTATTTAGCAGTCACTCAATTTTATGACTCTAACGTAATATGTACTAGGGTTAAGTCAAAACGATGGAGAAATCTGCCAATAGCAGTACCCGATGTCTCTAAAAAATCTTGGTTGGTCTGAGCAATTCGAGCTCCAAGCATGCGTTTGGCAAACCAATGCAGCTCTCAAACCCGCGCGAGTTGTAACAATTCATCGTCACCGGTTGCGAGTTCATGACGGAAACTCCAGTTACGAACTCCCCATTCGTGGGAGATGGTTCAGTAGTGAAGATTCTCAGCGACCCGCGGTGGGCGACTGGGTCTTGGCTTCAAAAGATCAACCACATCTCACAGAGCTACTTCCACGACTGAATGCTATCAAACGTAACGTTCCACAACAACCTGAACCACAAACCATCGCCGCTAATGTCAATTTGATCTTTATCGTTATCTCGTGCACGGAAGATATCAACGATTCCAAACTTGAACGATACCTTGCGCTTGCTGAGCTTTCTAATGCTTTACCCCATATTGTTTTGTCCAAACGAGATCTCGTCCCAGATTTCACTCCGTTTGTCAAACGCATTCTTCGCCTCACTTATCGTGCTTCCTTGTTCGTTGTCGACTGTCGCGAGCGCACGGATTTGGATCCCCTTCGAAGTTTGCTAAAGGAAGGGGTTACCGCTTTGTTTATGGGGGCTTCTGGTGTAGGTAAATCTACGATAATCAATACCTTACTCGGCGCCGATGTGCAACGCACAGCGCTAACACGGGCTCACGATCACAAAGGCCGACACACGACGTCGTCACGACGACTTTTTTTACTTCAAGATGGTGGATTGATCATTGACATTCCCGGTGTACGAGAACTCGCTATAGCAAATTCGAAAGTCAGTCTTGAACTGACCTTTCCTGATATCGAGTCCCTGATCACGCGTTGTAATTTCTCCAATTGCTCACACACAAATGAACCTGACTGTCAAATCCAAGCAGCGCGACAAGATGGAGTTCTTGAAGAACGCCGCTTCAACAATTACGTTAGTCTCGTGACTCAAAGTGCGTCGATCACAAATGACTGAAGTTAGGTACTCGTTAAAATTCCCTACCTCATTGTTGGATTGAGATTTCGATTTGTCCCTCGTTTCTCGTCGTTCCGCTATCAAACTCAGCGGCGGAGCTTTGCTCGCACTATCAGCATTTCCCATCATTAAAAAAACTATGGCGAAAGAAGATCTGCTCAGTTGGGAAGACTTTCTACAGCATTGTGCTGAACTTTCCACCGTGCAATTTGATACTGATTGGGACCAAGATGAGTATACTCTCAAAATCGAGAAGATATTGCAAAAACTGCATATCCAAGACGGGCACATTCAACGATTTGTCGAGAATTATCGAGATCGCAATCCGTACTTCCCAGAAATTCGGGCACTCCACCGCGAATCTCAGTTTGAAATTTCACTTATAGAGTTTGCCGAAGACGAACTCATTCCACTGCACGATCATCCCGATATGACTGGCGTTATCCTGTGTGTAGAAGGTCGTGTCAAAGTAGAACACTTTGACAAATTGGAAGAGACGAGCGACAACAATCAACCATTACTACAAAAAGAACGCTCACTGGTAATGACAAATGGAGACTCAGCGATACTAACCGCAACTCGTGGTAATATCCATTCTCTCCATGCCGAGAAATTTACCCGCATGATCGATGTATTCACTCCACCATACAATCGGGACCGCGTCATGCGTTCACGATATTACAAATTAGACAATCAACCCTACCAAGATCGTGCGGATGTATATTCCGCTGAAGTATCACGCAGCCCTCGATTTTCGACCGACTAGTAATTCAGTAAAATTTATAGCCGTATGTCTAGTCTGCGAAAAAGCAGATTACGTCGTACAAATGACTTGTTTTTCCATTACCCGTCGTGGGGATTGGATATATTTTTTAACTGCAACTAAATAATTTTTAATATGAAAGCAAAACTTGAATATATTTGGCTCGATGGATATGTACCCACAC